>NZ_ACJN02000002.1:0-300000 GCF_000174435.1 Desulfonatronospira thiodismutans ASO3-1
GATATAGCGTAGCAGCTGCAAAGGCAAGTCAGGATCAGAAAAACTCTTATGTTCGAAAAGGAAATACACCTTCACTGACTCGTCTGAATCCACCAAGGGGATGGTGACCAGGAGGTCTGAGTAGTAGCCTTTCAGGTGTTTTTGAACAAAGGTGTCCTTTTCATAGACCATCTGCTTAAGGTCCAGGCGGTTCAGAATATTTGCAGGCAGAAAGTTTCCCAGAAGATTCAGGGCGTTTTTTCTGTCTGAAAAAACATTCTTGAATATCTTGTCGTGAGCTTGCTTAATTTTAGACATGTTTTGATAATACAGCTCAAGGTGCTTGGCAAGGACAATCTGGAAATGCCAACTTTACAAAAAGTTGAGCTCAAGATTCACCAAGCCGCTTCATAGAATACAAACCCTCCACACCACCAACGGGAGTAAATTTGCGTTCATCCTTGGAACCCAGCAAGTGCTTGACCTGGTCGAATACCTCCTGCACAAAATCCTTCCCGCCGATAACACCGGAATCGGTAAAATACCGGCATCTGTATCTGAAACGCTCTACTCGGGATATCTTGTAGCCTTTTTTCCTGGCTTTTTCCACAACCTTTTGATCAATGGTTTTGCCTTTTCCGGCATCCACAGCGCCGGTTTCATACACAAACTGCCTGTATTTGCGGACAATCTCTTTGGGGTCCTGCTCGTTCCACTCCTTGAGCCCGAAATCTATGGATAAGAAACCATCTTTATTGCCGGTCTGGGTATGGTAACCAAGTGAACTCCAGCGGTAGTCTTCCGGCTTTTTGACTATTCCGGCCCGTATAGGATTCAAGTCTATGTAGGCCAGCATGTTCACCAGGGTGCTGCCTTCCTGTACGATCATGCTTTTAAATCGCTCACCCCAGAAGAAGCCCCGTCTGTTATGCCTCTTGTTGTAATACCTGGAAAAGGTCTGCTTGATCTCTCGGACGAACTCGGAAAGATCTGTCCATTTCTTGCTGAACTTTTCCATCTCCTGGTCACCAAAATGAACATCCTCTCCATAGCGCTTGACAAATCTTTCCTGGACCTCCTGCCTGGTAGCGTAGTCCCTGGGATAAATCTTTACTGCCAGGTGCCAGTGGTTGCCCATAATACAAAAACCGAGCACTTCCACAAAATAAATGCTGCTGAAATACTTGATAATCTCCAGAAGGCGGTTCTTTTCGATATCGCCCAAAGGCAAGCCTGGCAGAGCTGTCCGGGATATCACATGGTATACAGTGGGCCTGTGAGGCAGAGTGAATCTGGCGTTTCTTGGCATGGTGAACCTCCTTGGGTGAGGGTTGATGTCTATGGAAAAAAAATAGCCGAAATGAGAATAAAAGTCCAGTATTTTTCGTCTGTCCCGTTTATTCAGTTTATTCACTGCCACCTATAAATTCTCCTTGCCTACCTGAAGACTATGCTTTATTCTTCCCTTATGAGTGATACAAGCAAATACCACGATCACACTTTCAGGGCGATACTGGGGCGAGAACCCGTGGCAAGGGATTTCGTGAGGTATCATCTGCCGGAAGAGATAACCAGGGACATGAACCTGGATACTGTCAAGGTATCCTCCAGGTCATATGTCAGCGACAATCTCAAAGAGAGCATGACCGATATCGTGATCACCCTGAAGCTCAATACTGGAGAGCCCGCTGAAATATACATATTGGTAGAGCACAAGAGTGATCTGGATGCCTGGACCAAGATCCAGCTATTCAAATACATGAACGAAGTCTGGCAGAGCTTTATCCAGAAGAAAACCGGAACTCTGCCGATCATAGTTCCCCTGGTTTTTTATCACGGAACAGCCAGGTGGAATTATAGCCTGGAGTTTTCTGACCTCTTTAATCTACCGTCTGAGCATTACAGGAAATATATTCCGAAGTTTGAACATCTCCTGCATGAAGTCCCGGAAATCAATAAGAAGAAGGCCAAGACCTCCATTACCCTTGAGGTTTTTCACCTGGTCCTTGAATACATATTTTATCCGGAAAAAAGAGATCAGATATATGAAGCTTTAGAGCTGTTGTTTAAAGGTTTGGATGCCAAAGAGGCTCATGAAATCTTTGCAATTTTGATCAAGTATTTGCTTATAGCCACAGATGAAACGCCCGAAGAGGCAGAAGAGAAGGTTAAACATCTTCCCAAAGGAGGAGAAACCGTGAGAACCACAGCAGAAGTATTGGAAGAACGAGGTTACAATAAGGCCATTAAGGAAAAACCTATATGGGAAAGACAGGCAGAGCTAAAAAACGCTAAAGAAACCCTCATAGATGTAGCTGGAGACTGCCACGGCCCATTACCGAATTCTCTCCAGGATAAAATCAAGTCCATAGAGTCCATTGATAACCTGCGGACCTTAACCAGAAAGGTTTACAAAACCCAATCCCTCGAAGAATTTACCGAGCTCGTAAACAGAGCAGCGCATAACTAACCTCGAACATCCCTAATTCACCAACAGGCCACGCTGATTAAGTCGGTGTGGCCTTTTTTTTGTCCCTCCAAATAATCTTCCTGAATCGATTTTTTCGATGCCATGCCTTAGCCCCAGGACACAGTTGGAGCCGGTGAGACCGATGCTCTGACAGTGGCAGAGGGTGAGTCTGAAGCCACCTATGAAATAGAAGACCTTGATCCCGGTGATTATGACGTATCCGCAGAAACAACATGGTATACTGTGGGACGATCATTGCAGATAAAGCCGGCTATTCGGGACATGGAACACCTCCTTCAAGGCTTACGGTTAAGCTGTTGAAACAACATACATCGAAAACCAGCTAAGTTGTCAACTAGCCTGTCCCCGTCCCCACTATTTACGGTCTCACCATTAGGATTTACACCAAGGCCTGCATCGAAGGTGTCATTGTTTTCTGTACCTACAAAGTCCTCTCCACGGTCGGCACCTTCAGTCAGGGTGAAAAATGCAACTTATTGAAAATGCCCGTGTTTCCTGGGCTGAAAGTGGTTATTTTGGTAGGAGATAAAAAAGAGGTCTCAACATGCCCTCAAAGCAGAAGCAAAAAAAGTAGGGAATTTTGTCTATAACTCAAAAATAATACTATTATTTCAGATAGTTAATGATAAAGAGAGGGCCATTTTCTGCCCTCAACATGCCCTCATACAGAAACCATTTTCTCAAAGGTAGCATACACCAGCTTTCTTTTTTCAAAAAGCCAGAAATATAGGTGGCCATCCTTTTGGTTAAGGACAGCCACCTTGGCAGTTAATGTTGAGTAGCCCGATTTACGAGCTCGGTAAACTCTTCAAGGAATTGGGTTCTGACCACCTTTCTGTTCAGTGCGCTTTTAAGTTCTCCAGAGATTGAATGGACTTGATTTTCTCGTGGAGCATATCGGGTAGAGGACCGTATGCTTCTGTGGCTACGTCTATAAGGGTTTCTTGGGCCTATTTTAGTTCAGCTTATTTTTCCCATTTATCCTTTTTCTGCTTGTGGTTCTTCCTCTATGGCCTTTTTCAACCTGCTATCCAACTCCTTCAGACTATTCGCCAGGCCATTCAGGATGTTACTGGTTTGAGAAGTCGGAATAATCAGGGTTCCTGCATCTACGCTCTCGCTGCACAGCTCCACGATGGGTCAGCTTAATACGCAGGTTTCCATTCGACAAAGTCACTTTACTGATTCCGCCTGTGAATACATGCATCATTTTACTCCTTTATCTCGTACATATAAAACAGGTTCGGAATTATCCTGATATATTGAGTCCGTTGTGGTAATTTTATCTTCGCTATAAACTGCTCCACCTCTCCAGCGGGCCTGGTTATGCTCAAAACGGCTTCTTTGTATATCTACCCTTCCTCCAGCATACACGGCTCCACCAAATTCAGCTGCGTTATCTAAAAATTTGCAGTCATTAATCACCAGGTCTCCCAGATGGTAAACCGCACCGCCACGTTCTGAGCCTACACCAGTGCGCCCACCTGAAAAAGTCAAATTCTCAAGGGTAATTTTTGCCTTAGAATCACTGCGCAGCAAGTGGTTGCGACCATGACTGGTTAGTTCTGCTGGAGCACCGGTAAGGCGTAAATCACTGGAACCATCATACACAAAGGGACGGCCAATGTCTGAAATGGAAGACGCAATTCTAATTACAAGTTCTTTACCAGCCAGATTATCCGGGTCTTCAAGGGCATAGCGCAACTCTTCCTTGTCATGGACCCGGTAATGAGCAGTAGTACATCCCACGAGACTAAGCAGCAAAATAGAAATCATCCATCTCTTCATCTCTAATTCCCTGGATTGACACCTCAGCTGGTACTGCTTCGGCTACATCGGTTTCAAAACCCTCATTCAGGTTTAGAGCCTTATCCAGTCCCATATCCCGTGGACCTTCCACATAGTCCAGTTCTGTGAGATAGCCGTAATCCTGTACAATGTCTAAGGCCCAATCGTAGGCAGCAGGGTCCAGAGTCGCTGCTACTGGGTCTGCTCCACTATGACCTACATAAGATCCAACAAACTGGTAATCGTTATCTTCATTTTGGTAAATAATTGGAGAACCGCTGGCCCCGCCTGTAGAGGACAAGGACTGAGTAAAACTTAGCCCCCCGCTTTCTTCGCCATACCCATCATAACCCCAGATATAGTCGGTTACTGTACCTTCCGAAGTCCATTGGAAATACGTAGAATTTCCAATATGATCTGTTCCCTGATCAAGGTCTCTGGAAGGGTATCCCGAAAGAAATACTGGTTCACCAGTCAAATCACGTTCGCTACCCCTGGCATTCCAGAACCAGTCGAAGTGTCCGTCTACTTCCCTATCTAGAGTGACTATAGCCATATCCGTATCCGGCCATTTGTCTCCCCATTCATCTTTTTGCAGGTAAGCGTGCTCCCCCCTCAACAAGTTACCATCCTGCTCTTCGGTGATTGTTCCACCATTTCGACCCAAGTAAAAATCAACAGAGTTCAGTTCAGACAAATCAGAATGCCAATCTTCTTCCGACAACACGTGGGCATTAGTCATAATATGTCTGGGGCTAATCATAAAGCCGGTTCCAGTGCCTAATGTTCCTGGATCAAGCCCATCATGGTCAACAATGGTATGCCCAATCATATCAAAAGGAGGCTTGTCAGTGTCAGCCCACTGCCACTGGAATTCCCGGTTTTTTTCGTCTTCATACAGGCCGAAAGTCTTAGTATCAGATTCTACCTCTGCACCTTCAACCACCCTTACCTCTAAGTACACAGCTCCGGGTTCAAAACCCAAGGTGCTATCAAAAATGCCTGTGACCTCTTCCACAGAAGGAGTGTCTTTCTCAAGATCTACAGTAACAGTCGCGTTTGCCCCATTCTGGCTGATTGTAAACTCAACCTCTTCTGCGTCCCTGGTATGCTCGACTATAGCATCTATCTGAACACTGGAACCTACCTCTCCTGCGGTGATTATGTCTATAGACTGGATGGCGAGTTCTTCAGGGGCAGACCCAGCAAAAGGACTGAAACTATCCCCATCCTTAAAATCAACCAGGTCAACAGTAGGATCCACGTAGTGCGTGCCGTAGTACTCGGACACGAACCGATAACCGTAGTCAATTCCGGTATCCCCGCCAAGAGTCACGTCCAGCCTACCGTTGGGCAACTCAGGGAAGGCATCCAGATCCACCCTCTCCATTTCATAATCTTCCATTTCGCCTTCCAGCAAAACTGTATCATAACCTTCTGTAGAGCCAATGAGCACATTGGTGCCCCTGTAGCCAAACAGGGTATTGTCGCCTTCATAGCCCCAGAGGATGTTGTTGAGGCGATTGCCCGTGATCTGGTCATCACCCTGCGTGCCCACAACCGTCTGAATGGCCGGCTGGTCTATGGTACCAATGGCTTCCAGGATTGCAGCGGTCACATCGTCTGTCCTGCCGGCCAGAGGTACTATGCTGCCCCGGCCTATATAATCCAGGAGCTCTTCATAGTCGTCTCGATACCAGTCATAATTCTGGAGCAGGATCACGGGGTAGATGTCAGCCCCATCCAGAGCCTCCTTGACCTGCGTCCGGGTGGGGAAGTCCTCACCTGTCCCTGGAGGGCCAATGACGTCCGGAGGATTGTCTTCATCGCCTTTCCAGCGCCTAAGAGTCGTGGTGCCGTCATTGGGCGGAATCTCCTGTTCGAGTGTCTCATTCATGATTGGGCCTTCATGGAAATCAACATCTGTTGCGATGATAGCAACCTTGGTCGCACCTGCCCTGAACCCGATACTGTTTTCATAGGTATCATCATACGGATTACCCCGAAGGCCGATCTGCTGCAGGGCGGAGAGCTGTGATTCGGGGGCATCACCCCCCCACCGCACTTCCATAAGTTCGTCGTCAAAGACTGCTTCCACAAAACGGTCTGCATTGCTGGTCATGTCCAGCTTTTCTTCAAAGGGGTATTCGGGGGTGTCGCCCCCGCCGCCCCCCAGTGTGGTATCAAATACATCCTGCAGGGGCTTATCAATGAAGCCACTCAGGCCGAAGTTTGTGTTGGGCTGTACTTCTCGAAGCTGCTCCATGAGACTTGGATCATCGCCATCAGGGTCCACATGACTGCGCAGAGTGGCGACATCCGTTCCAAATGAGCCGGACAGGTCCTGGGACAGATGCACATCCAACGCACCCCGCCCAGCAGCTTCGCCGCCCACCACTACAGTGATGCCAACAGCTTCGTCTTCTCCAGTGCCTCCCTCTCTCAGGTCCAGGGCGACTCCCTCGGAAATAAGGCTCAAATCCAGTATATCATCTGATGGAGATGCATGGATGGTATTATCGCTGCCCTCTTCAAGGCGGTATATATTCTGGCCGCCACCGCCCTCGATTACGTTGCTTCCGCCGCCGGGAAGAAAAAGCTGGTCGCTTGTATTACCCACAAGGTAATCATCCCCAGGACCACCTTCTATAACGTCAGCATCCCTGTCGCTATCCCTGACTTCATCAACTTCTCGAACTCCGCTTCTATCCGAGTCCGCACCGTCTGCATCCTTAAGGCCCAGACCTCGCTCCACCACCATACCTTCACGAAGATCAAGGGCTCCCTCCCGGGCCGCAATGGTCCCTGTACCTGAAAGCGACCGAACTCCGCCCAGACTGGATATGGATGCACTCACACCCTCTGCTACATGCAGGCGGGAAACCCCAGAAAATTCACTGAGATCAATTTCAACTGCTTCACCGGAAACCACGCGCAAAGTACTGCCACCGTCACCTTTTATGAAATCCATGCCCTCTATATCTGAGGCATCCGCAGTAACATCGGAGTTAATCTCAAGAAAATTGACATTTTCCAGCTCAAAGTTGCTGATATCAGCCACACCATAAACATGCAGGGTATTGGTGCCGCCTGCTCCGTTTATGACCTGAGCGGAACCACCTGCGTCTTCATCAAAATTATAACCAACCAGGTCAGTCAACTGTGTCCCTAAAAGAGCAGTATGCTCAGGCTCGTTGGTTTTGCTGGCGCCTCGAAGGTCTCCCACAACCACAAAATGATCATCCCCGTCTGTACCCATGAAGGTATTTACTTCATCGTTGCCGCGCACGGCAATATTGCCTGTGTTGTCCACAAAAACAGATTCCTCCACATCCAGACTCGAGACATGAGCCCATATAGCGCCGCCGGGTAACCCGTCCTCATGGTTGCCCCCGGACAGGGTCAAGTCATCAATGGTTATATTGTGATCAGGGGCATCCAGTTCGAATATGCGGGAGTGATCCTCCGCATCCAGGGTAACATCCCCGGTAATGGTCAAATCATGGTCCAGATCATAGCTCAGGGGACCATGCGACTCAAAACCCTCTCCTCCAATATCTGCCTGAACATGAATGATCAGCTCTCCTTCCGGTCCCAATAAATCATCGCTGTCTTCCAAGGCTTTTTGCAATTCCTCATAAGTACTTACTTCGTATCCATCCGGGCTCACCTCAAAATCCAGTTCATATTCGGCGTCTGCTTGCCACCACCATTCACCGGTTTCATTGTTCACCCGTACATAATATTCCCCGGGGGCCAGTTCTGTCTGGATTAAGTTTTTATCTGCCTTCACGGTTTGCAGAGAGTCCCCTTCATCACCCTCGCGCAAAAGATCCAGGGAAACATTTCCCGTGGCTTTGAGTCCTACTTCGGCATCTACGTCCAGCTCAAATTTATAGAAATGGTCTTCACCTGCAGGGACTTCTTCCTGGAAAGTTTTGCCTTCTTCACTGACAGCCTCCCAGATATCTATAACCCTGGCTGCATCAGGGTCTTGGCCCGGCTCATCCGGGCGTCCCGCTTCAGCAGTGTTCAGGCCCAGGCTGTATTCGGTCTTATCCTGCCACCACCACCTGCTATCCTGGTGCTCCACTACTACCTTGTACTCGCCGGCATCAAGTGAATCTTTTTGAAGAAAATCTTCACCTTCCTGCAACTTTTCGCCCTGGCTATCTTTGAGCGTTAAAGAGACACTGCCGGTTGCTTCAATATCAATTGCCCGGGCTTCATCCAGTTCAAACTGGTAATAATGACTGCCATCCCCGGGTTGAAGGGTAGCCTCCCTGTCTTCTTCAAGGACAAGCTCAACTGCTTCATCAGGATCATCGGCAGGCAAGAAATCCAAAGGGGTAATATCCAGGTGGTATTCGGTCTTATCCTGCCACCACCAACTGCCGGCTTCATTTTCCACCTGGATGTAGTAACTCCTGCCTTCTTCAAGACCCCCGTAACGTATCCCCTGATCTCCACTTGCCAGAGTATTACCATCTTCATCCTGAAGCTCTACAGAGACATCGCCCTTGGTTACATGGATCTCCATAGCGGATTGATCGGCATCAAACTGGTAGTAATGGTACTCTTGAGGCGAGAGATGAAAAGCAAAGGACTTTTCCTGGGTTAATTCAATCAATCTGGCCTCATCTCGAGTGCCACCAGGATAATTCGTACCATCAGAACTCATGCTTACCTCCTTTAAGTTAGTGAATAGAATTGTGGCTTCAAAAATAAAAAAAGCCCGTCTCCGCCATCAAAGGCAGAAACGGGCTTACAAGTCTGTGTATGTCACAGGCTGATTGACAGATCCAGGGCCTGGTGCAGGGACCAGCTCTGCTCTATATGGCGGATTAGAAACATGAAAATCATATAGTTCCCCTTTTGCTTAAAGCCTCCCGTACTTTAACTGCACGTAAAGTGCAATATTTTTTTACGATAAATCGGCTGACTGGAAATTCCCAGTTGTCTGGCTGCCTCTGCAAGGAAGGGATCTCATATAACCACCCCCGGGCCTTAAGAAGTATGGGAGTATGGGCGTCAAGATATCTTCACGCCCACGCAAAATGACCGCAGGAGCGGTCGAAAAAAGTTCCCACGCAGAGCGTGGGAACGTAACCATTCAGGGGAAGCCTCAATCGGCCTGGGGACAGTCCCCGCGACACTTTTCTGCACCAAATTCAAAAATTGCAAACGCAAAGTTTTGTGAACCTGCACATTTAGTACTTAGCGAGGGACAGTCCCCAGGCTTAGTGCCAGTAATCGACACCGAGGACCCCCTGAATGGTTACGTGGGAACGATAATATACCCCCATACACCCAAACTTTCTTCCTGAAGGAAGGGATTTCATACAACCTCCCCCGGCCCCTCCTTGGCTAAGGAGGGGAGTTTACCGCGGAAAAAGAGGCCCCTACGGGACAACATCAGAAAGTGGTGTATTGGAGTATTGTGTCAGCTTAGACAAACTCACTCACTCCAAAGGTGTCATCTTCCTTTTCTACTCCCATAAACTGTATTTCCTGGATGGAGGGTTCAGAAGATTCAGTCCGGTTTTGTAAATCATCAGGCTCCAGTACCAGATCCACCAGGACATTTTCATCGGGCATGGTAAAATCCATTTCCACTTTTTCTTCAAATTTATCATGGTTAAAGGTAAGCAGATAATCTCCAGGTTCAAGCTGCATGGCATAACCACCGGAATCCCAGGTAGTAGTACCCTGTCCTCCAACCTGAATCTGGACATCTCCCAGACCTTCTCCCGGCTTGTATGCCCCTGAATCATCAAGATCCTGAAACACAGTACCGGTTAGAAAAGGCGTATCACTGGTATGAGCAAATTTGACAGTTGACATGTATACAGTATTGTTAGCATAGTCTCCAAGCAGAGAGCCCACGCCGACTTCCATAAATGACTCGCTCATGGTGTTTTCACGATGACCAGATGAAAGAAACAGGTTTTCATGCTTTTGAGCGATGAGTTCATCCATACCCTCTGTGTAGCCCGTTAAAGCCAGATTTTCACCCCAGCCCCAGGGCGGATCGGTATTGTAGTCCGTATCCTTTATGCGATCCTCCACGGAGCTGCCTCCTTCACCGGTGTGATCAAAAGTATCGTTATCCAGCATCCACTGTGAATGTTCTCTGGCTGCCTGCGTCAAATCCGGGTTGAAGGCCAGGGGCTGCTTCATGTCTGGAGATATTTCATCTTCAGGAGAAATGTCCTGATTGAGATCTATACCAAACAGATCGGCCTCGGCTTCCGGATCCAGTCTGGCCCGGTTTATAAGAGTTATCATGTACTGTTCGTAGTCTGTCGGAAAATGACTTTCGACTTCTTGCGTTGAAACCGACAGGGGTTGCGTTTCTGCAGTCTTCTCTGTCGGAGTATGTTCCACTTTTATGGTCTGATCGTCATTACCAAGAGTAAGCTCTGTTCCCTGCGCCAAATCAACCACCAGGCCGTAGTCTGCAAAATCTGAGAAGGAAACTACCTGATCCTCTGCCACCTGGTAGCTCTTGGTTACCTCCAGATCACTCAGATCCAGTTCCTGGCCTTCTATGTACTCCAGGTCCGGCTGGGTGGTTATTTCTATTCCAACGACAAAGTCCTCAATGGAAACATTTAGCGTGCTCTGCGATGAAACAATATCCGCATTGTCCGCATCAGCTGTCACGTCTATGGTGTATTCTCCGGCATCCTCTATCACCAGGTCTTCAAATGTAACCGTGGTCTCTGTTCCTTGGAGAGAGTCTACATCTATGGTCTCTTCTATCTCAGTACCAGCTATCGTCAGGTCCACAGTCAGGTTTTCAGTCTCAACATCTGCCAGTTCCTCTATATTCACATCTACTGAGAATTCCTGGCCTGGCTCCGGCTCTTCCGGGGTAATGTTCATAAAATTAATCTTTAACTCGGCAGCAGACTCACCTTGCACTGTCCACTCCTGGCTGAGACCTTCCTGCAATGCACCATCAAAAAAAGGAGTAACCCCCAACTCTTTACCGCCACGTTCCGCCGTAAAATACTCATCCCCCAGCCTGTCTCCACGGACCCAGCCGTTGCCCACAGCGGTGTCAACGGGCTCTTCGTCCACCTTGACCTGGAACCAGATAGTATCCGCAGTGACTCCGGTTGGAAGGTTGTAGCTGAACATTTCGCTCAAAGGGGTATCTTCTTCCACGTAAGCTTTGTCTATGCTTAATTCATAATGCTCGGCCCTATCCACCATTTGAGTCTGAGCTTTATCTGTATGCAGCTCGCCTGCGTAGAACGGAGTAACCTCCAATTCTTTACCGGCATGTTTTGCTGGAAAATACTCACCCCCCAGCCTGTCTCCACGGACCCAGCCATTGCCCACAGTGGTGTCAATGGGCTCTCCCTCAACCTTGACCTGAAACCAGACCTCACTGCTGCTGACAGGGGTATCGAAGCTGAACATATCACTGAGCAAAGTGTCTTCAGAAACCACATCCTTTTCAATTGCCAGCTCAAAAGTAATTTCCTCGGGAAAACTCATTTCCGTTGAGTGCTCCCAGGAGTTCAGCTCATCAGTATAGGTCTGCACATACAAGGTGTTATGCCCTGCCTGGTCTACTCCAACGGTAAGATCATCAAGACCGTCTTTTGATACCCAGCCGTCGCCTACCATAGCTCCCCGGACTACCTCACCTTCATTATCCAGTTTACCGGTCCACAATCTGTACCAGGAAGTCTGTTCCTCATCCGTGTTGGCGAATAGATCTGTAAATGGTGTACCAAGGGTTATTTCTAAGTCTTGGTTAAACTGAATAGACATAAGTCACTCCTTCAAAAATTTGTTGAAGCGGAAACCGGTAATTCCAAGCCAAGCGCTTCTCCCCTTTAAAAGGGGCAACCGTCAACTCTTCATAACCTTTAGGAAGCAAGTAATAACAACCTAATGCGGGCTTTGCCCGCAACCCAAGAAACAAAGAAACCTTAACCGCCCGTTCGAAGACTCACTAAAGACGCAAAGGTCGCAAAGGAAGGCAGGAAGATTTTTTTCATTTGCCGGGTGTACCCCGGTTAAACAGGCTTCGCTTTTAACGGGGCAGGCGGCAAATGAAAAGGCAGCCTTGTCCAAAACCGTGTCCCGGTTTTGGACAATACACCTGCTTCGCGTCTTTAACTTTGCGTACTTAGCGTCTTTGCGGTTCAAAGGCCTGCCACGCTTCTTAGCGTGGTTCTTGTTTTTTATGACAGGGTTTCAGGAGTAAGCCACTATACGTTGTCTTTCCCACGCTCTGCCTGGAAAAAATCTTCGGACGCTCCGTGTCCAAAAGAAGAATTGAAAAAAATAGCAAACGGGGCTCTATCAATTACTTAGTCTGCTGCTCCCGGGCATCTTTCAACCTGCTATAGTCCTTGAGGGTGTGAGAGTAAAAAGCCAGCAGAGTCATCCCCCACTGGCCTACATAGATCAACTAAGCTCTTCGATCTCTTCTGGCTCTTCCTCTCTGGCGGCCTTGAGCTTTTCATCCAGCTCCCTGAGACTGCTTGCCAGACCGTTCAGGAAGTTACTGGCTTGAGAAGCTGGAATAATCATGGTTCCGGCTTCCACCTGGGAATCATCTGCACCACGCTGGGTCAACATAATTCTCAGATTTCCATTGGACAGCGTCACTTTACTGATTCCGTCTGCAAATACGTGCATTGCAAATCCTTTTATTTTGAGGGTTACTGCTGAGTCTGCTGCTCCCTGGCCTCTTTCAGCTTGCTATCCAATTCCTTGAGACTGTTCGCCAGACCGTTTACAAAGTTGTTGGCCTGACTCGCCGGAATAATCAGGGTTCCGGCCTCTACTGTTGACTCGTCTGCTCCACGCTGGGTCAGCTGAATACGCAGGTTGTTATTTGACAAAGTCACTTTACTGATTCCATCTGCAAATACGTGCATCTTGACTCTCCTTTGTTTTTTGTTGACTGTTGACGGTTGATGGCTTGAAAAGTGTTGGGGGAAAGCCGCTTCCGGGGCTTAAGTTGTTCAACTCATTTCCATTTCATTCCGGGCATTATCATCAGAGACACCCAGGGTATGAATGTGGTCATCAGAGGCAGCCTCGGGGGCTTTGACATCGAAGGTCCTGAAATTGTCAACAGTATCGACATTGTCCGCATCTGCAACTATCTTCAGTGTATAATACGGATGTTGTCCGGGATCATAGTCGTATTCAGAGGTCCAGCTGAGTTCGAACTCATGGGAATCGCCCGGCTTCATATCTCCAACAGTATACCCTTCAACAGACACGTCGCTTCTAGCGCCTCCTGTAATTACCAGGTTCAGTTCAACGTCCTCAGCATTTTCTCTATAGCCCTCAAGGGCAGCAAGTTTGCCGGACACTGTCAATTCTTCGCCCACTTCCAGGCCATGATTGGTATTAAATTTTTTACCGTTACTTGTCCATTCCAGCTCCTGGAACCGGAGCCCGGGCTCTTGGTGTTCCACCGTAAAATGCTCACTGATCTGAACTGATCGTGCATTGTCTGCGCTGGATGTTACTTCAGCAGTGTAGTCTCCTGGCTCTTCAATATACCAGGCATAATTAAAGTCTACAGACCTGCCCGCAGGAATGAAATCATCATCTTCACTTATGGTAAACTCATGCTCCACCTCACCATCGGCATCAAGGATTACCAGGCTGAAATCAACATCCTCAGCATCAGCCAAACCATCGTTTAAAGCCGCCAGCGTCCCGGTTACATTCAGCTTCTCCCCGGCTGCCACCTCCACCGGCACCGTACAAAAATCTATACCCTGGCATTTCCAGCGCAAGCCCTGCAGCTCAAGCTCAGCATTAAGCAGATCTATTGTAAAAGGTTTGTCGGGATCATTAAATTGCATGTCTCTAATTCCATGTTCTTCACTCCAGGCTTTAACGCCCAGTGAGTTATGATCGACATGAGCAGCGGTAACCTTCAGGGTCTCCAGGTCCGATGCCTCGATCCAGCCTCTTCCTGCCGGGGTGTCAACAAAAGAACCCTTAATAAATTCTCCTTCTGCATCAATCTTGCCTGTCCACAATTGATACCATACTACGCTTTCATCCGGATCAGTGAACAACTCATCAAAAGTGGTGACACCAGCGGTAACATTCAAGTCTGTGTTGAATTCTATGTCAGGATTGGCTTGCATGACTTGAGACGGAAAACTATGCAGAACTGCTTCTGGAAATTCTGGGGAATCAAAATACCGGCTCTCTTGCCAGTCATTGTGCTGCCAGTCACCTTTCCCCTGTTCAGGGCTGTAAGACTGGACGTAAACAGTGTTGTGCCCGTCTTGATCCGCAGTGAACAGGAGATTGTTCAGGTCTTCAGCCCGGACCCAGCCGCCGCCTTCTTCAGTATCCACCAGAGAACCCTGGACCACACCCTCCTCGTCCATCTCACCGGTCCATATCTGGTACCAGGTTGAAGTGTCGTCTTCATCGGTGAAGAGATCGGCAAAAGAGGTTTCCAGGGATATATCTACGTCAGTATGAAATTCGATTTCCGGGGGACCAGGAAAATCAAAATAATCGCCATCCTTCCAGTCATTGTGATGCCAGTCCCCTGTACCGGTTTCATCTTCCCAGCCCCGGACATACATGGCGTTATGGTTGATCTGATCATAACCGACCCGTACATCGGCAAGATCCTCAATGGACAGCCTGCCAAGAAAATTACCATCAACAACTTCGCCATCTTCCTGGATATGACCGGTCCACACCTCATAATGGGTATAGAGTTCTTCAGTGTCCGTAAACAATTCGTTGTACCGGGTGTCTACGGAGATATCAAGATGGGTATGAAATTCGAATGACATACCATCCCTCCTTATAGTTTTCTGCCAGCAGTATCTCCTTTACAAGCTGGGTGTCAACAGGAAAAAGTCTGTTTTTTCACACAGGTTTTCTCCCGGGCCTGTTCAAGCCCCAGGCTGTCGGTAGAGCCAAGCCTTGCCCTGCCTGATCCGGCTGGATTTATCCCGGCAACGCAGGTAATACGTGGCCCTGCCGGATAAGGTGAGGCCAAGGTTGCTGGAAGCTCTGTGTGAAGCTGTGAAGGCCATTCTTGAGGGTGTGAGGGTAAAAAGCCAGCAGGGGATATCCCCTGCTGGCTTATAAAAATCATCGTAGGGTTTGTCATAAAATAAGTGTTACATAATGCTTGCATAATCTGGGGGTTTATCGCTCCCACGCTCTGTCCCGCCAGGGCGGGAGAGCGTAGCCCGACCGCTCCTGCGGTCATTGTGGACGCTGAGCGTCCAGGGAATGTTCCCACGCAGAGCGTGGGAACAATAAGACAAATATAACACTTATATCGTGACAGATCCTTAGCTCTCTATTGCTGCTGCTCCCTGGCCTCTTTCAGCTTACTATCCAGCTCCTTCAGACTGTTCGCCAGACCATTCATAAAGTTATTAGCCTGACTCGCCGGAATAATCAGGGTTCCGGCTTCAACTGTGGAATCATCTGCTCCACGCTGGGTCAGCATAATCCTCAGGTTGCCATTGGACAAAGTCACTTTACTGATTCCGTCTGCAAATACGTGCATCTTAACTCTCCTTATTGTTTAATTGGGTACTTATAAAATCCGCCTGCTCCGAAAGCTCTATTGAGACAGGAGCATGCATATTATCCAGGCATACCTGCACCCCTTCTTGCCGAACCATCTCCATTGCCGGAACCAGGTCTGTTCTGTCAGTGATCAGAACAAACATATCCCCGGCTTTTCTGGCTGCAAGGGTGATCATATCCAGGGCCATCTTTACGCTTATCTGGGTAGTCTCGCTTCCCGGTCGGATATCGCTGTCTGACAGGTCATCCACAGTTATCTCCTTCTTCAAAAGCGGAGACACCTTGGAGCCGACAACATTCCAGTCCCTGCCGTTCCACTCCATGCTTCCAAGCCTCAAACAGAAATTTGGTGCATGGCGCAGGCCCTCGAACAGCTGGTGTCTTAGCCTTGCACTCTCCAGCCTGGAAAAGTCTATCTCCTTACCATTCAAGGGAGATGTTCCCCTGGCCTGCAAGGGCTTACAGTCATAATAATAAATACGCACCAGGTAGTCGTTTGGTCTCAGGTGCTTCTGGCAGTATTCCCGGATCTCTCTTGGCTTGTACAGAAAGTGGTTTCTCTCCAGCACCCGGCGGCGCATGAACATGCCGTCTGTGAAAATGATTACTTTGCGTGTCATATTTTTATCTTCTCAAAATCCAGTTCTTCCATACTCTCCCAATCCGGCTCCTTATCCTGTTCAGCCAGTTTCTTAAGCCTTGCCATCTGAGTCAAGGAATAAAGCTGCCCGTACATAACCTTCAATCCGCCGGTATCCCTGAGCTTCACAAAGGCTTCTCCACTCAGGTCTTTCAACTTGGCTTCGCTCACTTTATACAGGCCACCGTACCCTTCCCAGGGCTCGATCACACCAAACTCAGCAAGCGCAGCACAGGCCCTGTCAGTTATAGCCCTCTCCCTGGCAATCTTTTCCAGAAAGTCTATTATCTGCTGCATCTTCTGGGTGGGCTTACCCTCTTCTCCGAACATTTGCTCACCATCTGGGCCATCCGTAATCAGATCAGAATTCTCGTCTACGCAGACTACTTGTTTTCCTTCCTGAGATTCCGCTAGGTAAAAGGGATGGCCTCTCAGATATGCCGGGATATAGCTGGTCTGCCACTTGCCTTCCTGGGTGACAAACAGGTTCTGTTCTGGTTTTAAGCCCATCACAGCACTCAGTACGTACTTGTTCCTGGAATAGGTAAAGGCTATTGGAAATGCCGGTACTGCTCTGGGTAATTCAGAGATAACCATGGGAACAGTGGTGCGGGTTTTGGCGTGTTGGTAGTTCTTTGCCGGATGGAAACTTTTGCCAGCGTGTGTTGTTTTGGATAAGGGTTGCATTTGGGTTTTGTAAATGAAAAACCCCGCCCTGGCAAGTTGCCGGAGGGCGGGGTATTAATCTTAAATGACGTAACCTGCCTACTTAAAAACCCACTCAGGTTCAGGGACTTCCACTTTTTCCATCTCAAAACCTGGCTCGAAAGGGACCTCTGTTTCCAGCATGTCCCTTGCCCCTTCTCTCAAGGACTCAAGCAATTCTTCCCTGGTTCTCTCTTGAGCGTTTACGCCAGGCAGATCAACCAGCCAACCTATCCACCAGTCATCGGTCCTCTTTATTACTGCTCTGTAATGCATTATCTACCTCACAAAAGGAATATTCAGATCTTTACAAATTTTTCGGGCCAAATCATCTACTATCTCGTTATGCCTTGGGACCTGAGTCTTCTTTCGATCCAGCTGATATATACTGTGTTTGCTTCCCTCTCGCAAAAGATAAGCGCCATGTACCTGCAAATGTTTGATCAACTGATGTCTTTTCATTAACTTACATTTTATGCATTCTTCCGGCAATTGGCAAGGAGCCGCTTACTCCCTCCTTATTTCATAGTCAGGATCAGCCCAGGGAGTTTTGCCGGTAATCGCATTCCAGAGCATACGCAAGGCTCCGGTGTTCTCATGGTAATGCTCATAGCAGGCCTGCAGCTCATGGATAAGACCTGTCAGGCCATCCATTGGCGCAAAGGTCCGGCCAACAATAATGAGGATCGCTCCGCCAAAATCAGATCAGGGCATACCCTGTCAGTGAACATGCTTGGAGCAGTAAACTCAAGTCTGCCCCAGGCGCTTCATAGAGTACAAACCCTCGACACCGCCAACCGGAGTAAATTTCCTTGTATCCTTGGACCCCAGTAAATGCTTGACCTGGTCAAAGACTTCCTGAACAAAATCCTTTCCGCCGATAACCCCGGAATCAGTAAAATACCGGCATCTGTATCTGAAGCGCTCTACCCTGGATATTTTGTAGCCTTTTTTCCTGGCTTTTTCCACAACCTTTTGATCAATGGTCTTGCCTTTGCCGGCGTCTACTGCTCCGGTCTCGTAAACAAACTGCCTGTACTTGCGGACAATCTCTTTGGGGTCCAGCTCGTTCCATTCCTTGAGGCCAAAATCAATGTCCAGCAGGCCGTCTTTATTGCCGGTCTGGGTATGGTAGCCAAGTGAGCTCCAGCGGTAATTCTCCGGTTTCTTCACAATACCTGCACGGATAGGGTTTAAATCCACATAGGCCAGCAAATTAACAAGAGTACTGCCTTCCTGGACAATCATACTCTTAAACCGGCCACCCCAGAAAAAACCCTGCCGCCTGTGCTTCTTATTATAATACCGGGTAAAATTCTGCTTGATGTCCTTCACATAGGCCCCAAGGCTGCAAAGCCTCTTCTTGACCTCAGCCATCCGGTCAGTAGGCATCTCGACCTTGTCACCATAATAGTCCTGCCATCTCTTGATGATATCTGAATTGGAAATCTCATCCTCAGGGTGCATCCGGGCTACCAGGTGGAAATGATTCCCCATAACTGCGAAACCCAGCACGTCAACAAAGTAAAGCCTGCTCAGTCTTTTGATAAGCCCCAACAGATAATCCTTGTCAGTGTCTTTAATGGGCAGACCTGACAGAGCAGTACGGGATATGACGTGGTAGACGGTGGCTTGGTCACTACGGATAAAACGGGCTATGCGGGGCATGAATTACCTCCTTTAAGGCTGGTGGTTGAGCTGTTGGAAGAATGGATAGCATAAGCTGAAATAAAACGCAAGAAGAGACTGTCCCCTTCTTCCTTTGGCCCCGGCAGAACCAGATGCAAGCATGGCCATATTCCGGAAAATCGAACCCGAATGGCTCTTGCTGTTCCATCTGGCCATAATGCCGTTGGTGAACCGGCTGAATCTGGATGTTTCTGGGGTTGTTGGCTGCATGATTTTATTTTCTGCACGTTTCGCGTCAAGCGCGTTTCGTGCAATTAAATCCCACTTTTTGCACGTTTCGCGTCAAACGCAAATCGTGCAATTTCATCCAATATTTTCCTTCCCCGCAATCCACCGCTAAAAACTGTCCCCGGCGCCACCACAGCCACATTCCGCACAAACCTGCTCTTCCAGGTGCGGTTTATGAATCCCTGCATCCCGTTCAAGGACCAGGGCTTTTCAGTAGTCACCGGCTCCGCCATCCCATCATCCTAATTTTATAAAACCGACTTGCTGCACGTTTCGCGTCAAACGCGTTTCGTGCAATTAAATCCCACCTTTTGCACGTTTCGGGCCTGCCCAGTGAACAAAGAGAACTTTGGAACTTTGGGGGTCGGACCTAACCATCATACTTAAATATCAGGATAAATGTCCCAAAACAGCCTATTTTCAGACCTTAGAAGCCCCATTTCACCCCCAAAAACATCATTGTAAGCCGATACAGGTTCTTTCAGTGCATATGATCCGGTCTTGTCTACTTCATGAACCCTGCGGCCGCAAGCTTTTCCGCCGAGCAATTCCTTGATCTTTTCTACAAAAACCTTACAGCCCACGGCAACACTTTCAGTCCAGCCTGGTTGCCTGGGAGTACGCTCATCTACTGCTGCCTGGACCCATCCAGAGTATACCTTGGATAAATCATCGTCTATATCCAGCAGTCTTTTCAAAAGATCCCTGCTGATAATTCGGTATCTTTGCTGCGGCTTGACTATTTCAGGGTATCCCCCATGGCTCCACTCTTTGGGATGCTTAACCACTCTGGCCCTGACCATGTTCATGTCTATGTAGACCAGGCACTTTACCAGGTGCTCATCAACATCCACTGCTGTAGCGTGATACCTGTCTTCCCAGAAAGCACCTTTCCGCTTTTTTCTTTGATTGTATTCCTGGCCGGTTCTGCCAGCCACCAATTGTAAGGACCTGGGTATAACATCTTTGTCTTCATGGCCGTGTACCAGCAAGTGAATATGATTCGAGGTAACCGTATAGTTCAATACCTGTAGCCCGTATCTCTTTTTCGCTTCAAATAACCATTTAATCCAAGTTGATCGGTCCTTGGCAAATTTCAGCAGGAATTCCTTTTTATGGCATCTATGGGTTATATGCCACAAATGATCAGGCAAAAAATATCTGTTGGCTCTGGGCATATTTGCTTACAACTGGTTTTTGATTATTAAAAAGGGCATTCTAAGGCCAATTTTGGGCTCTGTAAAGGCCATTTATTCAATCAATTTAGAACTTTAATTAGGTCCGACCCCAAACCTAGTAGATCTACTTTAGGCATGGTACTGCTCCTTTTTTGTAGGTTATAAATTGGTTTCCCCAATTCTTATAACGTAAAGGAGGACAGTTTTTTGAATTGACAGGGCAGTACAGTGAAAAGCTAAGCCGTATAAGGCCTATTTTGGGCTTTCAGGGGTGCTTTTTGATGTCAGGCATGCGAAGATGAATAAAAGCCAGCAGGATGGGCGTGAGGGGCCTTAAATTGGAAATGGGTGTTTGGGCATAAAAAAAAGCCTACCAGCATAAGCCAGTAGGCAATAAATAAAAAAAGCCAGCGTACTTCACCCCGCCAAGCCGTTTAATCTGCGGCACTGAGGCTAACTGGTTTCAACCATGGCCTTTTCCAACCCGGCTGTAAACCCGTCAATATCCATAAGCACAGACCTCTGCATTCTGCTTCGCATGGTGCGTCTGAGATCAGCCAGTCTATCTGTATCAGCAGCCAGTTCAGCGGCAATCCGCACATACTCATCCTCACTCCCAGCCCCGAACTCACTAAGCCCAACAGTCCCAAGAAAAGCATAGCTCTGCCTGCTTACAACCCTGTCCATAGGCATGGTAACTACAGGTACACCCATCCACAGGGCCTCGCAGCTGGTAAGACCGCCGGTAAAGGGGAAGGGATCTAACAACTTAAAGAATCTGTCCCTTATGTTGCGAGTTCTCGTAACAGGCTGATATGCATGTAAATAAACCGGATTTGGCGGGGTCTTCATATCTTCATGGATACCAGGGGGATATGAAGACATGCAGCATAATTATTTTGGGCTGGCAACATAATTTTTGGCCTTGGAATATAGTACCACTTGTTTGGACTCAGCCTGCATATGGGCCTTACAGGCTGTCCAGCCAGTCCAGAGTCTCCTGCTCTTTTTCCCAGTCCAGAAGTTCATCCAGTTTGGGGTCCTGGGTCTGGTTCTGGGTGTATTCAATGAACTTCTGCTGCAGCTCTCGTTTGCGATTCAGACTCAGCTTGAGATAGACCATGGTGGATTGCAGGTTTTCATGTCCCAGGTGGTTTTTGATGTCTGTCAGGCTGAAGCCGGTCCCGAGCATGTTGATGGCACATGAATGCCTGAAGCAATGCACCGGATTCAATCCCTGGAATCGGTTTTCTTCAAACACCAGGCTCAGATATTTCCTGCATAACCGGTAGATGCCGTTTCTGGTAAAGCCTTGCCTGCGCTGATTTAAAAACAGGGTGTTCTGATGCAAGGGTTTGGGCCTGGGGCGGTATTTCTGGATATACATGGACATGAGCTGGACTGTCTTGGGCCAGAGCTCGATTTGGCGGTAGCGGTTGCCCTTGCCCAGGATGGCCAGGGTTTTCTTGTGCGGGTCAAAGTAGTCCAGACGTAGCGAGGCTGATTCCTCGGCCCTGGCCCCGGAGTTGTAGAGCAGGTGGATGATGGTATAATCCCGGAAAGCTCCGCTTTTCTTGAGATTTATACTATCCAGGACCAGCAAAACCTCTTCATGGGTGAGAAAGGCAGCCAGTTTTTTGGGGAAGCGCTTCTGAGGGATGGAGATAATCCGGTCTGCCAGCAGTTTATGTTCGGGATAGAGAAAACGGATCATTCTGGCCAGGGACTTGAATACCGCCAGTCTGTGGCCTCTGGTGCGAGCACTGTTATTTCTGCCGCTCTCCAGATGGTCTAAAAAATCCAGGATGAGCTGGGTGCTTAAATGCTCAATCTCCAGGGAGTTGATATCCCGGCCAAGGGTTTTGGAGGCAAAGGGCAAAAACAGGCTGAAGGTATGGCGGTAGGCCAGGATGGTGTTGGAGCTGACGCCCTTGGTTCTTGGCAGGTACTGATCAAAGAAGGTATGCAGACAGGAGCCCAGATTCATATGTCCTCCAGTCGCGAGATGGCAAAGTCCACAAATCCCTGGCGCTTCTCGGCGTCCATGACCTTGAGATACAGGGCGGTGTAGCGGTACTTGCTGTGGCCCATATACGCGGATAGTACTGGCAGAACAGCCTGGGGGTCCCGGCCCCGGTCCCGGGCCGCCTTGAGGGTGTTGACTGCAAAGGAATGCCTCAGGCTGTGCGGAGTGGGATGGCCAAAGACCATGTTGGCTATAATTCTTCTTGGGGCATGGATTCCCGTTTCCCGCACAGCCCTGTGAAAGACGGGATACACCTGATTGGTTCTCAGGGCGTTTTTAAATCCTGGCAGGAGATAAGGGCTTGTGCAGCACAGGGCGTCTCGAAGACTCAGGAAGTTATCCAGTTCTTTTTGGGCCTCCCAAGGAATGGGAATCAAGCGGTCCTTATGGAACTTGGTCTTTTGGATATAGATAGTGCCTTGCACAGGATCAAAATGTTCAAGCCCCAGGTTGAGTGGTTCGGACATGCGCAGCCCGCACCTGGCCTGCAACATTAGAGCTATGTATATGCCCATATCCACCAGGAAGCACTTTTCCCTGCTGCGCCGGATCTGACTTTGCACCCCCTGCAGGAGCTGCTCCACCTGCTCCGGGGAGAAAATGAAAGGGATAAAGGCGTTTTCAGTCTTGGCCGGGAGATCCTGGACCGGATTATGTTCACAGCAGCCTGTCCGGTGCAGATAAGCAAAGAAGTTGCGTGTGGCCTGAATGACATTGTTGACGGTTGCAGGCGAGCCCTTGATTCCATCACGGAAGCCCAGAAAAAAGGCAGGCGTGAGGTCTTCCCACCCCCGGGCATTATCCCGGACATAATAATCCAGTGCTCTCAGCTGGTTTGCCAGGCTCTTGTTCACATATCCAAGTTCCTTGCGGTACTGGATAAAATCATTTAGATGTCCGGCCAGAAAGCTCTCAAACTTTTTCATTGAACAATACCTCACGCATCAGTCTGGTGTGTACATGCAGATATCTCTTGCTGGTCTTGATGATGTCATGACCCAGCATCTCTTTGATTTCAAAGATGGACGCCTCCGCCTGCAACAGGTTCTGGGCATAGGTATGGCGCAGCCAGTAGGCAGATCCTTTGATCCCGGCCCGGCGGAAGCAGGCGCTGATATTCTGGCTCACGGTCAAAGGAGTGAGTGGTCCGTAAGGTGTCCTGGTATTGCAAAGAAGAAACCTGTGCCCGGGATCCATTGGTCTATTCCAGGCAAGGTATGCGGCCAGAGCCCTGAGTGCCCCCTGAGGCAGGGGAAGTTTGGCTGGAGAAGAGTTTTTTCTGTCCGGCAGGTATATCAGCTTGTCCCGGAATAAAATGTCATCCAGGGTCACCCGGCAGATTTCCCCCGGCCGAAGCCCCAGGGAGTAGGCCAGATGGATCATGGCATAAGACCGCAGTCCCCCGGGGCGATCCTTGTCAATGCTTTGAAACAGGGTCTTTATTTGTTCCAAAGTAAGAAACCTGGGTGGTCTGCTCTGGGCATACACCGGCGGCCCCTGGATCAAAGCGCTCAAATCTTTCTTCAGGATTTGTCTTTCCAGGTACAGGTAGCGTAAAAAACCTCTAAGGCCTGATCGTTCATGTATTCTGGTTTCAGGGGCGTATTTCCTGTTTCTCTCAGCCAGAAAAGCATCCATATGTAAGACATCCAGGTCTTTAAGCTCCATGCCCTGGTTTTGCAGGTAGTCATTAAGTGCGGATAGAGTCCCCCGGACCCGGTAGATCTGAACATGTCCCACCTGGCGGGTTTGGGTGTAGAATTGGAGATACTCTTCATAAAGCCTGGGCAGCTGGGCTCTTTGGAGCTTGCTCCTGCCTCTGCCTTCAGGCAAAGCACCCGGCGGCAAGCAGATTATGCCATTCTGGTGCAGGTAGCGCATGAATCCGCGCAGGACAAACCCGGCATACTTAACCTGGACATGGTCCTTAAATGCCTGCAAGGTATCCCGGGCAAAGGTACGCTCCCAGGGGATGCTATTTAGCACCACAAAGTCCAGCAGCCGGTTTAGAATTTGGCTGTGTTGGGCCATTGTCCATGGAGCATACCCGGCATTGTTCATCCATTCCAGGTAGTCCTGGATCTGCCTGTCCAGCATAACCTCTACCTGCCCAGCCTTTGTTCCATGTCCTGCAAAAACTCCACTGCCTCCCGGAAATTTAAGCCCTTGACCACCATGACCAGGTCAATGGGGTTGAAATTTCTTTCGCAACGAAAACACCTGGCCAGGTTGGTTCTGGGATTACAGGCGGTCAAAAACTCGGAGCAAAGCGGGCACAGAAAGCGCAAGTATCCGTCCCTGACTTTGGAGGGCATATCCAGGATATGGACAATAACGTCATTGACCAAAACCTTGTTTCGCAACCGCTGCAGTTCCTCTCTGGAATATCTTTGGGCCATGATTTCCTCCTCGAGATAAGTGTCAGTGATTAAGATTTGACTTCCCTATCACCACCCCGGCAGTGGAGGCTATCGAGTCCTACCTTTGCAATCAGGACCAAATCATGCGCAACCCATTGATACTTCTGTGATTTTTACGATTTTCGCGTCCATCTTTGCAATCAGCAGATCCTGGACAGAAATCATGGCGTAAGTTCCTGATATGTCACTGTTTTCAGCTGATAACGCGTCCAGCTTTGCAATTTCGCTGGAAATGGATTCGATGGCCCTCCTGCGCCGGTTTCTATATCGCTGTTTTTCCCGGTTGCTTCGGGTATAGCCAGGGTTGTTTTCCCTGTAGTTATTCCAGTAGTCAGGGTTCCTGGCACTCCAGCGTTGGTCTGAAGCCCTTTTATTGAGCCTGTAGGCCTGGTCCACCTGCATTTTCTTTCTTTGCCACCGGCGCTTGCGCGCTCTCTGGCAATCAGGCTTGGAGCAATACTTCTGGTCGGGGTTACGTTTGGTAAGGGGAAAAAGACACCGGCAGTATCTGCAGCGTTTTTTGGACATACAACCTCCAGGAGCAGTTACTCCAAGAGGTTGTAGTTTTGGAAAGAAGAAAAATGAATGAAAAGAATTCAGGCGGGGTCAAGAAAAAATCAGGGATCAGTGCTGAGTACTGGAGTCTGACCACTGAACATTCCGGGAACTGCCTCAAGGGCGGGGTATATGTCTATACCTGGTGAGGCGGGGTGGATTAATTCTGTTGAGCCGAAACTTCCCTTAGGGCATTCAATCAGGGCGGGGTATGCAGGGTATGTTAAAAAAAATACTAAAGGCAGGCGGGGTATAGCGGGATACTGGCAACATAACTAAACTCGCAACATAATGTCCCTACTTTCTTTCTGTCCTACCCCTGCTGGGATGTCCTCGTTTTTGCTGTGTGCATCGATAGCCATCCACTGGATCTCATCTAAATTAATTCCAGTACCAATACCAGGCAGGGCAAGATATCTGTATGGTGCGCCACGGGATACCAGTTCGGCCAAGGTCTGATTGAAACTTATGGCTGGTTTTTTGTTTGCGTTTTGGACATAGAAGCCAACAGCTCCGCCGTGTGCAAGTAGAGTCAAAGACTGCAAAAGTGATCCGAGACTTAGATCCGGCAAAGCTTTGTTTAAATCTGCTATTTTAACTGGACCATTATTAAGTTTGTCCCAATCGCTTCATAGAATACAAACCCTCAACACCACCAACGGGAGTAAACTTCCGTTCATCCTTGGAGCCCAGCAAGTGCTTGACCTGGTCGAATACTTCCTGAACAAAATCTTTCCCGCCGATCACCCCGGAGTCAGTAAAATACCGGCATCTGTACCTGAACCGATCAGACCTGGATATCTTATAGTTCTTCTTTCTGGCTTTTTCCACGATCTTTTTATCCATGACCTTGCCTTTACCCGCATCCACAGCTCCGGTTTCGTATACGAATTGTCTGTACTTGCGAACTATCTCTGATGGATTGAACTCATTCCATTCTTTCATCCCAAAGTCTATGGACAGAAGGCCGTCCTTATTCCCAGTCTGGGTATGGTAGCCCAGGGAACACCAGCGGTAGTCTTCCGGCTTCTTTACTATCCCTGCCCTTATGGGGTTCAAATCGATATAGGCCAGCATATTCACCAGGGTATGGCCTTCCTGAACAATCATAGACTTAAACCGCTCACCCCAGAAAAAGCCGCGCCTGTTATGCCTCTTATTGTAATACCGGGAAAAGGTCTGCTTGATTTCCCGCACAAACTCAGAAAGGTCAGTCCATTTTTTGCTGAACTTTTCCATATCCTGATCCCCAAAATGGACATCCTCTCCGTATCGTCTGGCAAATCTTTCTTTGACTTCATCTCTGTAAGCATACTCATGAGGATAGACTTTTACAGCCAGGTGCCAGTGGTTCCCCATAATTGCGAAACCAAGGATATCCACAAAATAGATCCTGCTGAAATATCTGATTATATCCAGCAGCTTGTCTTTCTCAATATCGCCAAGTGGAAAGCCGGATAGGGCGGTTCGGGATATGATGTGGTAAATAGCCGGTCTGTCCGGCAGAGTGAATCTGGCATTTCTGGGCATGGCTTACCTCCTTGAGATGAGGGATTGGTGTTGATGGAAGGATACTTACCCGAGATGGAATCAAAAGTAAAGTATATTTCGTCTGTCCCTTTTCTTTTCTCTTTCTTTTCTCCTCCCTTACTATTTGGGGCAGCTCCTGGAGGAATACCGGGCAGAAGTTCTCTTTGGCTGCAAAGTGGTAGTTACTTACCTGAGTGAATTTTATGTCCTGGGATTTGTCCAGGGCCTGGGTGTTTTGGTACATGCCACGGGCTCCATATTGTTGTTGAATGAATGAGATTATTACTACATGAGCTTGGAAGAGATGTCTATCCAAGCCGCTTCATGGAATAAACCCCATCCACCCCGCCTACGGGAGTAAATTTCCGCTCATCCTTCGACCCCAGCAAGTGCTTAACCTGGTCGAATACTTCCTGAACAAAATCTTTCCCGCCTATCACCCCGGAATCAGTAAAATACCGGCATTTGTACCTGAACCGGTCGGTCCTGGATATTTTGTAGCCTTTCTTACGGGCTTTTTCCACGATCTTTCTGTCCATGACTTTGCCTTTACCCGCATCCACAGCTCCGGTTTCGTAAACAAACTGCCTGTACTTGCGAACTATCTCTGATGGATTGAATTCATTCCATTCCTTCATGCCAAAATCTATGGACAGAAGGCCGTCCTTATTCCCAGTCTGGGTATGGTAGCCCAGGGAACACCAGCGGTAATCCTCCGGCTTCTTTACTATTCCAGCCCTTATGGGGTTCAAATCGATATAAGCCAACATATTAACCAGAGTCCTTCCCTCCTGTACTATCATGGATTTAAACCGCTCACCCCAGAAAAAGCCGCGCCTGCTATGCCTCTTATTATAATACCTGGAAAAACTTTGCTTGATCTCCCGTACAAACTCAGAAAGGTCAGTCCATTTTTTGCTGCACTTTTCATATTCTTTGTCGCCAAAGTAAATATCATCACCGTATCGGTCTGAAAACCTTTCCTTTACTTCATCTCTTTCGGCGTATTCTTGGGGGTATACTCTTACAGCTAAGTGCCAATGATTCCCCATAACTGCGAATCCCAGCACGTCTACAAAATAGATCTTACTGAAATATCTTATTATATCCAGCAGCTTGTCTTTTTCAATATCTCCAAGCGGAAAGCCGGGCAGGGCGGTTCTGGAAATTACGTGATATACAGTAGGTCTGTCAGGCAGTGTGAATCTGGCGTTTCTGGGCATTGTTGGCCTCCAATGGTCAGAGGTTTAAGTTGTGAACTAAGACAAAAGGTATGATCCCTGGTTGTGGGCTGTCAAGAAATAATGTAGATTTTGTCTGTCCCTAATTCTTTTCTCCTTGAGCAGAGTCTTCCTTTTTGGCCAGTATAAACGGGTATCTTCTTATGTATGCTGGGATGTATTCAGCTTGCCAGCTTCCGTCTTCTGATACGTACTGGTTAGTGTTCTGCTGAAAGCCCAAGAGGGCGTGGGGCAGGTCTGTCTGATTATTTGGGAAGCAGATAAAGTATTCCCTTACTACCTGGGGCAGCTCCTGGAGGAAGACCGGGCAGAAGTTTTCTTTGGCTGCAAAGTGGTAGTTACTTACCTGAGTGAATTTTATGTCCTGGGATTTGTCCAGGGCCTGGGTGTTTTGGTACATGCCACGGGCTCCATATTGTTGTTGAATGAATGAGATTATTACTACATGAGCTTGGAAGAGATGTCTATCCAAGCCGCTTCATGGAATAAGTTCCCTCAACCCCGCCTACGGGAGTAAATTTCCTTGTATCCTTAGACCCCAGCAGGTGTTTGACCTGATCAAATACCTCCTGAACAAAGTCTTTCCCGCCGATCACCCCGGAGTCAGTAAAATACCGGCATCTGTACCTGAACCGGTCAGACCTGGATATTTTAAAGCCTTTCTTCCGGGCTTTTTCCACGATCTTCTTATCCATGACCTTGCCCTTCCCCGCATCCACAGCGCCTGTTTCATATACAAACTGTCTGTACTTGCGGACAATCTCCTTGGGATCAAACTCGTTCCATTCCTTCATGCCGAAATCTATGGACAGAAGGCCGTCCTTATTCCCAGTCTGGGTATGGTAGCCCAGGGAACACCAGCGGTAATCCTCCGGCTTCTTTACTATCCCGGCCCTTATGGGGTTCAAATCGATATAGGCCAGCATATTCACCAGGGTATGGCCTTCCTGAACAATCATAGACTTAAACCGCTCACCCCAGAAAAAGCCGCGCCTGTTATGCCTCTTATTGTAATACCGGGAAAAGGTCTGCTTGATTTCCCGCACAAACTCAGAAAGGTCAGTCCATTTTTTGCTGAACTTTTCCATATCCTGATCCCCAAAATGGACATCCTCTCCGTATCGTCTGGCAAATCTTTCTTTGACTTCATCTCTGTAAGCATACTCATGAGGATAGACTTTTACAGCCAGGTGCCAGTGGTTCCCCATAATTGCGAAACCAAGGATATCCACAAAATAGATCCTGCTGAAATATCTGATTATATCCAGCAGCTTGTCTTTCTCAATATCGCCAAGTGGAAAGCCGGATAGGGCGGTTCGGGATATGATGTGGTAAATAGCCGGTCTGTCCGGCAGAGTGAATCTGGCATTTCTGGGCATGGCTTACCTCCTTGAGATGAGGGATTGGTGTTGATGGAAGGATACTTACCCGAGATGGAATCAAAAGTAAAGTATATTTCGTCTGTCCCTTTTCTTTTCTCTTTCTTTTCTCCTCCCTTACTATTTGGGGCAGCTCCTGGAGGAATACCGGGCAGAAGTTCTCTTTGGCTGCAAAGTGGTAGTTACTTACCTGAGTGAATTTTATGTCCTGGGATTTGTCCAGGGCCTGGGTGTTTTGGTACATGCCACGGGCTCCATATTGTTGTTGAATGAATGAGATTATTACTACATGAGCTTGGAAGAGATGTCTATCCAAGCCGCTTCATGGAATAAACCCCATCCACCCCGCCTACGGGAGTAAATTTCCGCTCATCCTTCGACCCCAGCAAGTGCTTAACCTGGTCGAATACTTCCTGAACAAAATCTTTCCCGCCTATCACCCCGGAATCAGTAAAATACCGGCATTTGTACCTGAACCGGTCGGTCCTGGATATTTTGTAGCCTTTCTTACGGGCTTTTTCCACGATCTTTCTGTCCATGACTTTGCCTTTACCCGCATCCACAGCTCCGGTTTCGTAAACAAACTGCCTGTACTTGCGAACTATCTCTGATGGATTGAATTCATTCCATTCCTTCATGCCAAAATCTATGGACAGAAGGCCGTCCTTATTCCCAGTCTGGGTATGGTAGCCCAGGGAACACCAGCGGTAATCCTCCGGCTTCTTTACTATTCCAGCCCTTATGGGGTTCAAATCGATATAAGCCAACATATTAACCAGAGTCCTTCCCTCCTGTACTATCATGGATTTAAACCGCTCACCCCAGAAAAAGCCGCGCCTGCTATGCCTCTTATTATAATACCTGGAAAAACTTTGCTTGATCTCCCGTACAAACTCAGAAAGGTCAGTCCATTTTTTGCTGCACTTTTCATATTCTTTGTCGCCAAAGTAAATATCATCACCGTATCGGTCTGAAAACCTTTCCTTTACTTCATCTCTTTCGGCGTATTCTTGGGGGTATACTCTTACAGCTAAGTGCCAATGATTCCCCATAACTGCGAATCCCAGCACGTCTACAAAATAGATCTTACTGAAATATCTTATTATATCCAGCAGCTTGTCTTTTTCAATATCTCCAAGCGGAAAGCCGGGCAGGGCGGTTCTGGAAATTACGTGATATACAGTAGGTCTGTCAGGCAGTGTGAATCTGGCGTTTCTGGGCATTGTTGGCCTCCAATGGTCAGAGGTTTAAGTTGTGAACTAAGACAAAAGGTATGATCCCTGGTTGTGGGCTGTCAAGAAATAATGTAGATTTTGTCTGTCCCTAATTCTTTTCTCCAGCATCCAGATCCACTTCGGACCAAGGCAGGTTTACAGCCTCGGATTTCCTGGCTCCGGTCATGATCAGGAACCTGATAATATCCGGCACCACTGGGCTGTTGCAGTTATTCAACTCATCCAGAACCCTTTCCAGCTCTTCCGGGTGCGTATTTCACGGGAAAACGGACAGCATTCCACAGCAAAGTGGACAGTGTTCCATGGGAAAAAGGACAGCATTCCATGCTCATGATGGACAGTCATTCCACGGCAAGGTGGACAGCATTCCACGGGAAGATGGACACCTTCACAATGAACTCGCCGCTCTAAGGAGCACCTCTTCTTTTTAAGTTTGACGCGGGATAACCTGTCAATCATGTACCTCCAAACAAATTCAAACGGGAGGTACAAATGCCACAGGAGAGGTTATCCATGCGAAAAATTTCTGAAATCCTGCGTTTAAAATACGGACAAGGCTTCAGCACCCGCCAGATTGCCAAGTGCTGCGATATAGGCAAGTCCACAGTTGCCACCTATATATCCAGAGCAAAAAATGCCGGGATTTTCTGGCCGCTGCCTGAGAATATGACAGAGGAGAGGCTTCACGAGCTTCTGTTTCCTCCGCAGCAAAATGAGCATAAAGTATCTACCCCAGTACCGGACTGGAACCTGGTGCATCAGGAAATGCAAAAAAAGGGTGTGACCAAGTTTTTGCTCTGGGAAGAATACAAAGAGGCCAACCCAGACGGCTTCGAGTACAGCTGGTTCTGCCGGGAATACAGAGCATGGCGCGGCAAGCTTGATCTGGTCATGCGCCACAACCACAGGGCCGGCGAAAAGCTCTTCGTTGATTATGCCGGCCATACTGTACCGGTTACGGATCCGGGAACAGGAGAAATAAGCCAGGCCCAGATCTTTGTAGCTGTCATGGGTGCAAGCAACTACACCTATGCGGAAGCCACCTGGAGCCAGAACCTCTGGGACTGGATCAACTCCCATGTCCGGACCTTCAAGTTTCTACAGGGAGTCCCCTTGATTACAATCCCGGACAATCTCAAGTCCGGAGTCAATAAACCCCATATATATGAGCCGGATCTGAACCCCACCTATCAAGACATGGCCCTGCACTACAATACGGCGGTCATCCCTGCCAGGAGAAAAAAGCCAAAGGACAAGGCCAAAGCCGAAAGCGGTGTGCTTCTTGTCTCCAGGTGGATTCTGGCCAGGCTCAGAAATCAGCAGTTTTTCTCCCTGTGGGAGTTAAACCTGGAAATCAGGAAGCTGCTGGAAAAGCTAAACGACAAGCCTTTCAAAAAACTGCCAGGGAGCAGGAAGTCGCTCTTTGAAGAAATAGACAGACCTGCTCTGCAGCCGCTTCCGGCCACACATTATGAATATGCCCTCTGGAAGAAGGTTAAGGTGAACATAGACTATCACGTGGAGATTGACCGGCATTACTACTCAGTTCCCCATCACCTGGTCAAAAAAAGGCTTGATGCCAGGTACACGGAAAACACTGTGGAGCTGTTCCACAAGAACTCCCGGGTGGCCAGCCATAAAAGATCCTATAACAAAAGGAGCTATACCACGGTCAAAGAACATATGCCCAAGGCTCACAGGGAGCATGATTACTGGAATCCGGAGCGGCTGATAAACTGGGCCAGCAAGACTGGACCTGCCACGGCCAAGCTGATCAAAACCATCATGGGCAAAAGGATCCATCCCCAGCAGGGCTTTAGGCCTTGCCTGGGCGTCATGCGCCTGGGCAAGCAATATGGAGAAGAAAGGCTTGAATCTGCCTGTTTAAGAGCCCTGACCCTGGGATCGACAAACTACAAGAGCGTAGAATCCATCCTGAAGAACAACCTGGACAAACAGCCTTTACCAAGTCCGTCCGAGAATTCTGAAGCTCCGGTGCTGGAGCATGACAACATCCGGGGCGCAAACTACTATCATTAAAAGGAGGACAAAATGTTAAACCACCCCACTCTTGAAAAACTACAAACCATGCGACTGACAGGCATGCTTAAGGCCCTGCAGGAACAGCAGGAAACCAGGGAAATTGAGGCCCTGTCCTTTGAAGAAAGACTGGGCCTGCTCCTGGACCGGGAGATGACGGAAAGAGAATCCAAACGTCTGCAAACAAGGCTCAAAAAAGCCAAGCTGAGGCACAGGGCTGTGGTTGAAGACATTAACTACCGTCATCCCAGAAGACTGGACAAGTCACAAGTCTTCAAGCTTTGTGACTGCCAGTGGATAAAAGAGCATCAAAACCTGATTATTACAGGACCCACAGGGATAGGCAAAAGCTGGCTGGCCTGTGCCCTGGCCCAAAAAGCCTGCAGAGAGGGATACAGCGCCCTCTATACCCGCATGCCCCGTCTCTTGCAGGATGTGGGCATATCCAGAGGTGACGGGCGTTACCCCAAAGTCATGAAAGAGCTGGCCAAAACAGATCTGCTGGTCCTGGATGACTGGGGCATAAGCCCGCTTAAAGCTGAACAGCTAAGAGATCTACTGGAGATCCTTGAGGACCGGCACGGGCTGCGCTCCACCCTGGTTACAAGCCAGCTCTCAATCCAAAAATGGCACGAGTATCTGGGTGATCCCACCCTGGCTGACGCTGTCCTGGATCGCCTGATCCACAATGCACACCGAATGGATCTTTGGGGAGATTCCATGCGCGAACTGGAAGCATCGTTGACTTCAAAGAACAGTTTCGATTAAAACAAGGCATCCCGCGTCGCTTCGCTCCGATAAGCGCTTTGTTCTGTGAATGACATCTGTCCACCATCAGCGTGGAACACTGTCCACTTTCCCATGGAATGCTGTCCACCATCAGTGTGGAACACTGTCCATCATGCCGTGTACTGACTGTCCACTTTGCGTGGAATACGCATCCGGGCTTAGAAACCTCTCCTGACGTCCTGCATCGTGCATCCTGGAAACCTTGCGCGTCGGAGAGCTATCGATGTAATCCCACTTTTCAGCCGTGTTCAAAATGTGCTTGATTATCGCCATATACCGGTTTACCGTACCCGGCTTAAAGCCTTGGTTAACCATAGCGCTCTGGAAATCAATCAGATCGCCAGGTTTGAACTCGTTTAGCTTCTTGTGGCCCCAGATGCGTATCATACGCTTTTCGATGGTATGCTGGTCAAACTCCCAGCTGCGTTTGTAGCTTTTCACATACGGGATGTATTTTTCCCGTACGAACTTTTTGAAGGTGGGTGTGCTCTTTACCTTTTCCAGCTGTTCCAGAGGATTGAAGCCCATCTGGGCCTGGCTGCGCATAACACTGGCTTTCTCCCGGGCCTGTTCAAGCCCCAGGCTGTCGGTAGAGCCAAGCCTTGCCCTGCCTGATCCGGCTGGATTTATCCCGGCAACGCAGGTAATACGTGGCCCTGCCGGATAAGGTGAGGCCAAGGTTGCTGGAAGCTCTGTGTGAAGCTGTGAAGGCCATTCTTGAGGGTGTGAGGGTAAAAAGCCAGCAGGGGATATCCCCTGCTGGCTTATAAAAATCATCGTAGGGTTTGTCATAAAATAAGTGTTACATAATGCTTGCATAATCTGGGGGTTTATCGCTCCCACGCTCTGTCCCGCCAGGGCGGGAGAGCGTAGCCCGACCGCTCCTGCGGTCATTGTGGACGCTGAGCGTCCAGGGAATGTTCCCACGCAGAGCGTGGGAACAATAAGACAAATATAACACTTATATCGTGACAGATCCTTAGCTCTCTATTGCTGCTGCTCCCTGGCCTCTTTCAGCTTACTATCCAGCTCCTTCAGACTGTTCGCCAGACCATTCATAAAGTTATTAGCCTGACTCGCCGGAATAATCAGGGTTCCGGCTTCAACTGTGGAATCATCTGCTCCACGCTGGGTGAGCATAATCCTCAGGTTGCCATTGGACAAAGTCACTTTACTGATTCCGTCTGCAAATACGTGCATCTTAACTCTCCTTATTGTTTAATTGGGTACTTATAAAATCCGCCTGCTCCGAAAGCTCTATTGAGACAGGAGCATGCATATTATCCAGGCATACCTGCACCCCTTCTTGCCGAACCATCTCCATTGCCGGAACCAGGTCTGTTCTGTCAGTGATCAGAACAAACATATCCCCGGCTTTTCTGGCTGCAAGGGTAACCATATCCAGGGCCATTTTTACGCTTATCTGGGTGGTTTCGCTTCCTGGGCGGATATCGCTGTCTGACAGGTCATCCACGGTTATCTCCTTTTTAAGAAGTGGAGACACTTTAGAGCCGACAATATTCCAGTCCCTGCCGTTCCAATCCATATTTCCCAGTCTCAGACAGAAATTTGGAGCATGGCGCAGACCCTCAAACAGCTGGTGTCTTAACCTTGCACTCTCCAGCCTGGAGAAGTCTATCTCCTTACCGTTTAAGGGAGATGTTCCCCTGGCCTGCAAGGGACGGCAGTCGTAATAATAGATGCGCACCAGGTAGTCGTTTGGTCTCAGGTGCTTCTGGCAGTACTCCCGGATCTCTCTTGGCTTGTATAGAAAATGGTTTCTCTCCAGCACCCTGCGGCGCATGAACATTCCGTCTGTGAAAATGATTACTTTGCGGGTCATATCTTTATCCTATCAAAATCCAGCTCTTCCATACTCTCCCAATCCGGCTCCTTATCCTGTTCAGCCAGTTTCTTCAACCTTGCCATCTGAGTCAAGGAATAAAGCTGCCCGTACATCACTTTCAACGCGCCTTTATCCCTGACCTGCACAAAGGCCTCTCCACTCAGATCTTTCAGCTTACCCTCGCTGATTTTATACAGACCACCGTATCCCTCTCCCAGGGCTCTATCATTCCAAGCTCACTTAGCGTAGCACAGGCCCTGTCAGTAACAGCCCTCTCTTTGGCAATCTTTTCCAGAAAGTCGATTATCTGCTGCATCTTCTGGGTGGGTTTGTCGTCTTCACCAAACATTGGCTCTCCGCCAATATCCGTGATTAACCCGGAGTTCTCGTCTACGCAGACCACCTGCTTACCTTCCTGGGATTCCACCAGGTAGAAGGGATGTGCTCTTAGATAAGCTGGGATATAGCTTGTTCGCCACTTGCCTTCCTGGGTGACATACAGGTTCTGTTCAGGTTTTAAGTCCATCAGAGCAGAAAGGATGTATTTGTCTCTGGATACGGTGAAGGCTATTGGGAAAGCCGGCACTGCTCTGGGTAGTTCAGAGATAACCAATGGCACAGTAGTGCGGGTTTTGGCGTGTTGGTGATTTTGAGCAGGATAGAAGCTTTTGCCTGCGTGTCTGGTCGTGGATAGTGGTTGCATGGGTAGGTTGTAAATGAAAAACCCCGCCCTGGCAAGTCTCGCAGAATAAGCATAAAGGCCTTGCCTGTCAGGTTCCAATCGTAGTCAACATCCCAAAAAAAAATACCCCCGACTCCAACCATGTGGAGCCGGGGGTATGGTTATTTTCAGCTGTGACAGTTGAAGTGGTTAGCGTTTAACCATTCCAAACCAGGGAACCGTTTTCTACATCAAGGTCATCACCGTCAACTCCTACCAGCTTTACCATCAGGTCATCGCTGGAGACTGTGTCTTCGTCGCCCAGGTTACCGTAGATGTAGGTGTCACCTTCCAATTCGAAGAAGCCAAACATCTTGTCATCATCATCCTCCAACTCAGTCGCGGCAATATGTGCAGCTTCGTAGGGGGACTCTACATCGCCGATTTCTATAGCTTCATCAAGCCAGTTGTCCTCAGTCAGTCCAAGATCGCTGAAGTCAAGGGAATCACCTTCTTCAAATCCTTTTACTTTATCGTTGTAGTAAAAGGCAAATGGTGCATCGTATCCGTCTGCCATTTCAATAGAATGGCCCACATCCTCAAGTGTGAGGGTCAACTCGCCTTCGTCCTCATCATAAGCATCTTCAAAGTCAATAGTTTGATCGAAAGGTGAAACACCGTCGTCCCAGTTATGATCTGCAATCAATTCAAGGTAGAGCTTCTCTACATCGTCGACATTCTCAAAGAAGCCGGGCAAGTAATCGTCGACACGCTGGAAGCCTTCACCGTCATCCTCATTAATCTGGAAGTTGAGACCATTAATCTTCTCTGCAGCGTCATCATCGATGGAGATCACGATAGACCCGCCCTCTTCATCAGCCGCAGATTGGATTTCCTCACCGACGTCTTCGCCTTCTTCGCCCGGATTTTGGATGTAATCCTCGTTATCCTGTTCCTCATTAAGATCGTTTTTAATTTCAAGGTCAACGGTGAAGGTTTGGTCCTCACCCTCTTCACGACCGATGATTCTGAGCTGACCTTGAGCGGCCGTAGTCTCAGCTTCATAGTCAGCACTGAAATCACCATCATTATTAAGTTCATCTCGGATCTGCGCTACGACAGCAGCACGGTCACTTGGGTCAACGAGTGTAACTGGTACAGTCACATCATTAACACCCGAGTCCTCGCCCGCGATAATATTAAAGGTATACTCCCAGTCGTTCTGTTCATCCCAATCTACTTCTGGATCAGTGAGGAACGTCAGTTGGGTGATCTGAGCTTGCTGATCAGCTCCAGGAGAAACACGCTCTACCTCGCCCAAACTCTCAACAACAAGGCTCTGCTCAGCATCATCATAGACCACAGTGTCTTCACCATCTCCGAGTACGAAGGTGTCTGCGCCGGTGTTGGCGTTCAGGATATCTCCCTCATTTCCGGCCTCTACGGTCTGGTTGTAGTCTGCCACGGTGAATACGTTTTCCTCTCCTTTATCGAGGATGTATCTGTGGACTCCTTCCAGACCTTCGGTATCCACACCACCTACTATTTCGATAGTCAGCTCGCCTTCACCGGTGACCTCATCCAGCTCGTCGTGCTGATCAGCGGTCATGGTGACTCTAGTTTCACCTTCTGGGATATCCAGAATGGTGATGCCGCCAAAGTCGTCACCTTCATTAACCTCTGTCAGAATTATGTCGCTGGAAACCTGCAGCACATCGTTATCTTCCTCAAAGCCGGTCCAGGTAGTTTCACTGAGAAACCCGCTCAGACCAGTCAGAGTTACCACATGGTCATCATCACCTTCGCGGGTCAGGTTGGGGTTCTGACCATCAAAGTCAAAGGTAATGTCGTCATCTACCTCGTCAGTATCCAGGATGTAGTGACCAATGCCATCACGTGCTGTGATTTCATCGTCTACCTGGCGGAGTTTGCCTTCCTCTACATCCTCGTCTTCAACAGGTCCTGATGTCTCATACTCACTGAACTGATTAAGTATCTCTCTGTCAGCAGTAAGGACAGATGCGTAATTAATGGTTAATTTATCTTGGCTGCCTTCAAAGCTATCCAGATCAGTCAGATCAACTTCACCATCAACCAACAAGTCGCCTTCAATGGTAAGATCGCCACCGTTGGAGAGGTCTGTGGAACCGGTAATTCTAACTTCGCCTGTATCCTGGAAAGTCCACTCGCCGTCAGCATCAAGCTCAACGTCGAGCAATACAACTTCAACATTACCATCACCACTCAAGTTGAACTCTTCGCTATTGATGTTCTCAAAAAAGAGTCTGGATTCTTCAGCATCACCAACTGTCACCTCGGTGAGATTACCGGCATCAATACCGTATGCCTGGTCAGCTCCGACGTTATAGAAATCATCATTCACCGTTTGAACAGAATCCCAGTCAGGGCTTCCGATTGTTACATTACCTTCAATAGTCAGACTCTCCAGGTTGTCACCGGTCAGAGCAGCGCTGCCGCCGATTACATGCAGATGTGCATCTGTGTTGTATATTTCATACTCTTCGATGTTATCACCCAGTTCGATAGATTTTACATAAGCAACGTTTGCCATATCAGTATTCAGGATTGCCGTGGCTCCTTCCTCGGCAGCATCCATTTCTATGACTGTGTCGGTTATGATTTCTTCTTCTTCGTCATCGTACTTACCAAGATAGCCAGTACCGTCAATATCAAAAACCACTTCGTATACGTCATCGCTTACTTCGTTAGTCAGGGAATCATCGGTGAGGACCAGCCTGTCTATGAAGACTTCAGCATCCTCTGAACCGCTTATAGTAAGGCTGGCATTGTCATCATCATCCTCTGCACGGTCAAAAGTAATGTCTCCAACGTACAGAGGAACTGGATCAACGACATCTCCATCTTCATCTTTCGCGATCGGCGTTGTCTCCAGCACCACGTTAAGCAGGTTCAGTCCATCGCCGCTGCTGATATTGCCTATGGTGTTGGCTCCAGGGAGAACAAGCGGATTTCCGTCTTCTCCTAAAGGATTGTCATCATCATCAAAGCCACCAGCGGCCCAGTCTTCGGGAGCAAAAACGTTGTCGAAACGGTCAAATACTCTTCCAGTATCAAATTTACCAGAGGTAATAGTCAGAGTTTCGAAGACAGCTTCTTCAGGATTCCGGACCTCTGTAGGGTCTATAAAGGAATTCAGTGTAAGGTCTTCGATCTCAACGCTTCCACCCATCTGGACATCTACGTTTTTATAGAATTGCTTATCCTCGCCTTCCAGCAGATCAAGCCCACTTTCGAGTTGAGTGAACCCGGCCACTTCGAAAATACGGTCAACAGGTCTCACTACATCCAGAGTTTCTTCCAGGTCTCCTGTATACTGGATGTTAATGATCTCAATTCCACGATTCAACCCTTCCCAGTATCCTTCAACTTCGGGATCATCAGTTACCAGCTCGTCCCTGACAAACAGTCTCTTGATATCACCGCTGTAGCCAGAAGCATCTATGGGCTTGTCAGTGATGGTATCAAAGAGCCAAGCGATGGCGTTTGAATCGCCTACTGGATCACCATTGTCTTTAAGAACAATGACTTCCCTTCCATCAGCCTGCTCCTCAGTAGCAAAACCGATTACCTGGGAGAAGTCATCCAGTCGACCCAATACTACAGTGAAGTCACCCAAGTCTGTGTCCTCATGCAGCTCAACTACATCACTGTCAAGTGTTGCCTCACCAGCAATATTATCAGCTATGCCGCTAAGATCGGTTTCAGCTTCACCAAGGTCTTGGATATTGACAGTGCCACTACCACCTATGTTTAACCCGTCGGCCTGGGCAGCAGTCAGGGTCAACTCAGCGCCATTAAGATCAATCTCCTGATTCTGGTCGATATCCAGACGGTTTAAAACGGTCCAGTCAGTATCTTCGCTGATCCTAAGCACAGTTTCATCGCCAAGATCAATGTTTAGAACACTACCGGCGATCCAAGCATTAGCACCTATCTCAAATACGCTATTCTCAGCAGCATCGCTGAAGTCGAAGCTCCAGACACCATCAAGTTCGTTACCATTCAACTCCATCTCGGTCTGACCGGTTCCTGCTGTAAAGGTGAAGTCTTCACTGTTGATGTTCTTTACCTCACCCAGGTCCAGATCACCGGCATAATCAGAAGCATCAATCTCTTCAAGATCGTCTCCGCCATCTACTGTGTCCAGCACAATGGAGGCTTCTTCTTCCCCACCGGTGAAGGTCAAGGTCTCGGTATTAGCCATCTCCAGAGAATCTGATCCACCGGGGATGTTCAAGGTACCGGTATAGTCATCCGTATCAATCACGAGGTGATCGATGGCCGAGTCTGTGGTATCCAGCCCCTTGATATCTACGTTGGCGTCTCCGGTAAGGGTCAAGGTTGCTGTAGCTTCATCTACATTTTCTGCACTGAATACGATTTGACCTTCTATCTCCAAGTCCACATCTACAGCATTAATGGTTATATCCAGCAGATCGCCTTCTTCACCAGACTTATCTCCATCAGTCTCGATATTACCGGCAATAACTACTGGATCGCCTGTTAGAGCCTGGGCTCCTGAGATATCCTCTGTATTGATGGTCAGCATGGTGTATTGATCACGATGCACACCATCATTAATTACGACAGGTCCATTAACTGTTGCAGCATCTTCACCATCAGCCTGCAGGGTCAGGACTACCTCACGTACCTCTTCAACATTCTCGCCATCTGCACCATCGTACTTGCCAGCACTGAATGTCAGTCCGTCAGGCACTGCATCCGGTTCAACCACAACATCGCGGAACCTGGCATATGGTATCTCCTCAGGAGGTACACTTTCTATGTTCAGTATGGAAGCGTTTTCCAGATTTTCCAGGAGGTCTTCAATAGCCTGGCTATCACTGAAGTTGTTGATCAGTTCGTCACGGATTTTGAGATCCACCAAGTGATAATGGCCTACATCAATGGTATCTTCAAAGTCTGGCTGTTCAATAAACTTAAACCACACCAGAGGCTTATCAGTAGCACCTTCTTCGCCCTCGATCTTCAGGCCATCAGCAAGGTCGAAGTTTTCAATGCCTATAGTCTGACCATCACTAAGAACTATAGTGAAGGATCCATCACCAACATCCAGATTGCTCAGACCAAGATCTTCCGGAATGCTCACGTCACCATCAAATGTGATCGTACCCGGTGTTATGTCGTCGCCGATGTTAAGTTCAGCATCATTGTCCAAGGCATCTACTGCTTCATCCAGCTGATCCTGAGTAATACCTTCGATGTTCAAGGCACCGTCACCTTCTACAGCAGCTCCGCTCTTAAACAGCTCTAAAAGCTGCTGACCGCTGATCGTCAGCTCGGAATCTTCGGGGATAACCAGCTTATCCACACCGGTCAGAACGGTATCTGTATCCAGTGCGCCTACGTAACCCTCAAGTATGGTGACTGTGCCAATATTGACGCCTTCACCAACACCCATATCAGAGAAGTCCACCTGCTCATCGCTGAAGTCAGCAACGTTCAGGGTAGCTTCGTCATCGTCTTCGTCCTGCACAGTAATGTTCTGCGGCTCGATTGCCTGAATCTGATCCATGGTCAAAGTCAGATCAGAACCGTCTTCCATAACTATGGCATCGATGTCTGTCAGCTCAGTGCTGGAGAAGTCGACTCCAGGTGCTTCATCTGCATCCTGTACCACCAGGGTCATATACCCATCTACGTCGCTGGCATCGATGGACTTCAGCACGGAATTGTAATGGTGCACATCCAGAGTGACATCATAGTCGCTGCTGAATGTTACGTCTTCGAGGCCTGCAAAGTCATCTTCGCCAATATCAACGCCTTCATTTACACCAAAGATGCTGCCGATTTGAGCATTGCCGTCCTCAACATTCACATCAAGGCTCTTGGCATTATTCATTTCAATGCCATCAACCACCAGTGCCCTGGCTTCATCTTCGGAAGTCACTCCCAGTTCCTGGCCCTGGTTGTTGATATTTACAACTGCAGGTGCACCTTCATGGAAGAAATCGGCCTTCAAAGTACCAATGTTGGACTGATTGGGATTGCCATCAGCCTTGGGTAAGTCGTTCCAGTTCTCAGCACCGTCGCCTTCCATAAGGAAGTTTACACCCCAGTTGACCTGCTGAAAATGAATGGTGTCTCCACCGTTCTTCTGCAGACCCAGGGTTTGCAGGTCCTTGGTCAGGTCGCAGACGTAGAAGTTATGCGATACACCATCATTGTCTTCTTCGCTGAGGTCTGTCATAACGTATGTGTGTACGCCGCTGGATTTCAGGCCGTTTTCCATGCCTGCCTCAGCAACATCACCTTTAAGCTCAACATTAAGCCTGGTGTATTCTTCGTTGCCGATAACCTCTGCAACATTTTCGAAGTTGGAGATAGTCACATAGCTGGCTCCACGGTCATCGTCAGCATCCCAGCCCAGCTTGCTTTCCAGTCCGGAGAAGTCCAGAGTGAAGTCTTCACCCAGGAAGTTAATGGGTTCGACAATGGACAGATCCTGATCACCGGTGATTACCAGCTTGTCATAATCTTCTGCACCATTCAGGTGTGTGGGATCAATCTCGGCTACCTCGGTGTAATCAAGGCCGTCGGAGAAGATATTAAGTACGCTTATTTCCTCGCCATCTTCAACCTCTTCTGTTGAATCCCATACCCAGACACCAGGAGCATCCATAACTATCCCAGACTCGTAGATCTCGGATAGATCTGCATAGAACACCTGATCTTCATAATCTGCAATATTAATGGTCGCAGATACGTCTTCAGCCGTGCTGAACTCGGCTCCAGCTTCTGTAAACGCCTGCAGCTGATCTGCGGTTACAGCAAACTCGCCGTCAGATGCAAAGTGGATTTCCAGATTTTGTGGAGCGTAGAGGTTATCTTCCTCAACATTGGTAATGTCGTTGTCACCTGAGAGCTCAAAGCGCACATCAGGGCGATCATCAGCGTCCATACCATCACCAAAATTTATTATTTTGGTGCCTTCCTCTCCCTGGAAGTTATCCAGCTGCATAACCAGTTTGTCGGTCTCAACTCCGCCTAAATCCAGAGGATCACCACCGAAGTCATTGCTCAGGCTGGTAAGTACCAGAGTGGAAGTATAGTATCTTCCTGTAGAGGGGTCTCTTTCTGCGTTATCGCTATGCACTCTGGCCATGTCATAGCCTTCATCCTCAGCTGCATACTTCAACTGCAGGAACTGCTCCTGAGTCATCTCCAGAATAGTATCGCTTTCTTTGGCTTCGATTTCCACCTCTTCAGGCCTACCAAGATTGGTATTCTCATTCAGGGTGATCACGTCGCCGTCAGCAATGGTCACTGTGCCGATGTTATCCACATCAATGGCTGAGAGGTCAATTTCCTGATCGGAGAGACCGGTGACGTTAAGCTTACCTTCGCCGGAGATATCGTCTACCGTGATATCCACTATCTGGTCAGCAGTCAGGGTAAGTTCGGTACCCTCTTCCAATACTACTTTGTCAATACCGGTAAGATCTGTTTCGGAAAAGTTGACTGCTCCTAATTCCACTCCTCTAAATTCCTTGCCAATCACAAGGGTCATATCGCCATCTACATCGCTGGCATCCAGAGATTCCAGCATAGAATTGAAATGATAAACATTGAGGGTAACATCATTATCACTGGTAAATGTGACGTCTGTGAGGCCTGCTAAGTTGTCCGGATGGAATTCTCTAAAATCCTCAAAGATTTCTTCGTTTAATCCTACCAGACCCTCAATAACCGTATCACCGCCAGTTACGTTAACTGTGGCATTGTCGCCGTTGTTAAGCATAATGCCGGCAACTTTCATTACCTCGCCTTGAGGCAGGTCAACACCTTCGGCAAGCTCTACGTTTACTACTGCATCAGCTCCGGAACGAGCATAATTTCCTATCAGGGTGCCCACGCTGTATCCGTCATACTTATCCAGATCGACTTCCATGAGGAAATCTACTCCGCGCTCAACATTATGATAGACGAGATATTGCTCATAGTTGCCGCTAAGACCCAGTGTCTCTACATCTCTGGTGACTTCTGAGGTAAAAACAAAGCGGTCTTTTCCGTCCATATCGGTAACAACGTAAGTCTCAACTCCGGATGTGACCAGGGGATCATCTTCATCTCCAACATTGCCATCCAGCTCAAGATCAATGCGGGTATCGCTGCTGTTTCCGATTATTTCTTTGATGGTACGGGTTCCGCCGATCTCTGCCAGGGTCAGGCCTTCCATGTTGCCCTGCAAACCAGAGAAATCCAGGGTAAAGCCGTCTTTGGCGTTGGTAGTCATATTTACCACTGCGCCATCATCGAAGACCATGTCTTGGTCACCAACAATTTCTAAGGTCTGAGCCAACGTGGTGAAGTCTTCGGAAATGGGGCTTACTTCGTCGCTTACCAGAGTCAAAGTATCCTCTGTGTCACTTACGCCAGGACGCTCAAAGTCACCATCTCGAATAACTGTCACGTTTCCGGATCCATCAAAGTCACTGGAGAGGGAGCCACCAAAATCGTAGTCTGACTCAAATCCAGTATAGGGATCGAATGTAGGCCCAGCTCCAACGATTTTGACGGAACCTAAGAGATCATTTCCTACTGTATCTTTCTCACTTTCAATTTCATCTACGTGATAGTGCAGCTGCTCGGCAGTCAGAGTTAACTCTGCACCCTTTGTGATGAGAAAATTCAGTTCGATTCCGGATGCCTGTGCTACCTCACCTCCAACATGGAAATTGAAGTCACGCAGAGAAGACAAATCTACACCGCTTAGATCTGTGTCGTCCTTTACAATCAGGTTCAGGGTTTGTTCTGCCCCAAACACCTCACGATAGGCTTCAAAACCCTCTGGTCCGATTTCCAAAAACTGCTCAACAGTAAGGGTCAACTCATCATTCATGACCACTGAGTTGATACCATCCAACTCAGCTGCACGCAGATCGCTTGCTTCCAGAACGGTCAAAGCAACATCGTCGCCGGTTATGGAAGAGCCTTCCAGAGCGGTTACGCCAGCATCGCCGCCTTCTCGGTCATCGTCTGGATGACCCAGAATGACGTCATTGCTGCCGTCTTCTGTGAACTCGATATTAATCAAGGCACCGTTAGTAAACTCACCATATCCAAGGCCATCAGATTCATAAGAACCATTCAGGAAGACATTATTGCCATCCCCAGCAAGGGATACGGAGATATCTTCGCCATAAAGGTCTACTGTATTGTCACCGCCAAAAGCTTCTACTTTGGCTTCTGTGACTTCTTCTGCATATACCTGACCATTTCCACCTTCCAGGGTAACATTCAGGGTCTCGACTTCGCCGTCAATATCTACAACGCCATAATCGCCACCCAGAACGATGTCAGCCAGCTCAATGTCGCCTTCTATCTCTACGTCATTGTGATCACCTGCCAGGTATATATCTACTTTCTCGGCTTCGCTCCCGTTTTCTTCTGGTGTGTTAACATACAGCTCAAGCTCATTAGAGCCATCACCTTCAGCTGAAACCAGGACGTGTCCGCCTTCTGTTGTGGTCAGGTCATACTTGTTGTTGCCGGTCTCGTCTGTGATATCGATTAGCAGCTTACTGTGTCCGTCTTCATAAGCATCAGCGTTGCTCTCAACAATATAGCGATTTGATCCAGCTGCATTATTAACTATCACTTCACGAGTATTTTCGGCAGTAAACTCATCATCAGCCTGGGAACCAGTAAAAACGATGCGCTCCTGGCCATCAAAATTGATGTCTACACCGCCCTCATTCTCAGAGGCATTGAATGTAGCCGGACGATCATCGCGGAAGATATTATTCAGATCTCCGGAAATGTGCAGATGCGCAGAGCCGGTGACGTTGATGGTGGTCAGGGTAGCGTTATACAGGCTGGAGATATTGCCCAGATGGTTGTCTCCGCCCTGGGAGTCGAAGTTGAAGGTATTGGCATTGTGGGCGATGTTGAAGCCAAGTGCTCCATCAGGCCCTTCTTCAGCAGCATCGCCAGAAGGATTAAAATCGACATTGTGCAGAACAATGTCTATGCCATCACCAGTGTTGTCCCGGCCATAATGCAGGTTCAGGTGGTTGTTGAAACCGCCCTGCAGGTGCAGTTCAGCTGCGTTACGAATGCCGGATACAGTCAGATTGCCAGCATTGAGATTTTCATCATCAAAAAGACCCTGATAACCGCCTTCGGTAATAGTCAGCTTCTCAAGATCCAGTGCCCGGGCGAGATCGAGGATGGAGTTCTGGTTGTCGCTTAAGCCATAACCAGGATCCGGAAAATCACCGTCACCATCACGCCCATAATTGAAGTCGTCTCCAATATTGTCAGCGTCTACATCATCATAAGTATAGATGTTGGGCAGGTTTTCAATGCTTACATGCTGAATGTTCATCATCTGCAGCGGCTGTGCGAAATGACCTTTGGCGTCTACTTCCAGGGTATTGTAACCGCCACCGCCGTCAATATAAGCCTGGTGCAACAGATCAAGGCGACCAGCCTCTATCAGGGTATCGTTGTCACTGGTGTTGCCTTCTTCTATGGTGCCACCATTGTTGGTGTCAGGAGTAAGTACGATGGGCTTAAAGTACTTGCCGCCTTCTACCTTGACCTCATGGAGGTCTACCATAATGTCTTGATCCGCATCTTCGCCATATTTTGTAATTTCAGCATCAGGATAAAGTTCACTCAGCTTAACCTGAGGCATATATGTTACTTCTTTTTCGAACAGGCGCGAGTAGCCGTCCTCGTCAAAGAGCAGATTGTGCAGAAAATTAAAAGCCTCAAGCTTCAAGGTCACTTCACCATCTACCACATCAGCGCTATCTATATTTAGTACTATTTCATAGTTACCTGTGTAGTCGCCTTCTTTACCCTGAACCTGCTCAACAACTACTGTGCCATCATCTTCGAAGAAGATTATATTTGAATCGCCTTCCACCACCTGAACATTATCATTCTCTTCTCCGATAGCTCCGGCACCCTGCAGATCGTCCAGTACTCCAGCCTCGGTGATTGCTTTGATTTGATCAAGAATGGGCTGGAAGCTTTCAATTTTCATTGGCTCCCCGAATCCAAAAATGCCGTCTAAGGCTCCTAGAATACCATCTCCGTCTTCTCCGCCCAAACTTTGGAACAGGCGAGTCAATGAAATGCCCTTGGGGTCATCGCAGTCGCTGCACAGGGAATACCCCCAGTAAATATGTGTCTCAGTAATCGGGTCTACATCGACATATACGTCCTCTTTTTCGCCGATAGCTTCAGTGAGGGTGAACTTCTGGGTAGGAAGTACAGGCTCTACATCATGAGAGTACCACTCCGAGATGTCTTGCCCGTCATAGTACTGGTAGCTTATAGGAACACCATCACGTGCCTGATTTAAAGTATAGGTGTAACTGCTCAATGTATCGGCTCTAAACCATTTGCCGTTATTCAGCTCGTTATCGCCTATGGTGATTTTGAACCACTCTACATCCTGGGTATAGGTAAACATCTGATCCAGGGTGGTATTTCTATCAATACTATCAAGAACGCTAACTTTATCTGACTGTTCCTCTGCCTGAATATCTACTGTAGGAAAATCATCAGAGGCGGGAGAGTCACCATTAAACTGTTTGAAATCAACAGCGTGATTGCTCCAGTCACCTGTAGTTCCATCATCGTAATGGGCCTGAACATAGAGAGAATTGTGATTGGCTGCGATGGAAGATAAATCCAAGCTTTTAAGATCTTCTACGCTAAACCAGCCACGCCCTAAACCTGATGTAGACTCGACAACTGAACCGTCAATTACATCATTACCATTCATTTCTCCTGTCCAGAGGCGAACATGAGTTACATCTGTGGAATAATCTATCAGATCTTCAAAGGTGTAACTATCAGCGGAATCATCAGAAGCTGGAGTATTTCCAATTGTCTGACTTTGCCACTCCTCAGTAGTTCCGTCTTCAAAATGAAACTGGGAATAGAGTTTGTTGTGACCTGAAGGAATATCACTGAGACTGATTTTGTCCAGGTCGTTGACATTAAACCAGCCACGTCCAAGGCTCATATCTGACTCTACAGCTGAGCCACCGAGAAGATTTTCGCCTTCCATTTCACCTGTCCAAAGGCGAACGTGGGTAACCCCCTCCGGAAATTCAAAAAGATCAGAAAAAAATTCATGGGTAGCCATACCTAGCTTCCTCCTTGCTAAGGTTACAAAATCGAATTTATATATTTAACAGACTTAAAGACTTAAGAGCTTGCGAGTTAAGTGTTTTTGAAAAGTCAAATAGATACGGCCTTAATATTGATCACTTGAGAACTGAAATTAAAGTTAATTGTTAACATATTAAAACAATCCTTATGATTGCAGGCAGTTGGACCTAAAACAAATCTGGACAGTTGTGATGTCGAAACATGCGATAGAACCTGAACCTTGTGCGATAATTTTTTTGACTATAAACTTGGGCAGAACAATTACCTATTTATAAAATTAGCTTTAATATTGCAATACAAAATGGTTACCCGGTAAGTAGCCAAAATCATTGAATCTTAACCTGATAAATAATTCAACTAACCTGAAGTGATCAGATGTTTAAACAATCAATTAACCTGGAAAGGCTTGCCATGTCAACCTTTAATTACCTCACTCAAGTAAAAAAAGCGTGGACGCGGAGCGTCCGGAAGATATTCCCACGCAGAGCGTGGGAACAATAAATCAATAAAAATGAGCTTTGGGCCTGGCTTTCCGCCTGTCCCGTTTTACCCGGTTAAACACGGCTATGCCGTAGACCAGAGGTCTGTTTAACTGGGTGAATTGCTCTCAGAGCAAGCCCGAAGGGCATTAAACCGGGAGTCAGGGAGTCAGGACAAAATGTTTTTTTTCTTTATCCATCTATTAACCCTGGTAATCCTTCAAATATCTCTTTTCTTAACCATTCAGGGGATGCCGGAATCATGCCTCTGGAGTGACTGGGGACAGTCCCCGCACTTATTTTTCTGATAAATAATTTTCAGATGTAAGATTTAGAAAAATAAGTGCGAGACAGGCCGCAGGCCTGGGGACAACAACTACAACTGAGTATCTTTCAGGATGCTTACGAAAGAGTTATGCAGCAAGGACCTCCTGGAGGATATACTGCTCGATACCCATGGCCTCGACTGTTGCACTTTCCTCCACCACAAACCTGACATCCTCGATATCCTCGATTGACCATACAAAGGGAGGGTCCTGGGAGTCAACACGGGTACCGTCGATCTGCAACCATTGCTCTGGGTCACCTGGAGAGTTAATAAAATTAATCAGAGCCCCTTCATCACTGTCCTGGATACTGTCAGCCTCAAATTCCTGAGTACTGCTCCAGTTGTTGTCTTCATCGAGCAAAAGAATATAATCTCCCTCATCATGGCTGTAATCCCCTATGTTGACCTGACCGAAATCTGCCTGCGCCCGGTCCGGACTGGAGCCAAATTCAAGCACGTAAAAATCCCGCATGCCTGGATCACCGTAAATGGTCTCCTGCCGCTCAGGATCACTTTCTATCTCGACCACATTGAACACAGCTTCTTCCATTTCCAGATCTATCTGCTTGTCGTCACCGTCAACTTCAAAGCTTCCTTCATAGTAGTCATAACCGGGCAGTCTCGCGGTAAAATTATATTGACCGTCAGTTATTTTCTGCTCTGCATAACCATGCTCATCAGTTACGACCTGATAGCTGTCTGAATTTTCAATCACAAGGTTTACATTTTCGAGGGATTCATCATTATCATCGGTAATGTTGAATGAGACAGTGTGTTGTTCAGGATACAGAATGTTTCTGATATATTCTTCCATACCTGATTGCTGAACAACCTCCGTATGTTCAACTTCTATATGCACATCCTTAATGTCATCAAGATAGGACCAGGGGACCCTTTCATCCAGCTCAGCATCTTCAATAAATATTTGATTCGAAAAAGGCGGTACCAGAGAAAAGCTGATCTCGACACCATCATCACGACTGGATAAAATATCATAATCATTAAAGTCACTGGAAGCGTTCCAGATATTTTCCTGGTCTAAGAACAAGATGAGATCATCTGGCTGGTAGTTTTCAATAAGAACATCTCCAAAATCCGCCAGGGGACCATCCTGGGAAGAATCGAATTCGAATACAAAGGCATTCTGACTTTCTGTATCACCAGCAAGAGTCTGCTCATCTACACCACTTTCAGCCTGCAGTATATTGACAGGCCGCTCAAATACATTCAACAAGGCATTGCTGGTGGCATCCTCTGTATCCAGACCGAGGGTATACTCGCCAGTATCAAGCATATCGCCTTGCACATCGGAAGAATCCAGCTCAAAAGCAAACTCAGCGGATTCTCCACCTTCAAGAGTCATCTCAAAGCTTTCCAGCTCGATATCATCAAGGTAGAGCATGACCTGCCTGTTTGCCTGTACATCGCCGGTATTGTGGATATCCGCTGATATTGCCACTGTCTGACCACGTGCAACTTCAACGTCCACAAAGTCCATTATATCAAAATAAGGCTCAGCAAGTACAGTGAAATCACGTTCCTGACTGTCCTGATCAGTACTAAGGGCCAGCTGATAATCTCCTGGCTGCAGTTCAAGATCCGAGGTATCCAGGTTGTATGCAAACTCCTTTGAGTCGCCTCCACCCAGCATCATCTCCTGGCTTGCGATCTGGTCACCGTCAAGTTCAAGAATGATATCCTGGGTGTCCTGGAGCTCACCAGTATTCAATATGTCGGCGGTAACCTCCAGAATGTCTCCTTCCAGGACAGGATCAAGCTCAAAGCTCTGGACAACGAAACGGGCAGACTCAGGTACCCTGACCTCACTGGAATCTAGCTCTTCTGAAAGTTCTGAATCCTCATAAATGCCTACTGTTAAAGTTTCTTTTGCCATCAAGGGCTCAAAAAGTTCAAAGCTGAAGGTCTCGCTTTCTAAGTCCTCATCTATCCTTTTCTCATCAGATAGTACCTGTCCGGCATCGTCTGTCACTGCAACAAATACATCGCCCTGAAATTCATGAATATTGTCCACTGTAAAGACTGCTGTCACTTCCTGGCTGCCCTCGAAAACAGGGTCTACCGCCTCCACTGATGCCCATGCCTGGTCCGGGTCACGGACTAAAAGTGCGCTGGGCACTGTTATTTGCTCATCTTCAGTGCTGAGTTGGAAATCATAACTGCCCTGTGTCAAATCCTCAATGCCCGATATTTCAAAATGAGCCGTTTTCGTCTCTCCGGCCTGTAAATTAAAATCCTCCAGCACTTCAACGAGATCATCCTGGTCTTCCCGGACAATGACAAGCTCAATGTCTTGTTTACCGGACACCTCTCCAGAGTTGGATACATCAAAAGAAAAGTCGGCCTGTTGTTGCCCCTCTTTTATCACCAGGTCCTTTATGGAATCCTCATCTATTGAAAAATAAGCCGGGGCAAGAATATTAAGGTGATCACCAAATTTTTTTTCGTCGTTATCAGTTATAACCAGCAGATCGTAGCTTCCCGCCTCAAGGCCATGCAAGTCCAGTCCGGTGAACTGAACTTCGCCGGCCTCTTGCCCTGCCAGTTCCAGGGGTTCATCAGACGGGAATTCAAGCTCCTCTCCATCTGGGTCGACAACAAGGAGTATGTCCTGTGAACCAGGCAGATCCCCGGTGTTTTTAATATCAACAGAAACAGAGGCATGCTCTCCCTGAACAACATCAGGAGCATCCACCTCCTGGACACTGAAAAAAGCCGGTGCAGGATCCAGGACCTCAAAATCAAATTCTGCGTTCAAACTGTCGGCATTGAGGGCGTCCACAGTTACAGAAGCGGTGTATTCACCTTCAATGGCATCATCCCAGGTCTCAAACTCAAAATTATAAGAGTCTTCCTGTATCTGAAAGGAAGCAGACACTTCATCAGAATGGACTGTCTGGCCCTGCCCATTGTATACAGTAAGTTCAGCCCACAGCTCTACTGTTTCAACCCCGTCTGTTTCAAAGACCTGAGAAGAAAAGGTAATATCATCACCAACTTCAGGGCTTTCAGGACTGATTAAAACAGCATCTTCAGCAAAGCCGAGCTCTGCCGGCCTGTCAGTAACCAGCCACTTCACCTGTTCGTTTTCCTGAAAATCGCCAGCATAATAAGGTACAACGCTTATCTCTTTGCCAGCATCCGCTCGAGGGAGTATCTCTTCATCAAGGCGATCACCCCGGACCCAGCCATGGCCCACCTGGGTGTCAAGAGGTTCACCGCCTGCTGTCACCTGAAACCAGATAGAGTCAGCTTCAAAGCCGGTGGGAGAAATAAAACTGAACAAGTCGTTTAAAGAAGTGTCCTGGGTCAGATAATATCTGTCAATAAAGAATTCAAACTCCTGCTCCCTGGCTACATTCCATGACTTTTTCTCCTGAGTCTGAATATCTCCGGCATAATAAGGAAGAACCGAGATCTCGCTCCCGGCGGCCTGAGCCGGGAAAAGCTCTTCGTCCAAGTGATCGCCCCGAACCCAGCCACGACCCAGCCGGGTATCAAGATGTTCGCCGTCTACAGTCACCTGAAACCAGATCTGGTCCTCTGGAATGACGGCTTCATAGCTGAACATGTCACTTAAAGGAGTATCTTCGCCTACAACATTTGTCTCTTCCTGCAATTCTATTGAAATCTCTGAAGGAAAGGGTACGTCATCTCTTTTTGCCCAGTCACCGACTTCAGTAGAATAATTGCGTACATAAAGGGTGTTGTGCTCCAGCTGATTAATACCTACAGACATGTTGTCCAGCTCTTCGACCGGAATCCAGGGTGAACCATCCGCAGCTCTCAAGGTAAATCCCTTCTTTACTTCACCATCTTCAATCAAACCTGTCCATAACTGATAATGTGTAGCTTCAGGGTCAGTATCCTGGAAAAGTTCAGAAAAAGGCAGACCTAACTCAACCTGACCTACAGGTGGAAAAATGATGGACATATACAACTCCTCTATCTGTTAATTGTTATCTGGACTTGCTACATGAAACCCAAGGACATACTTTCCAGGCAGGATAAGTTTAAGCTATCAGTTATCAGTTGTTGGTTGCAAGCAAAAAATTATCAGTTATCAGTAAATAGTCAAAGAAATAAAACCTTATGATCTCAAATATTTATATCGTAAACACATCGGGACTTTAAAACAATATAGAAAAAACGTAATAAATTCAGAGTATTGTGCGAGAGATTTTGACTGTCCTGATAAAGCAACAGCGAAAATTTCAAATTAACTGAAGAGAAAAGCTTCATGATTCCGCCTGTTCGTTGCCGGGCCGCCAGGATAAAGCAGCTTCTAAACAAAGCAAGAGTCGGGAAGACCCCCTGGTTCTTCATGGACCCCCATCAGGTCAACTTCAGTATTTTCCCTGTGCTGTTCACCTTGATTTAATGAATCCAGCTGGACAGGAGAAGGTCCGCTGCTCATGTCCTCCAGCAACTCCTTCTCAAGAAAATAGCCATCTTTTTGCACTATGGACAAAGCCCAGTTATAAGCTGCCTTATCAAGGGCAGAAACCAGTGGGGCTTTGCTGCTGCCGCTTCCGGCATAAACTCCTGCAAAGTAATAATCTCCAGAATCTTCCTGAAAAAAAACAGGGGAACCGCTTGCCCCCCGGGATCCGTACATATCCGGAGCAAGCTTAAAACCCCCGCTCTGGGCACCATAATCCGGATGGCCGATGCGATAGCTGTCTACTTCACCTTGCGATGACCACTGAAAATAGAGCCCTTCACCATCATCCTCGCCCTGATGAACTCCTCTGGCAGGGTATCCGGACCAGGTGACTTCCTTTCCACGCAGATCACGCTCTTCATCGTCCGCACTGGTCCAGAACCACTGAAAATGTCCCTGGCCGTCATTTTGATCGACTTCCCGGTCCAGTGTAATTATCGCCATATCAGTATCGGGCCAGTGATCATCCCACTTGTATCTCTGCATGTGCGCCTGCACAGCCTGATAGAGGTTGTCCTCCTGTTCCTGACTTGCAGTGGCTCCCTGGCGGCCAAGATAAAATTCAGCCGCCTTGAGTTCACTCAAATCGCTTTCCCAGCTGTTGCTGGAAAGAACATGGGCATTGGTCATTACGTGCCTGGGAGAAATGAGAAAACCGGTTCCCATGCTGGTTTTATCACTGTCCTCCAGTCTGACCAGCATATGTCCGATCAAGTCATAGGGCTGCTGCTCAACATCGGCCCACTGCCAGTTGAATTCCTCCTCGTGCTGGTATAGTGCAAAATCCTGGGAAGCACTGAAACTTCTTCCACTATCGCTGAGACTGACAGTCATGTTTACCGGGCCAGGATTTAACGAAGATGTGTCATTGAAAGTAAATGACAGTGGCTTGCTTATAGGCTGTTCCCATTGCAGCGGGATGGTTTCACTGTGGGAGAAGTCTCCCTGATGCAGGGTAAATACGGCTTGACCATTTCTGCCGAGGTGAGAGGCCCAGGCCTGAACCTCAATCTCGCTCCCCACGCGACCGGCGGAAATATGTTCGATACTTACCTCACGTCGTCCGGAAAACTCCTGGGCAGCTATGGTGATATCCTGGCTGAACTCTGCTTCCTGTGCATTGTCTGCAAAGGCCTGAGCCTGGACATTGTATATACCTGGCTCCTGGATTAAAAGATCTTCAAACACTATAGTCCGGGTATTCCCGTCCAGCCCGGACCATCTGGGATCTCCTGCTTCGACAACCTTGTCAATCAAACCTGCTATCCTGAAATGGACAGCAAGGTTCTCTATCTCTGCACCCGTTGACTCCGAAACCTCCAGCTCCAGAGAAAACTCCTGCCCGGCATGAAATAATTCTGAACCTGTAAAGCCTGCCTCCAATTGAGGCTGGAGTTGATCAGCAGTAAAGGCAACATCTCTTTCCTTCCACTCACCGTCAGCAGGCTTTATACGGACCAGATCATGATCAAGTCTGTCTGCATCGACTTCAATTAACTTAAGATCGCTCAGAAGAATCCAGCCAGGTTCACCATGATCGTAAAGATGGCCGGTATCAACAAAAGAACCGGTAAGCTCGTCATCACTTCTGTTGCCGGTCCATATCCGCACCCATCCCGGAGCATGGGTAAAAAGCCGGGCAAAACTAAGACCTGTATCTTGGGGTCCGATGGATACAGATTGCCACTTACCATTTTGCGGTTTCCACCACAAGGTATCATGAGAAGAGTGCTCTGCTGACAGAGTAAGTTCTGCCAGCTCCCCGGCCTGGATCCATCCATTGGCAAGCCCGGTCTGCACCGGAACAGCACCATGTTCATCCCCTGTATATATCCGGTACCATTCAGAGGCAAAGGGTTTAAAATCCAGCAGGTCAGCGTATGAGTGTTCCATTATATTTATTTGCTGTAATGAACTGAAGTCCACAGGATAAATAAAATCAATATCTGCACTCTGCCATTCCCCACCGGCAGGCTTGACCCAGATCTCATTGTGATCCAGACGGGAGACATCGGTTTTAAGTTTTCTTAGATCCTCCGTCTTGATCCAGCCCGGAGCTGCATCAGGGCCGTATATGTGACCGACATCAACCAGGGATCCCTTCAAGCCATCGCCGTCGTTGCGACCGGTCCAGATGCGAAGCCAGGCCGGTTCATGGGAAAAAAGATCGCTTACATAACTGTCGTAATCACCAGGGGCTATGTTTACAGAGTTCCATCTGCCGGACACTTCCCTCCACCACAGGATATCGTATTGTGCATTGTCATGCTCAAGACGCAGGGAAAAAAGATCCCGGGCCTCAACCCATCCATTGTTTTCAGAGATCAGGGGTTTTTTCTCTTTGTTGTCCTTTGTAGAAAGCCATAACTGATACCAGGGGGCTGAAAAACGTCCTGGAGAGAGAAAATCCGCATAGGACTGACCGAGAAAAAGGTGACGCAGATGCTGGTCAAAATGAATCATTTGTGATCCAGGATGCTTATGCAAAAAGTCTCTTTTGCAGACGCAGTTGACGGTTGATGGTTGACGGCTTTGCGGTCTTAGCACCTTTGCGTGAAAAAAATTGGGGGTGGGCATAGCCCGCATCAGGGAAACTAACTAAACAAATCGCCGGAATCCTGCTCATCCTGCACTCCCTGCAGGGCAAGGCTGCCGGAATCATCTGAATTAACATAATCTGCAACTGCAACAGGTAAATCGGCCACATTTCCTTTGGAACCATCGTCCAGATGGACGATCAGCTTATGCTGTGCTGCCAGTTCATAGCCCCAGGGCTCTGGAAATCCGAAATATTCCTGATTCTGCCAGTCATTGGACTGCCAGTCACGCATTCCCAGCTCGGGACTGTAAGCCTGGACATAAATGGTGTTGTGCCCGGCCTGGTCTCCGGTGACCTGAAGCCCGTTTAGATCTTCAGCCCGGACCCAGCCGCCGCCGGCTTCAGTATCCACCACTGAACCCTGGACCACCCCTTCCTGGTCCAGCTCGCCTGTCCACAACTGATACCAGGTCGTAGTGTCGTCCTGGTCTGTGAACAGCTCGGAAAAGGAAGTGCCTACAGAGATGTCTGAGTCAACGTTGAACTCGATTTCCGGGGGACCAGGAAAATCAAAATAATCCCCATCCCTCCAGGCATTGCTGTGCCAGCCCCCTGGCGGGGCTCCCTGTTTCCATCCCTGGACATACAAAGTGTTGTGCTCTAAGTTTTCATAACCAACGCTATAATCATCAAGATGCTCAGCAGGTATCCAGCCTGAAGAGTTGCCGTCTAAAACAATACCATCCTCAATTCGCCCAGTCCAGACCTGGTAATGGGTATACATGGCCTGCACATCCGTAAACAGCTCCGAGAAAGGGGAGCCCACGGCAATATCCACTTGTGTATGAAACTCAAAATCCTGCAGCAAGGGGTCGTCATCATCATCTTGTTCTTCTTCCGATGCCGGAAAAAGCCCGTACAGTATTTGATTGCGGGACGGGTCGGCGTCGTAAACTGCAGCCTGAACCTGGGCCTGCAGCGGAACCGCAGGATCCTCAAAATCGGCCGGTATTAGAAACTCGAAATCAGCGCTGTCACCAGCTGCTATATTTTCAAAATTTACTTCAGTCACCTTGTCAGTAAATGACTGAAACTCAGAATCTGGCTGATAGCCCACAAGGGACTCGGGAACATCTATGGACAGAATACCGGACCCTGAATCCCGCTCACCCTCGTTGCTCACTGTAAAGGTCAAAAGAAATGTTTCCTCTATGGGCCCCTTTTCCTGTTCCACAGAGAGCACGAGATCTGCGCTGCCAACAACTTCCACAGGCTCATCAGAAAAGGCATGGTCCGGAGCCAGACCTTCGGCTGTGGTCACGGCGTTCACATAGTAAGTCCCAGGAGCCATTTCCCGGTAATCCCAGACATATTCCTGCTGCCCCTGAACAACTTCAATGGCATCAGTGGTAATGCGCCGGCCCAGTTCGTCCACAGTTTCAGGGCTCAGGCTTGCATACAGCTGCACCACCCCGCTGTCTGCATCCTGAAGCTCGGTGTCGAACACTATATGCACCTGATCGCTCCCGGCATCAACCTCCACGCTCAAAATCTCTGTACTCGGCCCCTGAAACATCTCGCTGGCATCGTAGGTCACCTCGCCCAGGCCGCTCTCATCGCTCAGGCGAAGGTCCCAGGTGCCACGGGCGGGATTCTGCAGGGCCACGGCCCGCCCGTAATCGTCGGAGAGCTCCTGAACCAGGACAATATCCTCGTGATCCGACCACTCAGCCTCGCCGAGCACGGTCTCATCAGGGGTAATGAGCTCCAGAGTGCGGTCCGTGGCCGCCTCCTCCCAGCGGGCGGTGAGCACGACCACACTTAGATCCTCGTGCAGCTCCCAGCTGCCAATCTCCTCAATCTGTCGCTGACCAAGAAGCTCAACATTGCCGGCGAAATCAGCCCGCAACCCGACACCGGTCTTGAGGCCGAAGGGCAGGTCTATGGTACGCCAGGCCGCAACGCTGCTGTTTTGACCATTACCGTCCCCGACGTACTCCAGCATAGCCGTTCCGGAAGTACCGCGTCCGCCAATGAGCGGAACCGCTTCCGGCATGTGCAGAGTAGCTACCATGGAGGCGTCCACATGGCTGATATCCCCCCGGGTGTAGAGCTCCAGCTGGGCCTGGGCGCTGACCACGCCTTCCAGCAGCTCAATTCCCAGTGAGGTCTGAATGTCTCCGTAAGCCAGGTCGTATTCTATATCACCCGTGGCCTCCAGCAGGGTGAAGTCGTTGATACGCGCAGGATTCACACCAAACCAGCGCACCAGGGGATCGGTGAAGCTCTGCACCACACCAGGTACAAAGTAGCCCACCTTGGAATCGATTTTAAAATCCAGACCAATGTCCCCGGTGGTGAACTCGCCGCCAAGACTTCCGTGCAGGGGCGATGGAGTAACCGTGGTATCCGGACCCAGGGTGGTCTTGATCCTGCCCTGATAACTCAGAGCACTCTCCTCATCCCGGCCGGACAAGCCATCCACGCCAAGCTCACCGCCCTGAATAAAAAACGGTGTGGAGCCCAGAGGAGCATTCAGACCGTCCAGGCCCAGCTTGAGCTTCTCCAGTTCTATGGGATCCCAGAAGGCCCCCAGCTCAATCTCCAGCTCCACTCCGGAAGCCAGAAACGGAGCCTGGCCCTTAATGTTGCCACCAAAGCTGGACTCTGTAGTATCCAGTTCCAGACCAAGCTCTGAAATCAAAGGACGGGTGGTTTCCACATAGCCAGGGACAGACTTGGCGGAATAGCTTATGGATCCGGACACGTCCCAGGACCACGGCTCTTCCTCACTGCCAGGGGAAAAACGCAGAAAATTCTCTCCCCGGGTGAACAGCCCAGCATCATCGTCAACTGCATCTCCGGCCAGATCCAGCTCCATGCTGCGGGCAGTATCCACGCCTATGACCCGGAACTGGTCCTGAACCTTGCCCCCCCAGCTGAGCTCGGCTTTGCCGCTGAAGTCGAAGGTGTCCTCTACAGCATCGTAGTACACCCCGAAATTAGAGAGTTCCAGGGAAAGAGAGCCCCCGGGAACACTCAGATTCAGGGCATCATCATCCTTAAACCAGCGTCCTGTTCCCACTCCAGCCATACGGGGTGAAAACATAGGCCCCTCAGGCAAGGTGCTCAGCAATAGCGGCGTTCCATCGGTATCCAGGGTGACAAAGCCTTCACCAAAGCGCAGGTCTGTATCAAAAAGCAGTTCATCAGGGCGGATAGTAAGGTCTGCGAACTCCAGGCCAATCATTTGCGCCACCAGGCGATAGCTGTCCGGACTGTTAGTGTCCTCGAACTCTGATACCTCAAGGCTCTGCATATCTACATTAAAGCTACCTTCCATAAGCGGACTGTCCAGATTCAGGGTTTCTGACCAGAACTGCCCATCCATGATCTCCAAGGTGCCATCCTCAATGGCTACTCGCCCTTCCTCCAGTCGTAGCAGCCAGCCATCGCCATCCTTGTGGCCTACAAGGATGGTGCTGCCCAGTTCCGAATAAATCGGACCGTCTTCCTGGGGTATCAACCAATCACCTGTAGAGTCAATCAGCAACTGACCGGTATCCACTACGGTCCAGTCAAACTCGTCAGTCACGCTGTCACCTTGTGGGTTGGCTGCGGTTACCGTGATGGTATGCTCTCCGGGGGCAATGCCCTCAAGAGTGGTGACGGCACGGGAATCGGCGTCGTACTGCATGCCTTCCGGCAGTCCACCGACCTGGTAGTCCAGTTCCTCCCCCAGAGGGTCAAAGAAGAATTCATCCAATGCCAGGGTAGATACCATGCCCTCCAGACTGAATCGCAGTGGTGGCAAGATGTTGTCAATGGCACTTGAATCGAGCCTCATGAAGAGCGCTCTGGTTCCCCATCCGTCGGGATTGATTTCACTGATCAGGTTGAAGCTACCGGTCCCGGTATCCATCAGGAAAGGTTCAGTGGTCATGCCGACCTCGGGGGTTGCATAGGGCACAATGTAGCGGCCGCCGCCCAGTTCCACTGAATGAACGTTTTCTTCCAGGTAGCTCAACAAATCGCGGATCTGGAAAGGCTCGTATTCCTCAATCAACTGGTATGTTCCATCCCCCGTACCGTCCGTACTCCAGAGTGACGAATCCGTGCCTGTAAAAAGAACAGTACCGTCCGGCAAAGAAAGTCTAACACCTCTTGAGTCATCCCGCAACTGCTCCGTTCCCGCAATGGTGCCATCGGTGACCCACAAATGTTCCCCGGTACGGAAAAGAATCCGGTTGTCACCGAGATGAGTAGGCCTAAAATGGGTGCCCGAAAGGTCGAAGACCCCTTCTGCGAGCTTCTGCATAACGTTGGTCGTGGTGTCCGTGACCCATAACCCTCCATCGCTGCCACCTTCAACGGCGAAGAGTGTGCTGCCGTCGTCCAGTGTGAAGAAGTCGCGTGGTCGACCATCGAACAACCGCACCAGATCGGTTCCGGACTCGGTGCCGTCGGTAAGCCACAACCCGTTACCACCATATATGAAATTGCCCTCAGCACTAATTTCTTGGGTTCGCGCTGAATAAAGGGTCAAATGGTCAGTGACCGCATGGGAATAAAAAATTTGTGAAGGATATGGGCCTTCGCCTCCACCGCGAAAGAAGGTGATGGGCTCCGGGCCCTCATCTGTAAGACCCGGGGCAGAGCCCATAACACGGGTTCCTGCGTTAGTACCGTCGGTGAGGTTCCACTGCCCGTTACTCCAGAAACTTACCCGGCCGTCGGGTTCTGCATAGGTATGGAACCTGCTCCCCGGCTGTAATCCGAAGTCACCCAGCGGCACTGTCCCGGCAATGGTGCCATCCGTAACCCAATAAGACGTACCGTCCTCATCCGTTGATAGGCACTGGAACAGGAGCTTGTCCGTGCCGATGGATCTGGGAGAAAACATGTAAAATGTATCAGAATCCAGAAGACGAATAGTGCCGCCCTGGGTGCCATCGGTGGCCCACAAGCTTCGATTGGCTGCCATGTCTCCTTCGTCGATGGCAGAAAACAAGACCTGGTCTCCAAGGCGATGGAAGTGCAGGGGGCGGCTGCCCAGCGCGTTGCCTTCGTTATCTTTCGTGGGATTGATCTCCTTTAGAAGCCTTGTGCCTCCGGGGGTACCGTCCGATACCCATAATTCCCGGACAAGATACGGTTCACCCCTAGATCTCGCAGAAAAGACAACAATCCCGTCAGTGACTTGGGTCAGGTCCGCAGGCTCCAATGGGCCGGAATCATAAGTAATGCCCGGGTCGAAGACCGGACGGGTTCCATCCTGTGTCCCGTTGGTAATCCACAGACCCCGGGTTCCGGCGTCAAACAGGACCTGGCCGTCTGTTAGCAGCTCCATCGAAAAAATCCTAGTGTAGCTGTCCTGGTCGGAGGCTTTCACCAGCTCGGTACCGGCCTCAGTACCGTCAGTAAGCCATAAAGCATGGCCATCTTGGCCATCATTGCCAACAAAAACAAAACGGGGGGATTGGTTGTTTGCAGAGCTTACCTGAAATACAGAGTTTTGTTGTGTTGAATTGCTCATTATAGCCTCCTTCTTTTAAAGCTGAATGTCCTTGAGCAGGCCGGTGCCTTCGTAAGTGCCGTCGGAAATCCATAGTTCCCGACCGTATCCGGAATCATAAGCTGCAAACACAACCCGTCCTGAAGAGACCCCGGTCTGTCCGGAATCCACTTTGCTGTGCTGGGCAATTGAATCTGACTGACTTACCAGGGCATCTGTCTGGCTTTTATCCACAGGATCTTGCTTATAATTGGCTGAGGAGGGCATAATTCACCTCTCTTGAGCAATGGCAGTGAGAATTGCTCGGTTCAGGTATGAACAAAAGAAGATGACCTGAAAAGATGTTTTAAGACTTGAGTATTCTTGCTACAAGGAGATCATAATGGATTTCAACCAGGAAGTCATCTTTTTTTTGCCTTGGTTATTTTTTTCAGGGTGAAAGAAGCTTCCAGGCAGCCCATAAAATGGGCATTTCGAGGGGCGTGTTACCCAAAATATGCCATTCATGAAATGGAGGTCGACCTCTTTGTTGAAGTCGTCCTGGTCGGAGAGGTTGCCGTTCTGGTAGTCCACTGACGCTCGGAAATCATTCAGGGAGTCGGCAGTAAGCTCCCAATCCTGGTTGGACATCACGTATTCGCTGTTCTATGCTACCCTGGTCTCCTAAGTCAGCTGTTCCGGTCTTTGCTGCTCAAATCACACCAGGTGACCCCGGCTCCAGTATAATTATCACCGGGGTCAGGCCTGTGGTGTATTGGAATATTGTGTTTGTTTAGATAAACTCACCGTCTCCAAGGATGTCTTTTTCCTTTTCTAATCCCATGAACTCTATTGCCTGGGAATTACCCTCGTCATCCTCGTCACCCCAGGGATGAAGGTGCTCATTTTCCGCCAAAGGAGAACCGCCTGCAAATCCAAATGGTTCCTCGGGGATATGGGGAACATGCCATCCGGATATATCTTGGTAAAAGGAAGAGGCGCCGGCGAACATCATGTTCATATCCTGCACGTTTGAGACGTCCCAGTCACCAATATTCTGATTAAAGGACTTGGCTCCATCGAACATGGATCTCATATCATCCACGTTTGAGACGTCCCAGCCCCCTATACCCTGGTTAAAGGACTCAGGGTTAAAGGACTCAGCACTCCGGAACATATAACTCATATCCTGTACGCTGGATGTTTCCCACTCACCAATATCCTGATCAAAGGTCTCGGCTCCCCAGAACATGGCTCTCATATCCTGCACTTTGAAAACATCCCAGCGTACTATATCCTGATCAAAGGATTCAGCATCCTGGAACATATAACTCATATCCTGTACGCTGGATGTTTCCCAGTCGCCTAAATCCTGGTTGAAGGACCCGGCGTTTTCGAACAACTTTTTCATGTTTGTCACATTGGACACCTCCCAGTCGCCTATGTCCTGATTAAAGGCTTCGGCACCCAGGAACATGGCCTTCATATCATCTACGTTGGAGACGTCCCAGTCACCTATGTTCTGATTAAAATTACGGGCACCCACGAACATAGAACTCATATCCTGCACGTTTGGTGCAACCCAGTCGCCTATATCTTGATTGAAGGACCCGGCTTCCGAGAACATAGAACTCATACTCTGCACGTTTGAGACGTCCCAGTCGCCTATGTCCTGATTAAAGGATTCGGCCAGGAAAAACATTGACCTCATATCATCTACGTTTGAGACGTCCCAGTAACCAATATCCCCGTTAAAGTCCGTACCAGCGAAAATCCCGGACATATCAGCAACCTGAGAGGTATCAATATTATATTCGGAATCCTCAAAGGTATACTCAATATCTTCATGTACTATGGCAAAAGACCCATCCCCGTCTATTAGGCCGGAGGCAGCCCCTCGGAGCTGTTCTTCCGTGACTGTCAGGAATTGAGAGGCGTCTTCTTCTAAAATCGCAAACTCTTTAGTTTGTGTTGCCTGGGAAGCATTATCCGCATCAGTCGTAACCTCAATGATATATTCCCCGACCTCATAAATCACCAGATCTTCGAAACTGACAGTGGTCTCAGTTTCCTGCAGCGGGTCTACGTATTTGGTCTCGTCTATATCCGTATCATTTATCTCCAGGTTAACAGTCAGGTTCTCAGTCTCTACACCTGCCAGTTCTTCTATGCTTACATCTACTGTGAATTCCTGGCCTGCCTCTGGCTCTTCAGGGGTTATGACTATGGACTGGATGGAGAGGTCAGAAGAGTCAGTCTGATTTTGTAAATCATCTGGCTCTAGTACCAGATCCACCAGGACATTTTCATCGGGCATGGTAAAATCCATTTCCACTTTTTCTTCAAATTCATCATGATTAAAGGTAAGCAGATAATCTCCAGGTTCAAGCTGCATGGCATAACCACCGGAATCCCAGGTAGCAGTGACCTGTTCTCCAGCCTGAACCTGGACATCTCCCAGACCTTCTCCGGGCTTGTATGCCCCTGAACCATCAAGATCCTGAAACACAGTACCGGTTAGAAAAGGCGTATCACTGGTATGAGCAAATTTGACAGTTGTCATGTATCCAGTATCACCAGTATAGTCTCCAAGCAGAGAGCCCACGCCGACTTCCATAAATGACTCTCTCATGGTGTTTTCACGATGCCCAGATGAATGAAACAGGTTTTCATGCTTTTGAGCGATGAGTTCATCCATACCCTCTGTGTAGCCCGTTAAAGCCAGATTTTCACCCCAGCCCCAGGGCGGATCGGTATTGTAGTCCGTATCCTTTATGCGATCCTCCACGGAGCTGCCTCCTTCACCGGTGTGATCAAAAGTATCGTTATCCAGCATCCACTGTGAATGTTCTCTGGCTGCCTGCGTCAAATCCGGGTTGAAGGCCAGGGGCTGCTTCATGTCTGGAGATATTTCATCTTCAGGAGAAATGTCCTGATTGAGGTCTATGCCAAATAAATCGGCCTCGGCTTCCGGGTCCAGTCTGGCACGGTTTATAAGAGTTATCATGTACTGTTCGTAGTCTGTCGGAAAATGATTTTCGACTTCTTGCATTGAGACCGACAGGGGTTGCGTTTCTGCAGTGTTCTCTGTCGGAGAATGCTCCACCTCTATGGTCTGACCATCATCCTCCAGGGAAAGCCCGGTACCGTCTCCCGGCTCTGCTGTCAGGCCGTAGTCTGCAAAATCTGAGAAGGCTACGGTTCGGTCATCTGCCTCCTGGTAACTCTTGGTTACCACCAAATCGCTTAAATCCAGTTCCTGGCCCTCTGTGTACTCCAAATCTGGCTGCGTGGTTATTTCTATGCCGTCAACAAAGTCTTCAAGAGAAAGCGTGATCCGCGATGAAACCGCATCCGCATTACCCGCATCAGCTGTCACGTCTATAGTATATTCTCCAGTATCCTCTATCACCAGATTATCAAAGGTAACTGTGTCCTCAGACCCTTGGAGAGAGTCTACCTCGATGGTCTCTTCTATCCCGGTGCCTGCTATTGCCAGGCTAACAGTCAGGTCTTCAGTCTCAATACCTGCCAGCTCTTCCAGGTTTACATCTACTGAGAATTCCTCGCCAGCCTCTGGCTCTTCCGGGGTAACGTTCATAAAATTAATTTCTAACTCAGCCAGCTCTTCATGCACTGTCCACTCCTGGCTGAGTACTTCCTGCAATTCGCCATCAAAAAATGGTGTGACGTTTAACTTTTTACCAGTATCCTCTGCAAAAAAATACTCATCCCCCAGCCTGTCTCCACGGACCCAGCCGTTGCCCAGAGCGGTGTCAATGGGTTCTCCGTCCACCTTGACCTGGAACCAGATAGTATCCGCAGTGAATCCGGTTGGCAGGTTGTAGCTGAACATTTCGCTCAAAGGGGTATCTTCTTCCACATAAGCTTTGTCTATGCTCAACTCATAATGCTCGGCCCTATCCACCATTTGAGTCCGGGCTTTATCAGTATGCAGCTCACCTGCATAGAACGGAGTAACCTCCAACTCTTTACCGCCATGTTCCGCCGTAAAATACTCATCCCCCAGCCTGTCTCCACGGACCCAGCCGTGGCCCAGAGCGGTGTCAACGGGCTCTTCGTCCACCTTGACCTGAAACCAGACCTCATTGCTGCTGACAGGGGTATCAAAGCTGAACATATCACTGAGCATAGTGTCTTCAGAAACCACATCCTTTTCAATTGCCAGCTCAAAAGGAATTTCCTCCGGAAAATTCATTTGCGTTGAGTGCTCCCAGGCGTTCACCTCATCAGTATAGGTCTGCACATACAGGGTGTTATGCCCTGCCTGGTCCACCCCAACGGTTAGATCTTCAAGACCGTCTTTTGATACCCAGCCACCGCCTACCATAGCTCCCCGGACTACCTCACCTTCATTATCCAGTTTACCGGTCCACAATCTGTACCAGGAAGTCTGTTCCTCATCCGTGTTGGCGAATAGATCTGTAAATGGTGTACCAAGGGTTATTTCTAAGTCTTGGTTAAACTGAATAGACATAAGTTACTCCTTCAAAAATTTGTGGCTTCAAAAACAAAAAAGCCCGTCTCCGCCATCAAAGGCAGAAACGGGCTTACAAGTCTGCAGGTGTCAAACAGTGATTAGACAGGTCCAGGGCCTGGTGCAGGGACCAGCCCTGCTCTATGTGGCGGATTAGAAACATGAAAGTCACATAGTTCCCCCTTGCTTTAAGCTTTGCATACTTTAGCTGCCCATAAAGTGCAATACTTTTTTTCAGCATTTTTTAAAGGGGTGGCTATGCAACCTCTTCTCCCCTGCCTGGCTCAAATGACGATAAATCGCCTGTCTGGAAATATTTAATCGCCGTGTCACCTCTGTCTGGTGCAGCCCACCATCAAGCATCTCAAAAATCTTGTCTTCCTTCTATGTGCTCTACGGAGGCGAGTTCCGCCGACTGCAGAGGGGCCGGTACAGACTCGGCGTGATCCTTGCGGGTAAGGGGTTGAAAACCGGGCATAGGACGATAATATCCTTGTGTTGGCCATATTTACCCAGAACAGGCAATGCGCATTTTGGGTAAATTAGATGGATTTTACCGGATCCATAAAGGACAAGGCCCAGTCCAGGCAAGGATAAATCATTGTATGATGCGACTGCAAATACGCAAGAACAACCTATCCCTTATGTTGCGTTTTTCAGAGATCAGAGGTTTTTTCTCTTTGGTGTCCTTTGTGGAAAGCCATAACTGATACCATGAAGCGGAAAAACGTCCTGGAGAGAGAAAATCTGCATAGGACTGACCGAGAAAAAGGTGACGCAGATGCTGGTCAAAATGAATCATTTGTGATCCAGGATGCTTATGCAAAAAGTCTCTTTTGCAGACGCAGTTGACGGTTGATGGTTGACGGCTTTGCGGTCTTAGCACCTTTGCGTGAAAAAAATTGGGGGTGGGCATGGCCCGCATCAGGGAAACTAACTAAACAAATCGCCGGAATCCTGCTCATCCTGCACTCCCTGCAGGGCAAGGCTGCCGGAATCACCTGAATTAACATAATCTGCAACTGCAACAGGTAAATCGGCCACATTTCCTTTGGAACCATCGTCCAGATGGACGATCTGCTTTTGCTGTGCTGCCAGTTCATAGCCCCAGGGCTCTGGAAATCCGAAATATTCCTGATTCTGCCACTCATTGGACTGCCAGTCACGCATTCCCAGCTCGGGACTGTAAGCCTGGACATAAATGGTGTTGTGCCCGGCCTGGTCTCCGGTGACCTGAAGCCCGTTTAGATCTTCAGCCCGGACCCAGCCGCCGCCGGACTGGGTATCCACTAAGGAACCCTGGACCACACCGTCCTGGTCCAGCTCGCCGGTCCATAACTGATACCAGGTCGTAGTGTCGTCCTGGTCTGTGAACAGCTGGGAAAAGGAAGTGCCTACAGAGATGTCTGAGTCAACGTTGAACTCGATTCCCGGGGGACCAGGAAAATCAAAATAATCCCCATCCCTCCAGGCATTGCTGTGCCAGTCCCCTGGCGGGGCTCCCTGTTTCCATCCCTGGACATACAAAGTGTTGTGCTCTAAGTTTTCATAACCAACCCTATAATCAGCAAGATGCTCAGCAGATATCCAGCCTGTAGAGTTGCCGTCTAAAACAATACCATCCTCAATTCGCCCGGTCCAGACCTGGTAATGGGTATACATGGCCTGCACATCCGTAAACAGCTCCGAGAAAGGGGAGCCCACGGCAATATCCACTTGTGTATGAAACTCAAAATCCTGCAGCAAGGGGTCGTCATCATCATCTTGTTCTTCTTCCGATGCCGGAAAAAGCCCGTACAGTATTTGATTGCGGGACGGGTCGGCGTCGTAAGCTGCAGCCTGAACCTGGGCCTGCAGCGGAGCCGCAGGATCCTCAAAATCGGCCGGTATTAGAAACTCGAAATCAGCGCTGTCCCCAGCTGCTATATTTTCAAAATTTACTTCAGTCACCTTGTCAGTAAATGACTGAAACTCAGAATCTGGCTGATTGCCCACAAGGGACTCGGGAACATCTATGGACAGAATACCGGACCCTGAATCCCGCTCACCCTCGTTGCTCACTGTAAAGGTCAAAAGAAATGTTTCCTCTATGGGCCCCTTTTCCTGTTCCACAGAGAGCACGAGATCTGCGCTGCCAACAACTTCCACAGGCTCATCAGAAAAGGCATGGTCCGGAGCCAGACCTTCGGCTGTGGTCACGGCGTTCACATAGTAAGTCCCAGGAGCCATTTCCCGGTAATCCCATACATATTCCTGCTGCCCCTGAACGACTTCAATGGCATCAGTGGTAATGCGCCGGCCCAGTTCGTCCACAGTTTCAGGGCTCAGGCTTGCATACAGCTGCACAACCCCGCTGTCTGCATCCTGAAGCTCGGTGTCGAACACTATATGCACCTGATCGCTCCCGGCATCAACCTCCACGCTCAAAATCTCTGTACTCGGACCTTGAAACATCTCGCTGGCGTCGTAGGTCACCTCGCCCAGGCCGCTCTCATCGCTCAGGCGAAGATCCCAGGTGCCACGGGCGGGATTCTGCAGGGCCACGGCCCGCCCGTAATCGTCGGAGAGCTCCTGAACCAGGACAATATCCTCGTGATCCGACCACTCAGCCTCGCCGAGCACGGTCTCATCAGGGGTAATGAGCTCCAGAGTGCGGTCCGTGGCCGCCTCCTCCCAGCGGGCGGTGAGCACGACCACACTTAGATCCTCGTGCAGCTCCCAGCTGCCAATCTCCTCAATCTGTCGCTGACCGAGAAGCTCAACATTGCCGGCGAAATCAGCCCGCAACCCGACACCGGTCTTGAGGCCGAAGGGCAGGTCTATGGTACGCCAGGCCGCAACGCTGCTGTTTTGACCATTACCGTCCCCGACGTACTCCAGCATGGCCGTTCCGGAAGTACCGCGTCCGCCAATGAGCGGAACCGCTTCCGGCATGTGCAGAGTAGCTACCATGGAGGCGTCCACATGGCTGATATCCCCCCGGGTGTAGAGCTCCAGCTGGGCCTGGGCGCTGACCACGCCTTCCAGCAGCTCAATTCCCAGTGAGGTCTGAATGTCTCCGTAAGCCAGGTCGTATTCTATATCACCCGTGGCTTCCAGCAGGGTGAAGTCGTTGATACGCGCAGGATTCACACCAAACCAGCGCACCAGGGGATCGGTGAAACTCTGCACCACACCAGGTACAAAGTAGCCCACCTTGGAATCGATTTTAAAATCCAGACCAATGTCCCCGGTGGTGAACTCGCCGCCAAGACTTCCGTGCAGGGGCGATGGAGTAACCGTGGTATCCGGACCCAGGGTGGTCTTGATCCTGCCTTGATAACTCAGAGCACTCTCCTCATCCCGGCCGGACAAGCCATCCACGCCAAGCTCACCGCCCTGAATAAAAAACGGTGTGGAGCCCAGAGGAGCATTCAGACCGTCCAGGCCCAGCTTGAGCTTCTCCAGTTCTATGGGATCCCAGAAGGCCCCCAGCTCAATCTCCAGCTCCACTCCGGAAGCCAGAAACGGAGCCTGGCCCTTAATGTTGCCACCAAAGCTGGACTCTGTAGTATCCAGTTCCAGACCAAGCTCTGAAATCAAAGGACGGGTGGTTTCCACATAGCCAGGGACAGACTTGGCGGAATAGCTTATGGATCCGGACACGTCCCAGGACCACGGCTCTTCCTCACTGCCAGGGGAAAAACGCAGAAAATTCTCTCCCCGGGTGAACAGCCCAGCATCATCGTCAACTGCATCTCCGGCCAGATCCAGCTCCATGCTGCGGGCAGTATCCACGCCTATGACCCGGAACTGGTCCTGAACCTTGCCCCCCCAGCTGAGCTCGGCTTTGCCGCTGAAGTCGAAGGTGTCCTCTACAGCATCGTAGTACACCCCGAAATTAGAGAGTTCCAGGGAAAGAGAGCCCCCGGGAACACTCAGATTCAGGGCATCATCATCCTTAAACCAGCGTCCTGTTCCCACTCCATCGATGCGGGGTGAAAACATGGGTCCCTGCGGCGACGTACTCAACAACAAGGGCGCATCTTGGGTATCCAGGGTGACAAAGCTGCCACCAAACAACAGGTCCGTTTCCAGACTTAAACCTTCAGGCTCGATCTCCATATCCGAGAACTTCATCTGGATTGTATCCCCCACCAGACGCGCGCTGTCCTCGCTGTTGTCGTCCTCGAAACCGGTGACTTCCAGGGTCTGCATATTGACCTCAAATCCGCTATCTCCCGCCATCAGCGGGGCGTCGAACTCCACACCCCCGGACCACAGCCCGCCACCGGTCACCTCCAGAATATCCTCTCTAATGATCATCCGACCCTGTTCAAGGCGAAAAAGCCAGTCACTGCCATCCTTGTGCCCGACATGGATGGTGCTGCCTTCCTCGGAAATGATGGACCCGTCTTCGTGGGGCCGCCCCCAGTCACCAGTAGAGTCAATGCGCAACTGTCCGGTATCCACTACGGTCCAGTCAAACTCGTCAGTCACGCTGTCACCCTCGACGTTGCTCGATTCCACTGATATGGTGTGCTCCCCGGGGCCAATATCCTCGTCCGTGGTGATGGTGCCGGTTTCTGCATCAAAGAGCATGCCTTCCGGCATTGCGCTGACCTGGTAGCTCAGCTCGCTGCCAAGTATAGAAGAAAAATAATCATCCAGAGATAATGTCTCCACGTTGAATTCCAGGCTGATCTGATCGCTGATGATGGACTCTTGAACAGGCTCATCAATCTTTGCAAAACCATAGAATGACGCAGCGGAACCCTCCTCTGCGCCCTGGATTCTCTCAAGCTCGAAGGTATCCGCATCCAGACGGTAGAGGGAGTGAATCTCCCGGGGATCAGTGTATTCCACTGACAGCAAGTACTCTTGATTATCTAAAAGTACTGTATCATGAATATAAGTGCCTCCTGGCAGGTTATCCATGACAGACCCGGTTCCCGAAGGAGTGCCGTCGGTTATCCATAATTCGGACTTGATGAAATCGCCAAAATAACTTTCATAGAATTCTGCTTCTATCAGCCATCTATTGTCTTCCAGTTCAACAAACCAGTCCTGATTGAGCCACGCATCGGCAACAAGCCGCTCGGTCCCTGTGGCAGTTCCGTCAGTACGCCAAATGCCGTCACGATGGCCATTGAACAGCCAGACGTTATCGTAAAAGGGCACGAAGGTGTCTGCATAGCTGACCTCACTGGTAATTATCTCAGTGCCCTGACTGGTTCCGTCGGTGACAGCAAGGCTTTCGTTAAAAAGGCCTTCCCCTCTGGCGTGATATAGTATCCTGTCGTTTCCAAGATTGAAGAATTCCGGGACAGGATCCCAGCTTTTTGCCACTTTAAGGGTGTCATCATATGGATCCGTTACCAGCTGAGTGCCCCCGTGTGTCCCATCGGTAGTCCACAACAAAGACCATTCACGATTATAATAATCATACTCTTCCGGGCCATCAAATCTCCAATAATCGGGATGCCCCTCTACAGCACTGGCTTCATAGAGCAGTGTACCATCTGAAAGCTCTATGGGCGGAACTTCCCTGAGCCTGGAATCATTGGCTTCCACGTCTTGCAAAGGTCCTTCCACCGGGCCTGAATGAATGTTGTCCCAGTTATTGAAATATACAGGGTCAGGGGCCTCCTGGCTTGCTCCTCCAAGACGCCATGTACCCTCGGACGTACCGTCGGTAGCCCAGCCAGCGTGCCAGTCATAAACGACGCCGCCCTGGAGGAGCTGACTCTGGTCCTTGCTGCCCTCAACAGTGACCTCTTCTACCTCCTGGACAACCCGGGTGCCTGAGGGTGTACCGTCTGTTGTCCAGATGGCCGGTTCAGGCTCTATTGCCGTAAACAAAGCCTTTCCAGATCCCATGGCCGTGGGCTCAGAACCCGTAGCAGACCCAGTACGCACCAGTTGAAACCCTGTATCTGCTTCAATCAACCGGTGTGTCCCTTCAGCGGTTCCATCGGTGGACCAGAGGGAGCGGCCCTTATCGCTGTCCAGCGCCGTGAAAAGAACATGACCGTTTCCCAGGGCCATAAAGTCTTGCGGATTGCTGCTCAAAGGCTGGCCATCATTGTCTGTGCCGGGGCGCAGATTCTTAACCAGGCTGGTCCCCTCCTGAGTGCCATCGGTAACCCACAATTCGCGTCCGCTCCCGGCGGTCTGTGTGGCACTGAAGACCGCCTGTCCATCTCCCAGAGGTGTTATGGATGCCGGCTGACTACCCCGCTCGGAGTGGGGATCAATGTCCTTGACCAGTACAGTACCTGACTCACTGCCGTCGGTGCGCCACAATTCGAAACCATGGGTATCATCACTGGTACCTGGTCCATCGTTTGCCGAAAAAAGAACCAGACCGTCGGAGAGCCTGACTAAGTGCCCGGGATTGCTGGAGTCCAAGGGCTGAATGTCCTTGAGCAGGCTGGTGCCCTGGGAAGTGCCGTCGGAAATCCACAGTTCCCGGCCGTATTCGGGATCAGAGGCTGCAAACACAACCCGTCCCGAAGAGACCCCGGTCTGTCCGGAATCCACTGTGCTGTGCTGGGCAATTGAATCTGACTGATTTCCCAGGGCATCTGCCTGGCTTTTATCCACAGAATCTTGCTTATAATGGGAGGATGGCGGCATAATTCACCTCTATTGAGCAATGGCAGTGAGAATTGCCCGGTTCAGGTATGAACAAAAGAAGATAACCTAAAAAGATGTTTTAAGACTTGAGTGTTCTTGCTACAAGGAGATCATAATGGATTTCAACCAGGAAGTCATCTTTTTTTTGTCTTGGTTATTTTTTTAGGGTGAAAGAAACTTCCAGGCAGCCCATAAAATGCTATGCATAAAATGGGCAATTAGGGGGCGTAATTGCTCACATCAGGCAATGCATGCAATGGGGCAGTAAAAGGCCCCACCCTGGGATAAGCAGGTGGGGCCTTTTGGAGGTTAATTTGCAGTGGGATTAGGCCATGCAGAGCTCCTCGAAGTCATGGGCAATGCCCTGGAGATCAACTTTCTTGTTGAAGTCCTCATGATCTGAGATGTTGCCATCTTCGTAGTCCACGGCCACTTCGAAGTCATCCAAGGATTCGGCAGTAAGCTCCCAATCTTCGCTGGACATGGTGTATTGTTCACCGTCCCATTCAAGGCTGAGCTCATCCGCGAAGTTCAAGGTGAGATTAGCACCATCCACGTCAGCGCTGTCTATACCGATCTTCTCCATATTGCCATCGGCATCGGTAATCTGAATGGCGAATGCATCCAGGTCCAGGTCCCCCTCCCGAGGTAGCTTTTCCTGATAGCTGAAGGTCATGCCCAGATCGTCAGCATCATAGACATGGTCCCGGACATTATTACTGCCTGTGGTTTCATAGAACTCAAGCTCATTCAGATAGGGGTTGAATGATTCATTGCCCTGAAAGGTGTTTCCACCTTCATCAATAAATTCTGCTTCATGGAGATCAAATACTGGATCACTGTTGTCAATATAGTCTGAGTCGCGAGTATATATATCCACTTCACTGGAAGATACAACACCATAATGATACGGACTGTCATTATTGACAATGCTACAGTCAGATATCTGGATCTTGCCATTGTATATTCCATATACTGCTGCACCATTTAATGCATAGTTATCGCTAAAGCTGGATTCATCTATTTGTGCCCCTTGCTGGGTTTCAAGCCCACCTCCAAAGTTATCAGCCGAGTTCCCTTCAAATGTAGAAGACTCCACCTTCAAATACCCACCAGACGAAATTCCTCCTCCTATACCGCTGTGATTACTATCAAAACTGGAATCTGTTATTGTAGCCTCACCGTCAGGATTCATGGCATAAATTGCGCCACCAAAAGTGCCGCTTTGATTATTGCTGAATTCAGAGCCGGAGATTTCCAGATTATTTTTAACCAGTAAAGCACCCCCACCTGCATTTCCTCCATCTCCACCTTTAAAATCCAGGTTTTCAACAATCAGACTTCCATTTCCGTTATGTATATTTGTTTCCAGGATCCGAGAATCCCCGCCGGCATTCAGGGTATAACTCTCTGCGTTCTGACCACGAATTACAAGATCGGCATCTTCTTCATATAAAAGCTGTGATCCATCAAAATCATCAATATCGTCTGCAACCTCGATTACCAATTCATCCCCGGCCAGATTTCCTTATCCTGCAGGGCAAAATCAAGCTCCTCATAATCAGTCACCACATAATGAACGTCCTGATCAGAGCCTCCTATGGCGAACTCGATTTGTTCCGTAACCGACTGGGCATTAACCGCATCAACTGTGACTTCAGCTTTGTATTCCCCAGCGTCAACTATCCCCTCGAGAAATATAACTTCCTCAGTTTGACCATCATCAAGAGAAGCCGGATTGAAGGTATGTTCATAATCATCTTTCGGAATAGCCAGAGTCACACTGGGATTTACGGCATCGGCTGACTGGGCGCCGAATCCCTTCACCTTGACCGAGAAAGACTCCCCGACCCCCGGAGATTCAGGACTGATGGAAATGTCGTAGATTTCCAGAAAATCATCATCAGACTCATCATCCGCAGGCAAAACCTCCAGGGTAACTGACTCACTCTCATCCCCGGTATCCAGCTCCAGATCATATTCACCGATGTCCAGGCCGTGCTCGGCTGTATCCAGGTCAAAGGAGATGTCCCTGGTATCTCCGGCGGGGATGGTGAACTCCTCCTCCAGATGCACGTCATCCACGCTCAGGGAGATATTCTGGGTGGTTTCCCTGTCCCCGGTATTCTCCACTGCAGCAGCGACTGTCACCGTCTGGGACTCCTGAACGGAAACATCCCCGAAGGAGTCTATGCTCAGATGGGCAGGGAGATCGTCCCCTATCTCGGTCTGGTAGGTGACATCTTCTTCCAGCTCCAGATCAAAAGTGTTCTCATATAACCATAAGGGCTCATCTAACGCATCCCAGCCACCGTCTGGAAACTCATCGCTATACAGAGGGTCCATTCCGATATCAACGAAATCCAATATCTCCAAATGCGCATCCAAAACATCTGCAGTTATGCTCCCATTAGGCATCACTCCGGTATTGTTGTTAATCTCGCCATTCAGGGTATAGGTGGCATCAATATCCATGGATCCGGAATCTTCAGGGGCATCAAAGGTAAAGTCATCACCGAGCTGTCCGGTCTGCACCTGCCCGTCCTGGGTCTGCATGCTTACTTCCACCTCGCCGGGTTCAAATGTAAAATCCTGGGCAAAAGTCAATCCCAGATTGGCGCTTACATCCGCAACCGTGTAACCCAACTCGGCTACCCCAAAATCATAAGAGCTTTCCAATAGATCCGGAAACCCAAAGGCGTTTTGAGCTAGCCCAGTCAGGCTAAGACCCAGATTGACAAACGAATCATCCGTGGTACCGTAGTCGTCCCCCTGGGTGCTCACAGGATCCAGGGTGTGCGAAGAAACCGGTTGCGACTCCAACTCCAAGCCGGTGGGCATGCCCATCTCAAACCCTACAGGCCCAAAGTCCTGGTCCAGTTCAAAATCACCCAGAGTACCATCGACAAGGCTTATTGGATCACCTGCTGGGGCGATATCTACATCGAAACCACTGTACTCAAACGAGGACGCTGGGGACCACAAAGGTGCATCCAGGCTTATATCGGATACGGACATCTCCAGCTGAGGAGGTATAAGATCCACGCTGAACCCAAAATCATTGGGATTGGGGGCATTACTCTGAAGAGTAGCCTCTGTCAGGCTGTAATCCGAGGTATCCACGGAAAATGATTGCCCGGAAGACACGGTTTCAGGTACGCCCGGATCCATATCCACCGGGTAATCCAGGTCCAGATGTCCGGTCTCCAGATTGAGTTCGGCCAGCAGGCCGGCCTTTATACTGGTGTGGTAATTGTAGGATAACTCGTGAGAAGCTGTTTCGAAGATAGGTGAGCCCTCTATCGTTTCATCAAGCAAAAAATCGTCAAAGGTCTTGTCCAGTGAAACCCCTTCTTCTCCGGCCCACATTCCTATTGAATCGTCGGAAAAATTCAAAATGTTAGAGGAATCGTTTTCGGTGGAGAGAGAGCTGTTCTCTGTATAACTCTGTGAAAAATCATAATCCATCTGCTCAGTGCCCAAGCTATCACTCTCTTCCTGAAAATACTCTTTTTTCTGGTTGCTAGCGGTAGCTTTGTCCGCAGCAGTCTTATTCAGTTCGGTATCACCAGCTTCTGAACTGAAATCCTCTAAAGTTCCTCCTGGTTCATTCACGTCCACATTTAATTCATACTCGTGGCTGCCGTGTACCGGCCAGGCCTCTATATAGTAATCGCCAGCCTCTAGTTCCTGGGACAAAAAGGCTTCTCCGGTATCGCTGACATCAAATTCGATATGCTCCTCATCAGAGTCCAGAATACGAAAACCCAGATTCTGATCCAGATCCTCGTCAAAGAGCATGGATATATCCACTTGGCCCTGTTCTGTCAGGGTAAAGGTATAATAATCTTCGCGCACTATTCGGTCGAAAACCTCTACAGAGTGTTCCCGGCTGTCCCCAGGGGACAGCTCCCCGATTTCCATGGCCTTTTCAGGACTGTCTGCGGTCCTGAAAGTATCTGCCCGGATGCTCAGGTCATAATCTTCAGAGCGGCCCAAGTATTCATAAACATTAACATAGTAAACGCCTTCCTCCAGGGTGACTGCTATAGATTCCTGGTCGTTATCCTGGTTGGAGTGTGAAATCAGGGAACCCTGGGAATCATACAGGCGCAGGCCCATTGCGTTTCTGGTTTCATCTTGCCCTGAAGCCTCAACTGCCACATCCAGATTATCCTCCAATTCAAAAGAATAATAATCTGCATGATCACCAAGGCGGCCCACATCCTCAGAGTGTTCAAAAGTGTCCCCCTGGGAAAGAACACCTATCTCCCTGGCCTCTGCCCGGCTGTTTCCAGCCCCGTCTGCATAGGTGACATACACGGTAAAAGTCTCGATGCTCTCGTTGCCGTCCTGGTCCTGGCCGGTTACCTCTACCTCATATTCGGACTGAGCATGGTAATCTATCTCTGTGCCTGCCTCAAAAACCAGCCCTCCGTTCTGGATGGTGAACACATCCTGGTCGGCACCCCCGGTTACCTGGTAGTCAAAGCTATCCTCGGGATCGGCATCCGGGATGCCGAATCCGCCAAGAGTATAGCCATCTGATGTGTCCACATCGTCAGGGACCACGTCCTGTTCCAGGTAAAGATCCAGTTTTGGGGCATCGCTGAACTCCATCTGTACATGCTGCCATTCGCCCCCGGCTGTCCGGGCATAGACATGATTATGGTCCTCCTGCTCCTGGGTGACGGTCAAGTCCTCCAGATCCTGGGATTCGATCCAGCCCTGGCCGTGGGGGTTAATTTCGCTGGTATCCACCACCCCGCCATCAACAACGTTGTTCTGATCATCCAGCTTTCCCGTCCATATCTGCAGCCACTCAGGAGGATCGGTAAACACATCGCTTGCTGTCTGATGTGCTGAATCTACCTGGGCGTGTTCCCAGTCTTCCCCGTGAGGCTGCCAGTACAGGGTCTTCCCGGCGGCGTCATGCAGGGAGACATCGCTGATTTCATCCCGCATGGCCCAGCCGTTGCCATGCTCGGTATCCTGAACAAACCCGCCCAGCCAGTCCTGCTCGGTCTCCTCGCCCAGCAACAACCGATACCAGTTTGAGGCATACTCGGGGATCTCCAGCAGATCTTTAAAGGACTGGCCCAAATAGGCCTGGGATGCAGAAAACTTGATCATAATTTCCTCCTTTTGCGTGCTAAAGCCTGGGTTTAAGAATAAGCCCAAAAATCCATCAACACCCATTCAGGGGATCAGCAGCGGGGTCATAAGAGGCAGTGAGGAGAGGGAAGGAGCATCCGGGAGCAGGAATGGATGCTGAAGGACAGGAATACGACAAACGTCAAGGAACTTGGGGAACAAATTTACTCAAATAAAGACAAAAAATCAAGGGTATAAAAAGAACAAATTCCAGGCGGCAGGAAGGGCTGGATTCAATAAATATCCTCCGGGTGAATCCATCCGCCACCCTCGCCAACGTGCTCGGTGTCTACCAACTGACCCTGGTCATCCTTACCAGTCCACAAACGCACATAATCTGCATCTGTTGCGGAAAAGTCCCCGAAATTTAAAGTTATATCTTCCTGGGCTGCCCTGAGATCATCCTCCGGAAAGTTTATGCAAACGTATCTGGATCCGGGATCTCCGAGTATCTGCTTACTCCCAGAACATCCAGAACTGGCTCTTCATGCCCCTGAGTTGCTGAATCGAGTTCTCCGTAAACGCCCGAATCCTCTTCCTGGTCAGCTATAATCAGATTCTGAAAATTGCTGATGCTGATCTCCATAAAGCTTTCGGCTTGAGTCAAAATCAAGGTATTGCTCCCTTCGCCGCCGTCCAGCTCCGCTCCCTGAGCAAAGCTTTCCGGATCAGCCACTACAGTGGTATCTTTCTGGCTGCCCTGTATCCTGGTCAAACTATCCTGTTCCACCCCGGAAAGATCAACTTCCATTTCCCCTTCAAGCTCCCCTGCATCCACAATCTCCAGATCGCCTTCTACCCACGGAAGTTCCAGGTCACCCCGTCCTGATACGCTGATCTCTTCCAACTGAGGCACATCCTCCAGGAACAAACTATCACCCATCTTTAGATGCAGGCTTTTTACATCCGGAGTTTCCTCCAGACTCAAATAACCCGCTTTGAGAATCTCCAGGTTTAACTCAGCAATACTTCCGACCCGCAATACAGCTGGATCGCCTTCTTCTCCCAGGGCCTGGGTGCTGAGCAGGGTCAGGTGATCATTGTCCTCTTCGTCGGGGCCGGCCAGAAATTCAAAAGTCATATCCCCTGTGTAATCCGTGGTAATGGTGATGCCTCTTTCTAAGTTGTACAGGTCTACCTGCTGCCCCTCAGTCTTGAGGGTATAATGCTCTGCATCCTGCACCCCAGTAGCGTCAAAAGCCACATCCCGGTTGTCCGCGTGAATAATAATGCTGGATATATCAGTTACCCCTCCGCTGTTGCTGAAGCCCTCAAAATCAGTGGTCATCCTGGCAATATACAGGGTGTTCTCACCGCCGCCTCCATGAATAAAGTCATCCGGATTCAGGGTGGTTTCGCCGTCCGCGCTGCGCAGGACCTCGCCTTGGATCACATAATCTTCATCAGAGAGCTCCAGATAATTTTTATCGTCCTCCTTATCCTGGGGCATTTCATGAGCAGGAGCCAAAAAATCCACTCCTTCGGTCAATTCGATAAACGTGCCCCCCACATCCCAGCTGACCCAATCCAGGAACTGGTTCCCGTTATAGGTCTGGACCCAGATGGAGGCAGAGTCCGATTCTTTAATATCACCCAGAGAGATCCCGTGTTCGTGCAGCTCATCCTCCCGGAGCCAGCCTCCATCATTTCCGAACGGCTCCCAGTGGGCCTGGCCCTCCTGTTCTGTACGCAACAACACCCGGAACCAATATTCCTCGGTAAGGTTCCTGGCAGTAAACATCTCGTGCAGGGATGTTTCAGGACCAACAGCGCTGGTGCGGTATTGGGAAGTGGCCGTGGAAAAATCCACTTCGCTGCCCTGCCAGGAGCCTGTCCCTGCATCGGCTGCTGCCGGGCGGACCCACAACTCAGTGTGTCCGTATTGCGCGAAATCCAATTTAAGATCATGGAGATCCTCAGTTCGAATCCAGCCGTTACCGATTTCAGAAATGCCAGCTGTATCCACCAGTCGGCCTTCATGATCAGATCCTGTCCATAGCTGAACCCAACCCGCATCAACAACCTCCACCAGTTCTCCAAATGTCTGCGTTTCTTCGGCAATGGACTTAAAAAGAACTTTCATGGGATCCTCTCTTGTATCTACTTTGTACTTACTATTTTTATAAACACTTGCATATGTTTTGGAATCAAGAAGAAATGGGTTTGCTAAACGCTTACATACCCAGAAACATCCCTATCAAACCAACCGGAACATCACTTGATAATTAGCCCCTGCCCTGTGGGCTGCAGGATGATGTCCGTCCCCAGACGGGAGACGCAGGCATCCATGGCGTGCTTTTGCTCTGTGTGCAGGGGAAAACCATAATCATCCAGCACCACTACTCCTCCGGGAACCAGATAAGGCCAGAAAAATTCCAGAGCCTTAACCTCAGGGTAAGCAACATTCATATCAATGTGCAGAAAAGCCACCTTTTGCCCGGAAAATTGCTCCAGGGTTTCCGGAACCATGCCTGGAATGATATTTATGTTTTCGTAACCGGAAAATGTCCTGCAGACCTCTTCATAAATCGGGGGGTAGCGGTCTTTATTCCTTTCTTTCAGAAAAGGACTTTTCTCACGTTCCATCTCGTTCATCTGCTCATACACCAGTCCCTGAAAGGTATCAAAAAGCCAGAACCTCCTGTAAGGCAAGTCTTCAGGGTAATAAGTAAGCAGGGCCAAAGACATGCCCCCGCGGTCCACGCCGCATTCCACGAATTCGCCTTCCAGGCGCAGGGCAACTCCGGCAAACTTGATCAGGTTATAGACCCGCCAGCGGATATCCCTGCCCCACGTGGAAACAGAAGCAGCTGCCTGGTAGGCCTCTTTGAACCGCGAATCTTCCAGAAAAGTTGCATTGGCTTTGGTGCCCAGAAGATCTTCAAGATATGTTGCACGGTTATAAAGCACCATAGCTGACCTGAAGCGCTTGGGATCAAGTTTGCCTTTGCGATATATACGTAAGAGGCTTTTTAGTTTCTTGTCGCTTATCTGCTTCAAAATGGCGCTGATAAGTTCTTTTTCCGAATAAGCAGACTTACTCAGCAATTTTTTTTTCAAGAATCCGAACATGATATCTCCTTTGCATCCCGTGCAATTCATTCGGGGAGTCTGCGCAAAAAACCCTCAGGCGCAGAGGTAATCTGCAGCTTGCTTTCCAATACTTCATCCACTTCCATCCTGAGAACACCACCGTCCTGTGCAGTTCTACCCTCTTCCCGCAGGCACCGGAGGTATTCATATACAGCGGTCTTGGGATTGTTGCCCCGGCACCAGGGACGCTGCGGAAAAAGATCTTCTTCTGAATCCTCTACGTGGGTATCAAATACGACACAGTAGCTTCCCGGACTGACCAGGGGAGCATAAATCTCCAGTTCAGCCAGTACATGTTCGTGGGTATGATTGGAATCCAGAATAACCAGGACAGGGGATTTATCTTTGGCGTGCTGCAGGGACTGGGTAGCTACTTCTTGCAGAATGCTTGAGCCTTCTATCATGGAAATGCGCCTGGACATGGGATGGGCCTGGATGGCTTTTTTGTTGTGGGGTCTGATCTCGACATCTATCCCCAGAACTTCTCCCTCCCGGCCTCCGCAGAGGGACACCAGTTCCAGCATGGAAGCCGAAAAAATTATTGATCCTCCATGGGCGATACCGGTCTCGATAATAAGTTCCGGCTGTACTGAATAAATTATCTCCTGCAGGGCGAATACATCCGTGGGATACTGGATTACGGGCCGGCCCAGCCAGTTGAAATTGTAAGGATATCTGCGGCGCATGCTCTCCTGGAACCACTTCCGGGAGAGGGCGTTGAACTCGGGGTCCCGGCCGTACCCGGCTATGCGCTCTTTTTTTTCCTGTTCAAACAGCTGAACAGGGTCTTTTTCACCCCTCATAAAACCTCCGGTATTCATTCAGCAGGCCGGGCAGATCCCTGGCCAATGTCCGCCCTGGTGAGTAGAATTGACTTTTTAGCCTGGAAATATCAATTCGGGGAAAAGTCCACCTGGCAACCCGGGATGCAAATTCCACCTCAATGCCCTGGTCCCTCAGCATGTCAGCCAGTTCCTGATTGCTCAGATTCATGCCGCAGGCCAGGTTGTAAATTCCGTATTGGCCATCTCTGGCAATCAATGGCAATAATTCGACTACATCCTTTAGTGAAATATAGTCTTTGGCCGAGTCCGGGGAAGTGCGAAAAGTGACCTTGCCTGTCCTGGCGGCATCCTGCAGGACACTGGACAGAAAATCCGGTGATGCCGGATCAAACCCGTATACATGAGAAAGACGCACCACCCGGGCACGCTTTGAACCCTGGAGGCAAGCGCTCTCCCCCATGAGCTTGCTCAGGTTGTATAATGCATCCAGAGAATCCGGCCTGACCCAGAGCTCGCTGTCCTCCCGGGTTGAACCGGCATAAGCATAAACCCTGACACTTGAAAGGTAAGTCAGTGAAGTGAACCTTCCCGACTTCAGAAGGCGTTTAAGCACACAGACATGAGCCTCTACCGCGTCCAGAGGACGGGTTCTGAAATCCGCAGTAACCCCTATGCAATAGATAACATGACCAAGATCCATGTCACGCAGCGCGTCAGGCCATCTGGATATCTCTTCCCTGCCCGGAGCCAGCACCTGGTAACCCTGCCCCCGGATCCCGGCCAGGAGGGCCCTGCCGATAAAGCCACTGGCACCCAGTACGGTAAAATGCATTCAACTTACTCCCGGGGGGCTTCGGAACGTACCAGGGGGGCATGCAGGGCAGGGTCCCGGTGGAACAAAAGCTTGGGACTGACGTGCTCCACGAACCTGAATTGCGGCCCCTGCAAGCGAGAAACCCGTTTTACCGCCACCATATTGAAGCCGTGGGGAGGCCCCTGCAGATAGGCTGTCTCCGGGGAAACCAGTTCCACGGGATAGCCGCGCAGGTCCACATTGCTCTGATAATCCCGGACAGCAAAAACGTGGTAGCCATAACTTCTGAGATAGCGGACAATATCGGTATTGTCCAGGCCTGCGGACCAGTCCATGTAATGCCTGTGCACCTCGAAAATAATATCCGGGGCCTGCCCGGGGGGAAGCGTTAAAAAAGCCTCGCCGCCCTTGAGGGCTTCCAGTTCCCCGCCCTCAATGTCAAGCATGATAACCTGAAAGCTGTCGAGGCCATGTTCCTGTGCGACCTCCTGCAAAGTCACAGCTGGCACGGCGTCATCAGTGTTTGGAGAAACCTCATGGGCGCAGGCGGCTGCATCGTCCCCGGTCAGCCCCAGATGCACTCCGCTGCGGGAATAGAGGGCCTTGTGGTGGAAAACCAGATTGGATACTTTGTTTTCCCGGGCATTGACACGGCAAAGATCCAGCTGTTCACTGTTCATTTCAAAACAATGGACACGGGCTGTTCGTGTATTTTCTGAAAACTGCAGCATCTGCCCAGCAAGCAGGGCGTGATCCCCGAAATAAGCGCCTCCTATGGCCACTGCGGATGCCCCCCGGACCAGGTGAAGAAAAAGCCTGGTGGTCTGGGGCTCCCAGACATGGTCGCTGATCTCGGGCCGGCTGAGGACCAGGCCCCTGGCAATTGCAGAGCGATAGTAATACTTGAAGTGCAGCACGGGCAACTCAGGCTCTATGCGCACTTTTTTTTCCAGAATATGCACATCCCGGTGCAGGGCATCCAGAACAGGGGCCACCAGCTCCAGCCGGGCGTCAAAATCAATATCCATCAAACAATCTTCCACCTCCCGCAGGGCCGAGATCATTTTCGGTCTGGCCTGTTCACTGACGCCGATGCGGGCAAGAGCTGTCTCCAGCTTACTGATGGAATTGTTTTGATAATCCATCCAGAGTCTCCTGGGTTAAAAAAATTCAAGTACTGGCACGGCTACAGCGAACTTGCCGCCCCATTGCCGGATATAACTGTGCTGGGAAACAATTTCATCGCGAATATTCCAGGGAAGTATCAGAAGTGTATCCGGCCGGAACTGCTGCAGGACATGCCCCGACAAAACAGGGATGTGACTGCCGGGCATAAACTTGCCCTGCTTGGAAGGAGCAGCATCGCATACAAAGGAAATCAGGTCAGGCTTTATTCCGGCATAATTGAGCAAGGTGCTGCCTTTTGCCGCGGCTCCATAAGCGGCCACTTTCCTGCCGCCTCTCTTCTGTTCAATGAGAAACATGACCAGATCGTCCTTTATTCTTTCGGCACAGGAACTAAAGTCCTTATAAACCTGCATATCATGCAGCCCATACTGTTTTTCCTTTTCCAGCAGAGTGCGTACCGAGGCAGATTCAGGACGAGGATCATCCAGGTGACAGCCGTAGACCCTGAGACTCCCGCCATGGGTGGACAGTTCCTGCACATCCCATATCCGGAGGGAGTGAGAGTAGAAAATGCTTTTGACCGCGTCAAGGCTGAAATATGAAAAGTGTTCATGGTAAATGGTGTCGAACTGGCAGAAGCGAATCAGGTTCAGAAGATGCGGAAATTCGAGGGTGATCACCCCTCCGGGCTTTAATACCGCCTTGAGCCCGGCGGTAAAATCATTCACGTCCGGTGCGTGGGCATAGACATTGTTGCCGATGACCAGATCGGCCTGCCGGCCTTCCTCCGCCAGGCGCAGTCCAAGTTCAGCGCCGAAGAATTCCCGCAGGACCGGCACACAAAGCTGTTCGGCAGCATCAGCCACCCTGCCTGCCGGCTCTACCCCGAGGCAGGGAATACCTGCAGAAACAAAATTTTTAAGCAGGTAACCATCGTTGGAGGCCACTTCCAGGACCAGACTGTTTTTCCCCAGGCCCAGCCTTTTGGTGATCATGGAGCTGTATTCTTCGGCATGCCTGAGCCAGCTGCTGGAAGTGGAGGAAAAATAAGCGTAATCGTAGCGGAAATGATCCTCAGATCCTGTACAGTCCTGGGTCTGAACCAGCCTGCACCTGCTGCATACGAAAAGCTTCAGAGGATAGTACGTCTCAGGCCTTTGAAGATCCCTGCGCTCAAGATAGGAATTGGAGATGGGAGCAAAACCAAGGTCCACAAAAACGCAATCCAGACTTACTCCACAATGCCGGCAATTCATACCCCAGGTCCTTCAGAACCTGAACGCTCCACCCAGCAGGCTCCGGTTCTTTCAGCCTCCAGGCAGTAGTCCTGCAGTTGTTTTCTGCTGAGGATCCCGCCATTATGATAAAATGAGCGATACCAGTCTACAGTCTTTTGCACCGAGTCTGAAACATCCCATACAGGCTCCCAGTTCAGGCTTTTTCTGGCTCTGGAACTGTCCAGATGAAGGGTTGCCGTCTCCGGCAAAGGTTCTGTTTCATGGGCAAAAGTATATGAAAAGTCGTCCCAGTGGTTTTGAACCATTTCCACGATACTGGCTACCGTCACCCGGGTATCGCCGGCCGGTCCAAAATTCCAGGCACCGGCGTACTCTGAACGGCCTTCCAGCAGATACTTTCCCAGGATAAGATATCCGCACAAAGGGTCAAGAACATGCTGCCAGGGGCGTATATGTCCTGGGTTGCGTACTTTAAGCTGCTTTTTGGCGGCAGCTGCACGAATAATGTCCGGCAGCAGACGGTCCGCCCCCCAGTCACCACCCCCAATGACGTTGCCCGCCCGGGCGCTGGCCACCAGGGTATGATGGTTTGCGCCATAAGTATGCACAGGGAAATATGAATCGCGGTATGCTCTGATGACCAGCTCTGCGCATCCCTTGGATGCACTGTAGGGGTCGGATCCCCCCATAGGATCGTTTTCCATGCAGCCCCGGCCATTACCCTGGTCTTCATAACACTTGTCACTGGTAATATTGATTATAGCCCTCACAGAATCTATATGTCTGCAGGCTTCCAGAAGGTTGGCCGTGCCCATGACATTGGTGTGCAGAGTCTCAAGCGGTGCAAAGTAACTTCTACGAACCAGAGGCTGGGCAGCCAGGTGAAAAATGACGTCAGGCCTGGCATACTTTACGGCCTCCCTGATCTCTTGCAGGCTGCGTATATCAGCTGTCCGGCAAAGAACTTCAGGCTTGCTCAGGTAAAAATGAGATAAATCTGTTTCAGGTTCAAGGGCAAACCCGAATGTCTTTGCCCCCAGCATTTCCAGCCAAAGACAGAGCCAGGAACCCTTGAATCCGGTGTGTCCGGTTACCAGCACCCTTCTGCCGGCATAAATATCGTTGAACATTACCAGATCTTCCACTCGGCCTGACCCTGCTCCCACATTCTGTTCAACACATCTACATCTCTCATGGTGTCCATGCAATACCAGAATCCATCATGGCGAAAGACTTTCAGTTCGCCTGCAGCAGCAATCACTTCAAGAGGGCCATGCTCAAGGTCACAGTTGTCCTCAGGGGTCAGGTAATCAAACACAGCCCGACTGAAAACAAAAAAACCTCCGTTTATTAGACCATCATGGCTTGCTATTTGAGGCTTTTCGCGAAAGGATACCACTCTGTCTCCCTGCGCATTCAGTTCTCCGAAACGTGCCAAGGGCCGAACACCGGTAACTGTAGCTATTTTGCCATGGCTGCGATGGAATTCAAGTAATTTGTTGATGTCAACATCCGCCACCCCATCACCATATGTAAGCATGAATTCATCTCCAGAGACATACCGCTGCACACGCTTCAGCCTCCCGCCTTTCAGAGTATGTTCTCCAGTATCGGCAAGGGTGATCCTCCACCCTGCCTCGTCATGACAATTGTGCATCTGGATTGCTTCCGGGCGACCCAATTCCAGAGTTAAATCATTGTTCATGGTTTCATAACGCAGAAAATAATCCTTAATAATATTCCCCTTGTAACCCAGCGGAAGGATGAAATTCTGATAACCGTAGCAAGCAAATATTTTCATAATATGCCACAGAATCGGCCTTTTGCCGATATTAACCATGGGTTTAGGCCTGTACTCAGTCTCTTCGCGAAGACGGGTTCCTGATCCGCCGCAAAAAATTATTGTCTGCATGTAAATCTCTCTAACTTTCAGCCATGAAAAAATATCCTGAAGGTTACATGATATTGAACTCGGACATTATCAATTTTTCATACTCGACAGTCGCTTTCTTTTCAACCTTATAATATGCTGCCAGCGAACTCGAGGGGCAAACTCCTCATTACCTTACAGTAAAGCTCAAACTCACACTTCTTGACATCTCCCAGACTTCCAACTAAAATATATTTTTTGTACACTACAGCGAAACATATAAAATTTTATGCCTGCCTCAATTGGGGACAGGCACTTTTGCCGGTTGATAACTTGTAATTATTCCAAAAAGTTGACGGCAAAAGAGCCAGTCCCCGGAGGTAAATAAGTTTCGCTGTAGCGTTAATCAATTTAAAAAAACAAAAGGTTCAAGTACAACCACTTGGATTTATTTTGTTTTTTTTACCTCCACCTGTCTTGCTGCACTCAATGGAAATTCCTATAAATTATTTCTATATATTGTTCAACCATTGACAATCAACTGATAACTTTATAAATTTTTATATTTATTTAAATTTGTCATCTGCGCCACAGAACTCTTCCTTAAATAGGTAAAGAGCAGGGCAAGCAAGGTGTTAACCTTAAACCGGACATCAATCATGAAAAAAAGAGTCTTAATTCTTGGTGGAGACGGATTCTGCGGCTGGCCCACCTCTCTTTACCTCTCCCAACAGGGGTATGAAGTGACCATAGTCGACAACATGTCCCGACGCATGATCGATATTGAGCTGGGATGCGATTCCCTGACCCCAATCTCCAGTATCTTTAAAAGAATTGATCGCTGGAAGGAATTGACCGGTAAAGATATTGACTTTTACAATTTCGATATTTCCCGCAACTATCACCGCCTGCTGACCCTGCTCAAGGAATTCGAGCCGGACACCGTGGTTCATTTCGCAGAACAGCGGGCGGCTCCATACTCCATGAAATCTTCATACCATAAGCGATATACCGTGGACAACAACCTCAACGGAACCAACAACCTGCTGGCGGCAATCGTGGAATCCAAGCTGGACACACATGTTGTTCACCTGGGTACTATGGGGGTTTACGGTTATCAGACAGCTGGGCTCAAAATCCCGGAAGGTTATCTAAAGGTAAAAGTGGAGACCAGAGAAGGGGAAAAAGAACTGGACATCATGTACCCCCCCAGTCCAGGCAGCATTTACCACATGACCAAAACCCAGGATGCATTACTATTCTACTTTTACAACAAAAACGACGGACTAAGGGTAACTGACCTGCATCAGGGAGTTGTCTGGGGGACTGAGACAGACGAGACGAGAATGGACGAGACGCTGATCAACCGCTTTGATTATGATGGAGACTATGGCACTGTGCTGAACAGATTTCTTGTGCAGGCAGCTGTGGGACACCCTCTAACCGTGCATGGTACAGGGGGACAAACCAGAGCCTTCATCCACATCAAGGATACAGTGCAGTGTATCAAAATGGCAATAGAAAATCCTCCAGACTTCGGCTCAAGCGTAGAGATATTCAATCAGGCCACGGAAACCCACTCAGTAGGATACTTGGCTGAACTGGTTTCCCAAAACACCGGTGCTGAGATCCGATACTACAATAACCCCAGAAAAGAAGCCACGGCTAATGAACTAAAAGTCAAGAATGATAAATTTTTAAATTTAGGACTTAGTCCCGTGAAGTTAAAAAACGGACTGATGGACGAAGTAATGTATATTGTAGATAAATACAAGTATCGATGTGACATGAGCAAGATACCTTGTACCTCCTGCTGGTGCGAGGATATGGAAGTAGACAGAGAGGGCAGATCAGCAACCGAAAACAGAACAGTTAATTGAATCGCTTCTGTTTAACTTTATAGCCGAAATGATTTTACCACTTCTCCTACCTGATGTCCTTATATTTATATATAATGGTTAGTTGTTAGTGATGAAGCAAGCATCCAGATCATGCCCTTAAAAACCTTAGGCAGCTGGCTTGTCGGACGCCGGGATCTACCTGCGCAAGCCAAACGTTACGCGCAGACCGTCATCTGGTTGTACAGGTCGGTGTTTCACTTTCGCCCATACACTGCTGCTTTGGCTATAGCCACCAATGTGTCCGGAACCCTTCTCAAAGGTGCATCTCTGACACTGTTGGTCTATTTTGCCAGCATGCTGGAGAGCGACACTCCTTTTACTTTTAACCAGATAGACTTTGCCCTGCAGCCTCGCGAGCCAAGTGGTTTTGCGCTTATGGTTTTGCTCATCGGTACATTGCTGCTCTCCGGCGGGATTGTGGTTTTTTTGGCCAATCGTATTAATATCAAGCTTGCTGTAGAATTTGCCCTGAATCTCTCCCAGCAGGTGCTGACACTTCCAGCCGGACGTCCCTCCCGGAATATAAATCCAATCGCCGGTGCCTACCCCAAGGAGATATACGCGAGATCTAGAGGCGTGATTGTAATCGCCAGGTCCATTCGCCCCCTCCTGCAACTATTTCAGCCTCTTCTCCTTATGATAATATGTCTGGCGGCACTGATGTACATAGACCCGTTTCTGACGGCCGTAATAGCTGTGCTGGCTTTGCCCAGCCTGCTCATCCAATACCTTATCAACTATACTGCAGCCCAGAACCAGAAACTTCTAGGGAAAGCCCAGAAACGAATGCAAAGAGGCATCTGCGATATCCTGGAGAGCCTTTCCTTGGCTCCCAGGGTATCCAGGAGTGAAGAAGAAGCACTGGCAAGAGCCTATTCCAGTGAAGTGATAAGGGAATACCCCAATAGATTTATTACCAGGGTTATGGCTCAACCCAAATCCCAGATGGTCAGTGATATGCTCATAGCTGTAATGGCCATGATCATTGTTCTTTACCTCGGGATCAGCGCCTTGGCTGGACAGATCAGCTGGGCCTTGGTAGTCGGTTACATAATTTTTGCCAGGGTGGGGATGACCTCCCTGCGCGGGTTGCTGGGCACTATTACCGGCTTTGCCCGGCACTACCCCCGTGCACGCAAAATGTACGAACTGCTGAGCAGCAAACCAATGGAGACAAGGCTGAACCAGGACGTGCTGAAAATCACACGTAGCGCTCGGAACACCCCGGGTGACCTCAAAAGTATAGACTTTAAAAGAGGCGATACCTTAGGTGTATTGTCTCCTGTACCATTTACACGTTACAATATCTATGCTTGGGGAGATGCACTGGGTTGGCCCAAAGGCGTTGACAGGAACAAAATTTTGGGAGCCATAGCCTGCATTCCAGATGCGACAAAAAGTCGCCCTGGAGGCAGCCTTAGGGAGCTGCTGGGCTGTGATGAGTACATTTCTACGAATGAAATACAAAGAATTCTGGAAGGTATTGTTACAGCTCCGCTGAAATCTGCCGTGGCAGATATTGACTTTGACTCTCCTCTTGACGAACATACATGGAACAAACTACCTCCTGTTTTGCGCAGCCACCTGTTGCTGGAACAGGGTATAAAATCCGGCAAGGATATTTTTCTTGTTGAATATCAAGTAGTTCAAAAAGCTGAAGACGAATATTTGCGGCTCTGGTGGAAGAGGGCTTCTTCTCGGTTTGTCCTGATCAGATATAATATGCAGGAAAATTTCGGGCACTGCGGGGAAAAAGGATTGCTGGCCATGCGAACAGACAGGGCCAGGGCCGTAATGTCCCTTGAATGGGCCAGGATGAATCATGAAAAACTCAGCGCCTGGATCGCTAACGCCAGGGTGATCGAGGAAGAAGATGAAGAAGACCCGATGGAATAACCGCTTTATCAACTGACCTGCAAAAAAATACTTGTGCCTCCAAGTTGCTGATGAAGATACTGATGAACGAGCGGCAAATGTTCAAACCAGACAGAATTTGAACTTAAAAAAACATGAGGTTGGCGAATTAAATGGCTGGATGGATGCACATTCAAATTTGGACAGGCAACTTATTTAACCTTGTGTTGTTATAATGCCCATACTTTTTATACCGACAAAAAATCGGCCAGCATCATTATCCTGGGTGCTTAACTACTTAGCACGCTTTTACCCGGATACCCGAGTTGTGATAGCAGATGGCAGTGATGAGTGTTATAAGGCTTCCAACATGTCCTCAGTTGAGAAGATGCAGTCTGGATTGAGTGTGAATTATAAAACTTATTCACAAGAGACTGGCTTTATCGATCGCTGCCTGGATGCACTGAATTCCGAACCTGAAGAATATATAGTCTTTGGAGCAGATGATGATTATCCAAATATGGAATTAATGTTCAAAGGAGAAAAATTTCTTAAAAAGAACCCGGACTTTTCTACTGCAATGGGAGCACGTGTAGTTTTGAATCTTAAAAAGGACGAGGTCATCCGCTCCAGACTTGCGGTGGTTCGCCCGGTAGAATGTGCTGAAGCATGGCAAAGAATGAAAATTTATTCTAAATGGTCCTTTGCCACTACCTATGCAGTGACCAGACGAAGACATCTCCTAAAGAGGTTTAAACGCCTTAAGCAACTTGCTCCTATAGGCTTTTACGATTTCATGGTGGGGCTTCACGATGCAGCATGCGGAAAAATAAAAGCCTATCCAGAAGTCGGTTTTTTTACTACACGTACTTACACACACAACTTCATCAGGAATACTGATAAACTTTTTTTTATTCATAACAGTAAAGATATATTAAAATTGCAAGAAATCGTCAGAGAGGACCTTGAGTTCGAGGGGTTGCTTACAACAGAAGAGACAGAAAAACAAAGTGAAATAATAATGTTGAACCGAATAGCCGAGCTTACTGGAAGAGACTTCAGAAAGCTGGCCAATTTCTCAAAAAGTAAACTTTTTAATGATCATATAGTGCAGAGCCAATACAAGTTATATAACAACATTTTCGATCTAAGTACCAAGGAAGGAAAAAAGTATTCTAAGCACTTACGTTACATATATCAAGCCATGCAGTCTATTGTTGAATCCAGCAACAGACTAGAGGGCAAATTTGTAAATACTCTTGACGGCAAGCCTGATCAAGAAAAACAAGGGAGCGCTTAATTGCAATGGACAAGGTAGTTATTACCGGCGGTTGTGGATTTATCGGTCTCAATACGATCGATTACCTTAAAAAAAACAAGTCTCATCTCAAAATATCCGTTTTGGACAACGAGTCATTGGGAAGAAAAGAGTACTTAAAAGAATTTGAAGGCCTGGAATTCTTTTCTGGAGACATCAGAGACAGCGATCTTGTTGACAGGGTACTTTATGGAGCAGATGCGGTTGTTCATCTAGCCGCCGATACCAGGGTGCTGGATTCCATTGCTGATCCAGTCAAAAATTTTCAGATCAATGTATTAGGGACCTTCAATGTACTTAATGCTGTTCGGAATCACAGCGTGCCCTTACTTGTTAATGCTTCAACAGGCGGAGCAATCCTTGGAGAGGTCTCTCCTCCTGTACATGAAAACATGATACCCGAGCCCATTTCTCCTTACGGTGCATCCAAATTGTCTATTGAGGGTTACTGCTCGGCCTTTAGTGGTTCATACGGAGTCAAGGCTTCTTCATTGCGCTTCTCTAATGTATATGGTCCTAGATCTTACCATAAAGGCAGCGTGGTGGCTGCCTTTTTTAAAAGGATTCTTGCAGATAAACCAATCGATGTTTATGGTGACGGTACCCAGATACGTGACTATGTTTATGTAGATGATATATGCCAAGGTATTTATTCGTCTCTAAATATAGGAGCTGAAGGTGTCTACCAGTTAGGGACGGGAATTCCAACCAGTATCAATCAACTCATTGAGATTATGCAGGACGTTGTTGGCGAATATAGAGATATTAAAGTCAGATACCATGGTTTTCGGGAAGGAGAGATACACACTACATACTGCGATATCTCAAAAGCTGAGAAAGCACTACGATATCATCCCAAAACTGAATTAACGCAAGGTCTCAAACTAACCTGGGAATGGTTTAAAAACTGTACTCAACCGTAACTGAGTTAAAAGTTTCTGGAAAAGTCTGCAATATGAATTATTAACAGGATTTTAGTTTATGCTTATTGTCAATAACGACTTTGTATACATTCACCACCCCAAGACTGGAGGCACATTTGTCACAGAGATGCTGCGCAACATAGCCTTTGAAACAGACGACCTGAACATACTGGAAGTCCCTGTACCCAAACATGCCGGAGTCAGAACAATACCTCCAGAATTCCAAAGACTCCCTATTGTAATCAATGTCAGAAATGTCTTTGAGCATTATGTTTCACGCTATACTTTTCGCTGGTGGGCAGAGCCAAATCGCGCAAAAAATATCTTCGATCTGGACAAGGTAGAAAGAGAATACCCCGGGTTCCCTGATCTGAGCTTTTCGGATTTCTTACGCATGTTCAACCAGTGGCATCTACGGCTGAACGAAAGCAAGAACAGGGCCCAGATATTAACTAACCGTGAACTAGGCTATAACTCCCGGGAATTTATCCGATTGAGCAGCTATGATCCCATGAAATTGCTGGAAACGTTTGATGCATTAACTGATCAGGAACTCAAGGAAAAGTTTAAAGAGTTTCACTTCTTAAGAACAGAAAATCTAAGCCAGGATTTATATAACTTGCTAAAAACATATGGTGTCAGGGAAAACTACCTGACTTTGTTTCTGAATGCTCAACCCATCTTGCCCAAAAAAGGGGGAAGAGGGGAGTTGAAACAGACTTGGCCCGAGTATTTCAGCCCTGAAGACATCGATTTCGTACTTAGAAGAGACCGTCTTTATTTTCGGCTGTTTCCGTATATGCAGCCAAAAAAACGTTGAAATGGCACAAGAAGAAATTGGATGCTGATTCTGAATTCAGGAGCTACTAATGTATTCACCTTTAATTATATTTACACATATACCCAGAGCAGGTGGCACATCTATGTGGAAAACCTTTCGTAGGGTGTATGGCAAGCGCGTCAAAAGAATAAAGGGCCATGGCCTGCTTAAAACTAGAGAAATCACAGCACAGATTCTAAAAGAAAGTCCTCATGACTATGATGTAGTGGGAGGACATGTGCGGTATGGTGTTGGAGAAAACTGCACTGATCGTCCTTATCAATATTTTACAGTCTTGCGTGATCCTACTCATGCTCTATTATCACGATACTATAAGCTGTTACAGCCTGAAGTCCAGGAAAGAAAAGCAAAAAGAGATCCAGGAGATTATGAAGATAACCTCAGAAAGATTAAAAAGATAGTAAGCTCTCCTGAAGAACTGCTACAAAACAGCAACCATTTGTTATTGCGTTTTATACTAGGCATAGATGAAGATAATGAAACTCAGGTCACCAGGGACCACTTGGAATTAGCAAAAATCAGATTAAAGCACGAATATGTCTGTTTCGGGCTTGTGGAACGCTACCAGGAAAGCATGGAGCTCATATCAAGATCTTTGAGGTGGGAAGCCATCCCTATGGCTGAACAATGTAATACAGGCGGGAACAGACCCGACGTGCATGACCCCAAACTTATTGAGTTGGGCCGGCAGGTCAATGCCCTGGATTACGAACTTTATTCCTATGCTGAACAGCTTTTCAGTGAGCGTTTACGCCAAATCAGATCTTAAAGGGATCCCGGATGTCACTAGCTTACTTGAAATACAAACTGGGCACCAAAAGGCTCAAAAACATAATTCATCCTTCAATAAAGGATGGGTACATTTATATTTCAAACCCCAAGGCAGCCTGTTCCTCAATAAAGCTGTATCTGGCTAGGTGCATGACAAACAACCCCGAATTCACACCTGTAAGTCTGCATAAAAGAAAACACCTGCCCTTTGATGATCCTGGCAACCTGACTAATGATAATCTTGAAAGACTGTTCAATGGGAACTATTTTGTTTTTACGTTTGTAAGGCACCCTTTAAAAAGGGTGGTCTCAGCTTATGGAGACAAAATTGCTGGCAACAGATTCCAAAAAAAAGAAATACTTGCCCTACTTGGGAACAACCCGGATGAACTTGAAAAACCAGTATCCTTTGATGAATTTGTCAAAGCAATCACCTCCCAAAAACCTGAAAAGTTAAACCCTCACTGGCGTCCTCAAGTTCATAACCTTTACCCGAATATTATTAAATATAATTTCATAGGCCACCTGGAAACATTTGACACTGATTTCAACTATGTCAGAAATAAGCTCAACCTTCCAGTTTTTCCGGTAAAACGTCAAAACGTCAAATCGTTCAAAGCAGAGCCAGAAGCACTTCTTAATCCATTTAATAGATTCAGGCTGGCACGCTTGTATGCCAAAGACTTTGTCCGTTTTGGTTACCGCCCCCAAGGAATAGAATATCTGGGAGTGTTGCTTGGATATCTGCCCGGTAATACCGGTTTGATGCTGAGAAGGGGCAAGAAATTGCTGACAAAATTGATTCCAGCAGGAAAGTAAATACTCATCTGTTATGAAACTGTCACGGACAGTCGGCAGTTGACAGGCCTTTGTTCAGCGACTCTTTGAGAGTGCCTTTATGAGGTAAATGCTAAAAGCCTTTTTCCCGATCACGCCCTGACAAGAGATGATAAATGAAACAAAAACATCTTTTTTCTGAAAACCCTTTGATAATATTCACCCATATTCCCCGGGCCGGTGGAACTTCCATGTGGCAAATTTTCCGATCTGTTTACGGTGAAAGGGTCAAACGCATATCAGGAAAAGGCCCTGCCGGGACAAGGGAGGCGGTTGCAAAGCTTCTTAAGAGCGAGCCCTTTGGTTACGATGTACTTGGTGGACATGTACCCTGCGGAATAGGGCAGAACTGTGTTAACCGCCCGTATCAATATTTTACGGTCTTGCGCGATCCCACTAATGTAGTGCTCTCCAGGTATTACAAAAGGACTGATCCACAGGTGCAGCAAAGGAAAGCTTATAACCAGCCAGGTGAATTTGAAGAAAACCTGAGAAAGATGAAAAATAGATCCGTGATGGGACCGGAGGAATTTATCAGGAAGAATAATAATCCCCTGATAAGATTTCTAAGTGATGACGAAATCCGGACGGGGGAAAATCTGATTACTAGAGAGCACCTTGAAGCAGTCAAAAGCAGGCTCCAGAAAGATTACATCTGCTTAGGGTTTGTGGAGCGCTACCAGGAAAGTGTGAAGTTGATCGCTCAAGCTTTGGGCTGGAAAAAAGTGCCCCAAGCCCAGCAGCGCAACACCGGTGGAAACAGGCCCCGAGAGTACGACTCAGCACTTGTTGAACTCGGTCGGGAGATTAATAAACTGGACTACGAACTTTATTCCTTTGCTGAAAAATTGTTCGACGGATGGCTGAAAGACAGCCTTACCAAGCGGTAGGGAACTGCATGAGCTCGTATTCAGGCTATGCAAACAATGTTTTCCTGCAACAAGATGTAAACAGGTTTGGAAAAATTCCTTAATGGATAGAGCATATGAATTTGGCTATGGGGTTTTGCCGGCACAGAATTAAAGGATGTAAAATATGTTACGTTCTGACGTCAATGACTTAAAAAATCAGAGCTCTGAAGAAGAGACTCCTGAGCGGGAAATACTGGCCCTTCGTCGGCGTAAAAGCCTTTACCCGCAGACCCTGGAACAGATGAAAAATATCTGGCCTTTTGCCAAGCCCATGCCTGCTGGACCAGAAGATACCCGGAAAGCTTCTGTAGCCGTTGTGGTCAACTTTTCCCTCAAAACTTCCGGATATGAGTTCGTTTCAAGGTATACGGCCGAGCTTGTTTCCCGTTTGGTCCGGAACGGGGCGAAGCCGGTCCTGCTGGATCTAGCGAATGAACAGCGAAACGACAATACACGCATTGCAGTTGAATCCCTTTGGCCACAGGGATCAATCGTATATGAACAAGTGGAAGAGCCTGATGTTCCTCCCTCATATGGCCCCTTGGCCAGGACCGCCAGCATGGCGTATCGGCTCTATGAATGGCTCAAGAAACGCGACTTTGACGCTGTGCACGGCCCTGATAATTTAGGCGTTCTCAGCCTTTGTCTTCGGGCCAGACAACAGGGCATCGCCTTTGCAAAGACAAGATTCGTTGTGCATCCAGCAGATGCTCTTTTGCAAAAATGTCTGGATGAATATCAGAATCTCAACAATGTGCTCTCCCTGCCCAGAATATACATGGAATCGAGCAGTCTTGAGATGGCCGATACCGTACCCGTGACCGGCCGTTACGGCCTGCGCAGACTTCTGGAGGCCGGGATTAATCTCAGGCCGGGCCAGGTTGAACACTGCCCTATACCTCATGATTCCAAAGCAGCCAGAGAGCAATTCCAGGGGGTGCAGTCCGGGGAATTCCGCCGGGTGCTCTGTCTGCCCGGGGTTTCCAGGCGGGGAACAGCCTTGTTCTGCAAAGCCCTGAACCGCGGTTTTCCAGGGACCTCTGCTTCATTCGCCGTGGAATTTGCTGTTCCAGATGACTATCAAAAAGATTTGGCCTCCTATGCAAAGGCCCTGCTTTCAGGCCGGAGTGAGCAGACTGTTGTCAGATCCGTGCCGGACCGCAGATCGCTGGTACGCCTGTTGAGCGAGAACCCGGATACCTTATGCGTGTTCCCGGTTATTGACGAATGGAACATTTACCAGTTGATGGACCTGGCTGCGGCCGGGCTGCCGCTTGTGGCAGCGGATCAACACAAGGCCCGAGATCTTCTGGACGAAGAAACAGCAAAACATTCTACCTGCGCGCCTCTGCCCGATGCCATCGCCAGGCACATCCGTGAAGTACTCAAAGGCAGGGCATGTTATGCCCGGGTGCAGAGCGAGGGAGACCTTCCTGCATCATGGATCAGCCCCGGTGAACCGAAAACAAGCACCGAAGAACAAGGCGAGCCCCCTCTGGTTACCGTATGTCTCATGCATTTCGAACGACCTCACCTGCTGGAACAGGCCCTGGCATCGGTTGAAAATCAAGTTTATACCAATCTAGAGGTGGTGCTTGTTGATGACGGCAGCCTGAAGAAGGAGTCCATCCAGAAATTAGAAGAGCTCAAGGCCAGGTTCCAGGAAAAAGGATGGAACATCATACGGCAGCAGAACCGCTTTCTGGGAGCAGCGAGAAATACTGCAGCCATGGAGGCTCGCGGCCGGTATCTGTATTTTCTGGACGACGACAACATTCTAAAACCTCACGCCCTGGAAACCATGATCAGAGTTGCCGAACATATGCCTGCCGACATTGTGACTGCCCTGTCCGACGCTTTTGAAGGGGACACCCCGCCAGCCTCAGATGCCACTGCATCCAGAAGGATTATTCAGATAGGAGATGACCTCTCCTACGGCATCTTTCGCAATTCCTTTGGAGACAGCAACGCTCTGGTCCGCAGGTCTGTATTCCTGGAACTGGGCGGGAATACTGAAGACTATGCCGTGGGCAAGGATGATCAAGAATTTTTTGCCCGGGCGGTTCTCAGCGGCTGCAGGCTGACCATTGTTCCCGAAGCTCTTTACTGGGCGAGACAGATGTCAGCGCGCCTACGCACCCTGCACTTCAACCCCAGGGCCGGCCATGTCCGGGTCTGCCGGGCCTATCTGCCTCATGTTCCTCCCAAACTGCGTCCCCTTCTGTTATTATCCACCGGATTGATGGAAGAGTCTTTTGAAGGCAGGGATATTACGCTGCGGGGTTTTATTCTGCACAAGATCAAGCGCTTTGCCCGCACCCGCTTTGGAGCATGGCTGAGATTCGGCATCCTGGGACCTTTTCTTCGCTGGAGACGAGAATTGCGAATGAAAAATATCAGGTGAGTGATTGTTTATTGTGGATACCATGATCATCCCTGCAGCTGGATTCGGCACCAGGATGCAGGAGTTCACCAGAGGAAAAAGCAAGGAGCTTCTTGATGTTGGAGGCAAGCCCGCAATCCAGTACGCTCTGGAAGAAGCCGCAGCCGCAGGAATACGGGTTGTAGGCATAGTCCTTCGTAAGGGGAAGGAGGAGATCGGTGATTATATTATACACAGTAAAAAGCTGTCCTGGCTGAGAGAGAGTCTGGATCTTCATTTTTTCCACCAACAGACAATGAACGGTGAATGCGGCGCGATTCTAGCAGCTGGTGAAATCGTTGAGCACCGTCCGTTTATCGTGCACTATCCGGATAATATTATACTGAACAGTCAGGGTCTGGTGACCAACTCGCTGCGAAAGGGCTATATTGAACTTGGCTCGGACCTAGTCTCCCTGGTGGCCGCAGGAAAATGTGAAAATCATCCCAGTTCACAGCCCATGAGCATGGAACATGCATTTGATGAAGTATATCTGCTTGAGCCCAGGATGGAAACAAGGCATTTTTCGGCCGGACTGCGAACCGCTGGAGTATATGTTGCTTCTCCCACTTTTCTGGATGCATGCAGTGTTCTCTTGCAGAAAAAAGAAGACAAAGAGGTCAGAGACAGGGATGTTCACTGCCTGCTTGCAGAACAAGGTCACCAGATTTACGGGTTGAAGGTCAAAACCAAAATACTGGATGTAGGCAGTCCGAAGGGTTATCTTGAAGCCAGAAAACTCTTGGATGACAATTAGTTGTCTATTGTCGGAGCAGGACATGACAACCGCTTTCACTATGGCGGGCTATGCCCGCAACCCAATAAATAAAAGAGTTTTTTGACAGGATTAGCAGGATTAAGAGATTGATTAAGAGAAAAACATTTTTGTCCTGGCCGGAAGCCAGGCCAAAAGGTAATCACTCGCCTTTGGCGATGGCTAATGCAATCTGCGGCATCCGGCCGCTGATTGCTTATCCTGTCAATCCTGTTAATCCTGTTAATCCTGTCTAAGGCCTGCCACGCGTCCTGCCACGCTTCTTAGCGTGGTTCGCGTGGTTATTGTATTTTATGACAGGGCTTCAGGAGTAAGCCACTAATCAATACACCGGGATATAGTTGTTTTGCCAAAAATTGGTGTTTACATGGTCCATGCTGCGGATAAAACAGGTGAACCCCGAAGGCTGGCCAATCTGGTTAAAGGGTTGGCTGATATGGGAGTGTCTGTTTGTCCGATTGTCTCCACAAAGGGAGTGTGGAATCTTGAGTTTGAAGAAAGCGGTGCGCATTGTCTGAAAATTCCTCCTGGAACAATTCGGGAAAACATTTCCCTGAAAAAACTTAAAAAAAATCCGCTTTTGTTATTCCGTTGTACTGCTGATCTTGTCCGCAGCAATTTGTTCGCTTATCGCATAGTCAGGCAGGAACACCTTTCGGCAGTTATACTCAGAGCCCCGAAAGGACCGCTGTATATGGGTATCGGCGCTCGTGCTGCCGGAAGCAAAATTATATGTGATCTGGATTATGTTGCCACATACCGCATGCCGGTACGCCTGCTCACAGCATACGCAATACTGCTGAGCAGATTGGTAACTGCTCAATACAAGAAAACCCGAAAAGACCTCGGACTGCTTTCTCGGAGCATTTTGAGAAAAAAATCCTTCGCATCCATTTTGCCCGGAATAGACAGCGAACCTTTACGTTCTTACCGTGAAAAGCGCGATACCGGCTACAGAAGCCAAAAGAATCACCTCACTATATTGACCGCCGCAACAATTTTTCCCCGCAAAAACCAGCTGACCCTGGTTCATGCGGTTCAGCAGGCTGCCGCTGCCTGTCCTCAATACAGTTTAACCCTGATTTTATGCGGCCGTGTCAAGGACCGGGCATACGAAAAAAATATTCAAGACCTGATAAAAAAATCGCCTCCCAATGCACGCTGCCTGCTTCTAGGATGGCGGAACGACATCGGAGAAATTATGTCAGATGTTGATATATTTGCTTTGCCCTCTCAGGATGAAGGAGTGCCCAACTCTGTCCAGGAAGCGATGTACATTGGGCTACCGGTTCTTGCCGCTCCAGTGGGGGGCATACCGGAAATTATAAAGGATGGAGTCAATGGATGGCTGGTTCATGACAACAATGCCTACGGATGGAAAAAAGCTATTGTCAAGAGCATATCTCATCAGGAGTTAATTAAACAGATGAGCCTTAAGGCACAAAAAGACGCAGACGCATTCTTTTCCCACAGGGAGTGGGCTAAACGCTACTGGAAAACAGTGTGCGAATTGATTGAATAATGATTGTATACTCTTAAGCACGTTTTGTCTTCAATAATACTGGAAAATAAATATAAATGAAGTGGTTACAATCAAATTTAATTGTTATTTCCGCCAATACCTCCTGGTATATTTTCAACTTCCGCCTCCGAATGATCAGGGAGCTGATAAATCAGGGATTTGAGGTGGCAGTAGTCGCGCCTGAGGACGAATACTTGTCCAGGCTGGTGCAGGAAGGCTGCCGCATACTGCCTATAAATTTGCTAAGCAAGAGCATTAATCCTCTGGTTGAAATCAAAGCCATATACCAGTACGTGCGCATTTACTCCTTACTACGCCCTGCTGCAGTTCTGCACTTCACCCCGAAACCCAACATTTACGGTTCTCTGGTCGCGAAAATGCTTGGGATACCGTACATCAACAATATTGGCGGGCTGGGAACTGCATTTGCCGGCAATGGCTGGTTATGCAGTATGGCCAGAGTCATGTACAGATTTTCACAGCGATCAGCAGTAAAAATTTTTTTCCAGAACAAAGATGACCTGGATATGTTTATCCGTTGCGGCATGGCAAGACCGGAACAGGCAGAATTGCTGCCCGGTTCCGGTGTGGATCTGGAAAAATTCAATCCAGAATTGGGGGATTCAGGGGTTCATGGTAAGCTAACATGCAGGCAATCAAATGACAATAGTAATCAGCCTTTGCATGAAGGACAGGAATACCTTTTTCAGGCACCTGAAGACAATGTTGTTTTTCTCCTCATTGCCAGGCTGATATGGGATAAGGGAATCGGAGAATATGCTGAGGCTGCCAGGGCGATCAAGGCAAAGTATCCAGATGTTGAATTCATGCTTCTGGGATTCGTGGATGATAATAACCCCGGGGCCGTTCCGGAGAAGAGAATCCGGGAATGGGAGGCTGAAGGCATCCTGAAATGGGTGGGACGGCAGGAAGATGTACGTTTATTCATTGCCAGGACAGACTGTGTTGTTTTACCTTCTTACTACAGAGAGGGAACCCCTCGCTCTCTTCTGGAAGCGGCGAGCATGGGCAAGCCTTTGATCGCGGCCGATTCCGTCGGAACCAGGGAACCTGTTGAAAACGGAATAAACGGTTTTCTCTGCCGACCAATGGATGCCATGGACCTGGCTGCCAAAATGCAACTGATCATTGATATGGGACCTGAAAAAAGACTGGCCATGGGCATCCGCGGGCGCAAAAAAATGGAGAAAGAATACGACGAAAATATTGTGATAAAAAAATATATTGAAGACATAAAGGCTGTTCTGGTTAACCACCGATAATGAGGTGAATGCTATACTGACTAGATCCAGCATCACCTTGCAGGATGCCTATATTTTTTTCCGGAACAAACGGGAATCATGAGCGTTTGCAAAATCTCAACTAAAAATTACGGAAAGGCGATTCCCTGTCCTGCCCTGCAAGGCAGAGGAATGCGGTATTTTAATAACAATAAGGTCATCTTTTTTAGAACCCCGACCCTGATTCAAACCTGGATGAGACCTTCAATATGACCCTTAGCGACCACCAGGTCCAGGAAATGGTTATCCTGGGCCTGGTTTTTTTTGTTTCCCTGCTTATGGCGCTGTTCCTGACCCCGCTTTTTGACAGGGCGGCCTGGAGGCTCGGACTGACTGACAGCCCTGGAGGCAGAAAATCGCATGCCCGGTGTGTAAGCAGAGCAGGCGGACTGGCCATGGCCGGGGCCCTTTTTTTTACCCTGACTCTTTTGCTCAAATGGAACAGCCAGCTCGGGGCTTACTGGGCTGGAGCCGCAGTGATCATATCAGCCGGCGTGGCTGATGATAAATTCCGGCTGTCCAGCCGGGTCAAGTTCGCGGCTCAGGCCCTGGCCGTAACTGCATTCGTATATCTTGGCGGTATGCAGCTGCACAACCTGGGCGATATTCTGGGGTTCGGCCCCATTGAACCCGGCTGGGCAGCGCCTTTGCTCACCGTCTTCGCCATGGTGGGGGTGATTAACGCCTTCAACATGTCCGACGGCCTGGACGGCCTGGCTGCAGGGCTGGCCGGCATCGCCTGCCTGTTCTTCATCCCCTTTGCCTATGCCCAGGAAAGCTGGATCTATCTATTGATACTCACCGGCCTTTTCGGAACTCTCCTGGGATTTCTGCGCTACAACGTGCACCCGGCCAGGCTGTTCATGGGAGATTCCGGGAGCATGTTCCTGGGCTTTACCCTGGCTGCGGCCGCAGTAGTCCTGACCCAGGGGGAGATTACCGGGGTACAGGAATACGAGCCTGTTACCGCACTGATAATCCTTAGCCTGCCCATATGGGACACCCTTTACGTCATGACCAGACGACTGGTTAATGGAAACAATCCATTCAAACCTGACAGGCTGCACCTGCATCACAGGCTCATGGATCTGGGTATAAGCCATAATGTTACAGTAAGTCTTGTTTATTGCCTAATGTTCTTTATGGGAATAAGTGCCTGGCTGATCAGGCCCTGGCCGGAATGGGTCCAGTTCTACTCATTGCTGGGATTCTATTCTCTTTTTTACGGTGGACTGTGGTTCTGGGAAAGAAGGACTTCTGCGCCGAAAAAAACATACGCACCGAGGACAGGCCTGCAGGAAAAACTGCAGCCGCTAATGATTGCAAACTTCAGACAGAGAAAAAAGATTTTCATCCTGATCTGGGGCGGGTGCGCCTTGCCGGCCGTAATGATGCAGGGTTCTGGTCCCGGACTTTTGTACTACGTTGCCTTCATCCTTTTGTTCACCGGCTTTTACTACCCATGGAGGGGAGGGTCAAAACATGTGCCCATAGGGCACGGGCTCATGTTTTTCGGAATCTATTCCCTGCTGCTTGTTTACAATGCAGGCTTTGCCCACAGTGCCTGGTTTGAGCCGTATATGTGGTCCCTGGCCGGTCTTGCCGGACTCTGGACCCTGCTGCGGGTGCTGGATACCGTCAGGCTGCGGGTGCTGGTGCCCGGCTGCTTCGAGATACTGCTTCTGGGCGCTGCCGTAGTCTCTCCTGTACTCCTGCACTATTCCTTAGGCATAGATGAGCAGATACGCAGGTTTCTGGTTTTAAGCTTTGTGCAGTCCATTCCTCTTTTCTTGATGCTCAAGGCGTATCTGCGCAGGGACCAGACCCCCAACCGCAGGTTCATGCTTTATCTGATGCTGCTTTTTTTGCTGGTGGGGCTGGTTTGAGCATGGAGCATGGGGCGTGGGGCATAGGGCGTGGGGCATGGGGCCCCGGTGAAACCCCTGTCTACGACAGGGAGCCCTTTGGGCTGTTTCACGGGGCAGGCATGGGGCGTGGAGCGTGGGGAAGAGGAAGATTTTTTGGCACGGGAGGCATGGGGCCTCACACGGGCGGGCAGGGCCCGCTCACTGATGGGGGATGAACTGCTGGGACTATTTTTACATGAATCCAACCCCGATAATCACGGCGATAATGGCTACAAGCTGGGCGAAGAGGAGACCGGTGGTCCAGCGAATAATTTTCTGATTGCCGGCTGAGATTTCTTTGCTGGTTTCGGAACGCAGCTTCTCAATCTCCCTGATAAGCTCTGAGCGGACCTCTTCGATACGCAGGCGGGTCTGTTCAATTTCTTTTTGCAGGCGCAGCTCGGTCTCGCGCAGGCCACTGGCAGTAGCCAGGTCCTTCAGTTCAGGATAGCGGTCCTCCAGGCTCTCAAAGGCCTCAGCTATAATCCGGGCCCTGGCCCTTTCGTCCTCTGCTGCCAGAAGGCTGTCGTATAGATTTATTATGGAAGCTGCTCGTGTCATGCTTGTCCTTCCCGAATTGTCAATTTTTACATAAACAGCAAAATACAGGTTCTGTCAAGCATCATCCCATATCATGCAGCTTGCTGAAGGCCCGCTCCAGGAGATTTTCCAGTTTCTGCAGCTCGCTGGCCTTTTTCTGGGCGGCCAGGCCCAGGATCACCCGAAGATCTTCATGTATAGACGGTCTTAACAGTGTCAGACTGTAAGGACTTTCTTCCCTGCCCTCACCCTGATAAAGCCTGAAGTTTACATGGTTGACGTACATAAGCGCCAGGACTTTAAGCCAGTTTTCAGGGCGGCGGCACTTGATGCCCGGATAAGTGAGCCAGGCCTGATCAAAGGGATCCTGGTGCACCCTGAAGATAATCGGTATGGCGCTGTCAGGTCCCAGTCCCGCCTGAAGGGCATACTTATCCAGGTAATAAAACGGCCCTTCGATAATCCACAGGTACTGATCAAAGGGTTTTAGAGGTTCCTGGTGCTGCAGACTGCTTGGCATGTCTTTGCATGTACAATCCACCAGGCAGAGTTTACAAGCTTTTTTATAGCTCATTCGGTTCAAACCATGCGCAGCTTGGAAAAGGCTCAACGCCATGCTGACTGCCTGTTTGATCCAAGACGTAAGACAGTTTTATCTCTCGTCCGCCCCAGTTGAATACCTTTCAGGGTTGCTCTACGAGCAATTCAACGGGGTAAACTCGAAGACTCGCCCAGTTAAATACGGCGTAGCCGTAGACCGCAGGTCTATTTAACCCCAGTAAAACACCCCAGGGGGGGACTCCGGTTTTACGGGGCAGGCCGGGCGAGCTTGAAGCGCCCAGTTAAATCCTCTCCGAGGTGCTTGCGCATTTTATCACGCCAGGGCGTGACAGGCAGAGATCGCGGAGAAGAGAGGTCATTTTTTCATTCCTGCGAGTTGCAGCAATGAAAAAGGTCTGCCACCCCGGGCGGGGAGCCTGTTATTCTTATACACCGGCTCGGTGGATATGGATATTAAATCTTTTCTTCCTGGAGGTTATTCAGAAATTTTTTGGTATATTGTTGCCAAAAAATCAGGATCAACTCGAAGGCCGACTTCTCTTAGTTTGTTGATCTCGGGCTTAACAGCATCTATCACTCCCAATCGTTTGGCCATGACCAGCAACCCCACTGAGCCGATCAATCCAATATCAAAGAGTTTCGCACACTTCCGGGCCTGCAGGTCATCAAGAACAACTTTAGCCCCCACCCCTTTTTGCAATGCCAGACTCAAAACCTCGCTTTCACCCTGGCCAAGATCCCAGGCTGCAACATGGGGATTAATCTCATCGATAGATTCCTGCGACGTCTTTGAGCTGATTTCGAGTTCAGCAATATACTGGCCGATGGATCTTTTCCTCTCTACTTCCGCAACCACACTCTCAGGTATGATCCAGAAATCAGCCAAAGGCCCTACTATCCGCAAAAGATCAGCTTTTCCCAGCAAAATAAGCGGTGAGGCGTTGAGAATAAGAATGCTATTCATAACCGGCTTCTTGAAGAACTTCAGAGGATGTATACTGAAACGGAGAAACATTGAATTTGGACAGCTCCATCAAAAAATCCTCACGGCACAACCCGGCTATCTCTGCTGCCTTTTCCTGAGAAACATGGCCCATTTCATACCATTTTGCTGCTGCTGCAATCCGCATATCCCTCTGAAGCTCATGAGGTGTCTTGCGCAGAGCAGAAAATATGCCCACAGGCAATTCAAAGGATAGTGTTCTGGTTTCCATGTCAATTCCTCCTGTATCTTGGAACATGCTTGTTTTCAACGGATGCTGTTTAAGCCCTGATTATAAGCATAGTTGAACATTCCCATGATTTCACAATATAACCATTTTTACAACCTATTAAAGTCTTTTTTAATGAAAGTGACTCTCAATTGCTCTCACGTCCGCAAGTACACCACATTTCAAAGCCCTGGCGTGACGGGCGTGAGATGTTCTTTTTTGCCTCTCGCCCGCTCGAAGACTCGCTAGAGGCGCAGAGAGCGCAGAGAGAAGAGAGGGTCAATTTTTCATTCCTGCGAGTTGCAGTAATGAAAAAGGATCTGCCGCCCCAGCGGGGGGCATGTTATTCATAGCCCCCAACTCGGGGGATATGAATATTAAATCTCTTGCTGGTGCCTTGCTCTGCCTGCCCAGCCTGCCCCGTGTATCTTCTTCCAATACACTGGGGTGAAACCGGGTCCCCCAGTTAACTGGAAGAGAGTTAACCGGGTAAACCTTCCAGGGTGTTTCACCGGGGCGTCTCTAGGGCCGCTTCAACCCCGGGCGTGAGATAATCCTTCTCTTTTCTTCCCCTCTCTGAACCTCCCTGCTCTCCATGGCGAGAAAAAGTCTTCACTTTGAACGGTTTGATATGTTCAGTTTATTTCCTTCATGTTCCGCTCGGTTCTGTCTTTCACAGCACCAGCCAGTTTGCCCAGAAAAGTATGTGCAGATGAATGTTCGGCAAACCCTTCAAGTGCCGGATCGACAGCCTCCCGGACGGCCTGACAAAAAAGACCGAGTTCATCCAGGACGAACTTTGGTTTAAGATCAAGTTCTTCGGCCATTCTGCACCAATGCCTGTTCATCAACCATTCCGGCCTGTTCTCTCCTCCGATTTTCATGGCCAGCTTCCGGCTCAGTTCCTGGTACATAAGGGTTGAAATCAAGTCGTAGAACGGGGCGAGCCTTGGCGCCTTTCCCTGGTCATAGAGAAGGGAAAGGTTTTTAGCGTGAGCGTCCGCATTGCCCAGCAGGACATTAAAAAGAGTCCATCTTAAAAGAAGCATCAGGTCTCTGGCAGGAGAAGCACTGTGTCTGCGCAAAAGATCTGAACAGTCTTTCAGGCCCGGCCCCCCTTCAGCCTCATACTTGATCTCGGGCGATTGGCCAAGTGCCTGACAGAAATCCTCCTGATGCACTCTGCGGATTTCCTCATAGTCCACCAGGCGATCATACCGGGCTACCAGCAGAGCATGGTTACTGCCTAAATTTAAGACAGTACACTCAGGAGCAGGAAGCCCGGACGCTCTCGCAAGAGCCATGCAGAAAGCCTCATTAAAAACCGTACGTTTCAAATGGGGGATGGAAGGTTTAAAAATGTGAGTGCTTGGCGCTCCACCTACAGGAAGGTAAAAGGATTTGCCGTCAAAGCGAAGGGGAAGCTTGTCCTGGGCTCCTGCCAGGGAAAGTCGTAAGCCATCTTCGCCTGCCAGCAGAGGACGTTTTGGAAGGTCGGCAGCAATTTTTTCCAGTTCCAGGGCACTCAACTTCCGGTAGGCTTTTTGTCTTTCCGGCAGCAGAGCCCCCTCGGGGTACAGGCTGATCGCTCCGGCACAATCACCTCCCAGTTCCCTGAGCAGGCTGAAAATATTTTCTGTAGACAGGCCAAGCTTTGCCGCAACCCTGTCCCTGACAGAGCCTTCAGGCAGGATATTGGCAAAGAAAAATTTCACTGCATCGCCGGAGTTTGTTACATCCTGCAGCGGAAGAGATACAGACAGGGGTATGGAGTGAGGATCCCGGAGCCATTCAGGGAAGTATCTGAAATGGTACGTCCTGTTTTCGCCCAGCCATAGTTTTCCCGTCAAGGTTTCATTAAAATAGACCAGCAAAGACTCATCCATGGCCTATTCGCCTCTTTTCTTTACAGCCAGATAAAGGCCAAGGCCATCCAGGACTTTAAACAACTTGTCCAGACGGGCCGTAGGCTTTCCTCTTTCCAACTCCCCCACGAAACGCACTCCCACTCCGGAAAGTGCGGCCAGCCGGGCCTGAGTCAGTCCGTCAGCTTTTCGTTTTTCGGATATTATCCGGCCAATCTTCCTGGTATCTTCAACTGGTTGGGTCATGAGGTTTCTCGGCCATCCCCATGGGGTATAAATTGTTTGTCACGAGCACTTTAAGATCAAAATAATCCTGATCGGGTCGAATTAGCCTATGAAGGTTTGAATTGCAAGCAAATATTCCTGATCGGGATTATAGGTTGGAGAGAAGAAGTCTTTTTATCTCTCACCCGCTCTCCCGCTAAAAGCGGGATCGCTTGAGCCACAGAGCTTGGGAGAAGAGAGAAGTCTTTATTTTTCATTCCTGCGAGTTGCAGTAATGAAAAAGGGTCTGCCGCACCAGGCGGGGAGCTTGTTATTCATATACACCGGCTCGGTGGATATGGATATTATACCTTTTCCTCTTGTCTTCTCTTCCTCAAGCCTTGCTCTGCGGCTCAAGGGCCGCTTCGGCCCGGGCGTGAGATATTTTTGTTGACATTGGTTCCATATCTGGTACCATTCTGGTGATGGACGTGAGGGGACGTATGGGAGTAAGTCTAAAACTCTTACACTTACATACTTGCATACTCCCATACCCCCATACTTACATACTTCTTAAAAGGCGGAGCAAAAGATATGACCCATGACAAAAAAAAAGAGTACAGCGGACAGTTCAGGCTGCGCCTGCCCAGGGATCTGCATGCCAGGCTGGCTGAAGAGGCTTCCAGGCAGGGTGTATCCCTGAACGGTTACGTGGTCTACCTTTTGAGCAGCAACCTCAGCCAGGCTCAGACTTCCGCCTATTTTGAAGAAAAGATTGCAGACACTGTCATGGAAGTTCACGAGATGGTCTCCAGCATGACTGTTGGTGATAACGAGCCCGGAGAGATGGTCTGGGCCAACAGCGGGTCCAGCAGCTTGGTTACGCAGTAGGGGCGTGGGGCATGGGGCATGGGGCAGGGAGCATGGGGAAGAATAGAAGCGCAGGTAGAATAAGGGAAAAGATTTTTTGGCACGGGCAACTACGTTGCACACGGGCGGGCAAAGCCCGCTCACTGTCAGAAAAAATGGCATTCTGCAGCGGTTGTTGTTTTGCTGGGGTAACAGAGAACTGTGGTCCTTATTCTTTAAAGCCGTGTGTGCGGAGCACCAGTGTGAAGCCTGAAGGCTTCCCGTGCCAGAAATAATTTTTTTGGCACTGGCAAGCTCGTTGCACACGGGCGGCTTCGCCGCGCACGGTTAATTGATGCCTGCCATGCAAGGCCTCTTGCCTGACAGGCATGTAACGCCCTATCAGCACATGAGGATGGAAGAGAAACAAGGGGATGGATTGAGGAGAAGGTACTGATATGATTCGAAATGTGTGGTCGGTGCTCTGCCGGGATATCATAACCGACCAGGAAACCAACTCGGTGACTTATGTGCGCTGTATCGAAGAAGGGGCGGCGGCTGAGGTTCCGATTAAGATAGGACCTATATTTCTTGGCACATTATGGGAAAAGGACAGTCAGGAACAGGAGTCCATCCGCTTCCGGGTTGCACTGGAACTGCCTGACAAATCTTTAAAGCCCGTGCTGCAGACCCGGTCCATGACCCTGGAAAGGCCCAGGCACCGTCTGCACTTCAGGATCAACAGCCTGGACATCACCAGCTTCGGCATGCACTATATCATCGCCGAATACAACCAGGATGAGAAATGGCACCGGACTGTGCGCATTCCTGTCCTCATCAGGCAGATCCAGAAAAAAACAGAGCCAGAAACAGGAAAAAATTTATGAAAAAAGAACTTAGAAGGGTGCTGATTATATCCATTGGGCTGAGCATCTTTGTAGTCCTGCTGACGCTTTCCCTGCCCTTCAACATGATCATGCTCTTTCGCTGGGTGGTCCCCAGTGAAAGCATCTCCAGCATTGCGGTAATCGCCATGGCTGCTGTGGGGGGGCTTCTTTTCATGACCATCTTTGATGTGCTTCGCTTTGCCCTTTTGCGGCGTTTCGCCAAATATCTGAACCATCAGCTGGGGGAAAAAATTCTGCACAAAATGTTTCAGGAGCGGGCCCTGGGGCAGAAAGGAGATGCGTCCACGGCCATGAGTGATCTGTCCAAGGTCAGGGGGTTTCTCAACTCCCCCACTTCCACCGCTTTCCTGGACACCGCTATTTCCCCACTTATGCTGCTCATTGTATTCTACATCAGCCCGCTAATGGGTATACTGGCCATTTTGTGCATCATGGTCATCCTGGGCACCAAGCTGGCCACCAGGAAATCCACAAGAGAGCTGTTACGCCGGTCCAACATGGGCTTTGCCCGGGCCAACAATTTTGCCCAGGAATGCGTGCACAACTCCCAGGCGGTGAGGGCCATGGGCATGCAGCCCCAGTTGATCCATAAATGGAGGGGGATGCAGGATGAAATGGTCCGGGACCAGACCGAGGCCAGCGAAAAGGCTGGAGTGCATTCAGCCATTACCAAGTCCATGGGCTGGATCATGCAGGTGCTGCTCATGGGTGTGGGATTTTCCCTCATGCTCATGGGAGAGATAGACAGCGCCCTGGTCATAATCGCGGTAATCATTGCCGGGCGGGTAATCATGCCCATGCAGATGGCGGTCGACGGCTGGCAGAATTACCAGGACGCCAAGGATGCCTTCCATCGTCTTAAAAGCTATCTGGAAGGCATGGAGGAAAAAGAAAAGGAAGTCAGCCTGAAACTGCCCGAACCGCAGGGAAATCTAAAAGCCGAGTCCATAGTGTACGCCCACGGCGGCAAGCCTATAATCAAGGGCGTAAGCTTTGACCTGCAGGCCGGCCAGACCCTGGGGCTCATAGGTCCAAGCGGGGCTGGCAAAACCACCCTGGCCAGAATAATGACCGGAGCGGTTCGTCCTCAAAACGGCATTCTGCGCTTAGACGGAGCGGACATGCACCAGTGGGACCAGGAGCAACTGGGACCTCACATTGGTTACCTGCCCCAGGAAGTGGAGCTATTTGCCGGAACCATCGCCCAGAATATAGCCAGGTTTCAGGAGGTCTCCCTGGAAGAAATCCGGGAGGCTGCCCGGAAGGCCGGCCTGGAAGAGATAATCGAGTCCATGCCCCAGGGGTTTGAGACCATGCTGGAAGAAAGAGGGCTGAACCTCCCCGGCGGTCTGCGCCAGCGCATCGGCCTGGCCAGGGCCTTGTTCGGCGACCCCAGGATACTTATCCTGGACGAACCTGATGCCAGCCTGGACCAGCAGGGCATAGATTCCCTGACAGAGATCCTGAAACGTTCCAGGGATGAAGGCAAAACCGTCATCCTGGTTACCCACAGGCCTAAGCTTTTGCAGTTTACGCATCAGTTGCTCATGCTCAAGAACGGCCAGGTGGCCATGTACGGACCGAGTAAGCAGGTGCTGCAGAAGCTGCTTCCGGGTAAGTGAGACGTTTGGACGTATGGGCGTTTGGGCGTATGGGAGTATGGGAGTAGGGGCGTATGGGAGTAGGGGCGTATGGGCGTATGGGAGTATGGGAGTAGGGGCGTATGGGAGTATGGGAGTATGGGAGTATGGGAGTATGGGAGTATGGGAGTATGGGAGTATGGGAGTATGGGAGTGAAGACGTATGGATGTATGGGCGTATGGGAGTGTGGGAGTGAACACGTATGGGTGTATGGGCGTATGGGAGTAAAGACGTGCACTCGTCTTAAATTCGTGCATACGCCCATACTTGCATACGTACATACTCGAAGAAGTGGGGGAGTTATTGGGAGTGGAGACGTAAATACGTCTTAAATACGTGCATACCCCCATACGTACATACTCCCATACGTCTTAAATACGTACATACTCGAAGAAGTATGGGAGTGAAGCATGGGTAAATTTGCTAAAAGTTTCAGAGAGCTGGAAGTTTATCAAAACGCCTTGGATTTGGCTGGAGAGATCAACACGTTTGCCAGGACATTTCCGATAGAAGAACGGTTTGCCCTTGGAGGTCAGATCCGGAGGGCATCTATGTCTGTTTGCCTGAACACTGCCGAGGCATGGAGAAAACGAAGATATAAGGCCGCCTTCATAGCAAAGCTCAGTGATGCCGAAACCGAAGCTACTGAAGTTCAAGCCTGTTTAGATTTAGCCAGAAAATTTGGCTACCTGGAAGATGAAAGACACCAGGATTTTGATGAGCGCTACGAATATATCATAGCTCAATTGATAACCATGTCCAATAAGGCAGACAACTGGTGTAGAACGTAGGGGAGTGGTGAGACGTGTGGGCGTATGCACGTGTGGGCGTATGGGAGTGTGGGAGTAAAGACGTGCATACGTCTTAACTACGTGCATACGCCCATACGTACATACTCCCATACTTCTTAAGTAGTGGATCAAAGTAAAAACTAATCACTGGAAAATTTGGAATGCGAAAATATCTGGTAAGATTTCTGCCCCATCTGGGGTGTGCGTTTTTTTTCAGCATGTTTATAAACCTGCTGGCCCTGGCATACATTCTTTATCTGCGGCTTTTGTTCGACAAGGTTATGGACAGCCGCAGCATGGAGACACTTTTCTTCCTGACTGCTGCTGTAATCGGTGCTTATGTTGTCTCCGGGATCATGGAGGTGTTCCGTTCCAAGCTGCTGGTGCGCATCGGGGTCAAGTTTGATCAGATAGTGGCCGGGCGGATATTCGGCAGTATGCTCGACCAGTCGGTTGCTGCCGGAGGAGAAAAACACACTCAGGGCCTTAAGGATTTAAACAGCATCCGGAATTTTCTCTGCGGGACAGGGATCTTCGCCCTTTTCGACACCCCCTGGGTTCCTGTATATCTGGCCGTGATTTTTCTTTTTCACCCACTTCTGGGATACTTAGCCTGTGCCGGGGCACTGCTCCTGTTTCTTCTGGTGGTGGTCCAGGAGATCTCCACTTCACGCATGCAGGCCAGTCATTCCCAGTCTGCAATGAATACTGATCAGTTTCTAAGCTCCTCCATGCGCAATGCCCAGACAGTATACGCCATGGGCATGTTTCCATCCATGAGCAGACAATGGAAACAGTACAACAACCAGGACGTTTACTATGAAGATGTGCTGGCCGCCCGGAACGGGTTTTTCCAGAGCATGGCCAAATTCATCATGATGGGCACAGTGGTGGTCATCATGTCCACAGGGGCTTACTTAGTAATAATCCATGAAGCCACCCTGGGGACCATGGTAGCCTCGGCCATGTTTATGAGCCGGGCCCTGTCCCCCATCATGATGCTGGGCAACGCATGGAGAAGCTTTGTGGATGCCAGGCTGGCCTACAACCGGCTGAACGAACTCATGGCCGAAGTGCATACCCATGACGATCCACAGTTGCCGGAACAAGACTCTCCAGAGAAACCAGAGACCTGCAGGGCTGAAGGCATCAGCCTGCACCTGGCCCAGATGCCTGTTTTTCAGGACATTTCCTTCCGGTTGAGTGCGGGAGAAATGATGGCTGTAACAGGGCCCAGCGGTTCCGGGAAAACATCCCTGGCCAGAGTTCTACTAGGAGTCTGGAAACCGGACCAGGGCAGCGTATTTCTGGATGATATTTCACTGCAAAGTTTTGACCAGGCGTTACTGGGCCGGAAAATGGGTTATGTTCCCCAGGAAGTGGAGCTTTTTTCCGGAACAGTAGCCGAAAATATCGCCAGACTCGGTGAAGTTGATTCCCCTTCCGTAGTCGACGCCGCCATGCAGGCCCGGGCGCACGACATGATTCTTGGACTGCCCCAGGGTTATGATACCAGGGTTGGTGAAGGAGGAATCGCCTTGTCCGGAGGGCAGAAGCAAAGAATTGTTCTGGCCAGGGCTTTGTACAAAGACCCCTGGCTTCTGGTTCTGGATGAGCCTGATTCGCATCTGGACCAGGGCGGCCGGGAGAGCATGAAAGAAGTCCTTGCAGATCTCAAATCAAAAGGTGTATTCTTGATTTTGATCTCCCACAATAACGAGCTCATCAAGCTTGCAGACAAGGTGTTGGATATGCAGCAGGGGTCGATGCGCAGGATTGAGTAGGACGTATGGGCGTATGGGAGTGGGGACGTGTGGGAGTATGGGATTGGGGAATTTAAGAAATTGAGGAATTTAGGAATGTAGGGATTGGGGGATGCAGGGCATAGGGCGTGGGGCATAGGGATTAAGAAATTTAGGGATTGAGGGATTGGGGGATGCAAGGCATGGGTAAGACGTATGGGAGTGTGTACGTATGGGAGTATGGGAGTAGGTGTGTATGGGCGTATGGGAGTGGGGACGTGTGGGCGTGTGGGAGCATTCTAAAACTCTAAAAACTTGCATACTTGCATACGTACATACTCGAAGAAGTGTGGGAGTAGGGGCGTAGGGGCGTGGGGATGTGTGGGCGTGTCATGTCTAAAACTCTTACACTTACATACTCCCATACGTACATACTCCCATACGTCTTAAATGGGATTAGCCAAATGAACTTTGAGCTTTCTGGATGAATTTTTAACTCTCAAGATTTAGAGACAGGGACATGAGCGAAAACAAACTGCAAAGAAACAATAATGTCAAGGCCATTGAAGGGGATAAAGGCGACCAGAAAACGGTTAATCTTCCCACTTCCTCTAGAAATGTAATCATTGCCGGCCTGCTTTTTGTGGCCCTGTTCTTTGGCGGCATCGGGGTCTGGGCTGCAACAGCTAATCTCGAAGGAGCGGTCATAGCACAAGGCGATATCATAGTGGAGACATACCGGCAGCAGGTGCAGCACCGAGACGGAGGTATCGTCAAGGATATCAAGGTACGCGAGGGTTACCAGGTTGAGAAGGGTGACGTTCTGATAACTCTGGACGGGGAGGAAGTCCGGGCTCAGCGGGATATGTACAGGGCAAGGATGGATAGTTTTCTGGCCCGTCAGGCCAGGCTCATGGCTGAAATCCAGAACGCAGATTCCATAGAATGGCCCCTGGCCCTTTTGGAAAGATCCCATTTGCCTGATGCAACTGAAAGTATGGAGAGTGAAGAGCAGATCTTCAAATCCAGGATGGAGGCCAAGAACAGCAGGATAGAACTGTTGCGGGCCCAGATCAACACCCAGAACTCGCTGATTCACGGCCGGGAAAGGCAGCTGCAGTCTATAGAAGACACCATAAGCTCCCTGGAAGAGGAAATTCAGGCCAAAGACCCGCTTCTCGAAGGAGGATTTATTGACATAACCGAGATTCTGGAACTGCAGCGCACCCTGAATTCCAACAGGGCCAACAAAGAGGAATTGACCACGGAAATTGACCAGGCTGAAGAGAGAATCAAAGAACTGGAACTGGAAATAACCGACCTTGAAAAAAGTTATGCCCAGGAAGCAGCCTCGGAGCTGGGGGATGTCCGGCAGGAAATCGTGGATCTGCGTGAGCAGATGAGGCCTGCAGAGGATGCAGCCAGGCGGCTTAACGTTACTGCGCCGAAAGCCGGCGTGGTGGTCAATTTGGAGGTGCGTACCGAAGGAGGAGTAATTCAGGGCGGTGAACCCCTTATGGAAATTGTCCCCCGAGACACCGGGCTGATAGTGTCTGCAAAAGTGGACCCGGACAAGATCGACGATGTCAGAAAAGGACAGGATGCCAGCGTTATGCTCTCGGCCTTTCCCAGAAGGTATACACCCAAGGTTAAAGGTGTGGTGACATATGTTGCAGCTGACCGGACCGAACCTGAACAGCGTGATGAACCCCCGTATTACCTGACCTATGTTCAACTGGACCAGCAGTCTCTAAAAGATGCCATCGACGATCCGGGAAAGTTGACGCCGGGCATGCCTGCAGAGGTGTATATACAAACTGAGGCCCAGACCGTGATGAGTTATGTCCTGTCACCAATTATTGACAGCATGGACCGGGCTTTTCGGGAGAATTAGGACGTATGGGAGTATGGGCGTAGGGGAGTATGGACTAGGGAATTTAGGAATTGTGGGATTGGGGAATTCAGGGAAGATAGAGCAGGGAATGGGGCGTGGGGACGTGTGGGAGTGTGGGGGTGTGGGAGTGAGGACGAGTGGGAGTGGGGAAGTATTAACAACATAGAAATCTTAAACTACGTGCAAACTCCCAAACTTACATACGTCTTAACTACGTGCATACTCCCATACGTACATACGTCTTAAATACGTGCATACTTTCAAAGTGGGAATAAAAATGGAGAATCGGGGATGGATATTAAAAGAGTAGTACTGGCGGGGTTTGTCAGCCTTTTTTTAATGGCTGGTCCGGTCCAGGCCGGGGATGAGACGCACAATTCCGGAGACAGCCTGGTCCTGGACATGAAGGACGCTGTCAAGATGGGCCTGGATAGAAGCCACAGGGTACAGGCCCATGATTATGGAATCAAAAGGAGCGAGTCCGAGGTCAAATCCGTGCGGGGGCAATTTTTCCCGCAGCTTTCAGCCGGAGCCGGATATACTTATCTGGACAGCCTTTCCGCCCGGGGGCCGACGGACCAGGACTACCTGGACCAGCAGCAGTACCAGTGGAATTTGCGGGCAGTGCAGACAGTTTTCGCCGGGATGACCATACTCAGTTCCTACCAGCAGGCCCAGATAGAAAAGGAAATCAGTGAACTGGAAAAAGAGAACACGGAAAGAGAGCTTATAAGGGAAATCCAGCATCACTTCCTGGAACTCTTAAAGGCCAGGGAGGACAGGCGGGCCTTAGACAGTTCCGTTGAAAGACTGGAGGTGGGCCTGGAAGCTTCAGAATCCTTTTATGAGAGGCAGTTGGTTCCGTATGTGGACGTGCTCCAGGCCGGGGTGGAACTGGAAGAAGCCAGGCAGGACCTGAGCCAGGCCAAGAACGAGGAGCAGATCCAGAAGACCCAGCTTAATGCCCTGCTGGGCTTTGGCTATGACTACCTTATAGGCTACGAGGGCGACCTGGAAGAGATACCCCTGGATATTTTCTTTGAAACCCGCGAGGTGATCGACATCGCCATGGAGCAAAGAACTGACCTGATGTTTATCCGCAAGAACATGGCTGTTACTGAACAGGAGCGGCGCATAGCCAGAGGCCAAAAAATGCCCAGGGTCAACCTGGAGTTTGTCTATACCGACCGCAAAAGGGATTACGACGAACCTCAGCAGACCATGGAAGGCCCCATGGACCGGGACCAGCGCAACCGGCACTGGACTGCAGGAGCAAGTATAGAATGGGAATTCTTCAGCGGCGGGCAACAGTATTATCAGCATGAAGCCATGGGCTATGAAATCCGCAGGCTGGTGCAGACCCTCAAGGAAACCGAATCATCTATTGTTACAGAGGTGCGTACTGCCCAGATGCGCCTGGATGAAGCCAGGGACAGGCTGGTGTCTACGCGCAAAGCCCTGAACGCGGCCCAGGAAAACTACGACATGCAGGAACACCGCTACAAGCAGAGAGTCGGGACCATCACCGACCTGCTGACCGCACAGGAACACCTCACCGAGGCCGAAACCCGCAACAACCAGGCCTTGATGGATTTTCAGCAGGCATTGTCCGAACTGTATTTCGCCATAGGAGAGCGCAATTACGGTCTGGATTAAGTGTCTCACCATGGCGGCCCGGGTCCAAACCTGTGAGTAAATTGATAAGGAAGTGGTCATTTAGAACAAACCACCCCCGGCCCCTCCTTAACCAAGGAGGGGAGAAGATAGAGGCCTCCTTCACCAAGGAGGGGAGAAGATAGAGGCCTCCTTCACCAAGGAGGGGAGAAGATAGAGGCCTCCTTCACCAAGGAGGGGAGAAGATAGAGGCCTCCTTCACCAGGGAGGGGAGAAGATAGAGGCCTCCTTCACCAAGGAGGGGAGAAGATAGAGGCCTCCTTCACCAAGGAGGGGAGAAGATAGAGGCCTCCTTCACCAAGGAGGGGAGAAGATAGAGGCCTCCTTCACCAAGGAGGGGAAAAGATAGGAGTATCCTTCACCAGGGAGGGGAGAAGATGGATTTTTTTTAGCCAATAAAGGAGGTGGTCCGTGCAGTACTCATAAAATGAGAAACATAGGTGAAAACAACATGTTGAAATAGTTGAACTGGAATTATAGTTACTTGTAAGGAGGGCACGGTTAAAAACAACTGATGTCAGTGGCTTACTCTTGAAACCCTGTCACAAAAAACAAGAAATTTAGACAGGATTAACCACGCCAAAGACGCGTGGCAGGCATAGATTGACAGGATAACCTTTTGGCCTGGCTTCCGGCCAGGACAAAATGATTTTTTCTTTATCCATCTCTTAATCCAGTTAATCCTGTCAAAAAACTCTTTTCTTTATTGGGTTGCGGGCATGGCCCGCGTTAGTGTTAGAAAGAGCAGTGGATCAATAACCACAGCTTAACAATTAAACAAAAGGAGCATCAAGATTATGCACGTATTCGCAGATGGAATCTCAAAGGTAACATTGTCCAACGGCAACCTGCGCATCAACCTCACCCAGAGAGGGGCGGACAATGAAAGCGTGGACGCAGGAACCCTGATTGTTCCTGCTTCTCAGGCCAACAACTTTTTAAACGGCCTGGCCGGCAGCCTGAAAGACCTGGATGAGAAGCTAAAGGCCCAGAGGGAAGCGCAGGGCGAGACGCAGTAGGACCTGGCCGGAAAGGTAAAGGAGTGTGCCATTTTGGCAGGTATGGTCCAGGCTGGAGCGCTTGCAACGCTGCAAACTCACACAAAAAGGGGCTGCAAACAATCCTGCAGCCCCTTTTTTGTTTAAAAAAATGGTCGGGAAGGCCCGATTTGAACGGGCGGCCCCCTGCTCCCAAGGCAGGTGCGCTGCCAGACTGCGCCACTTCCCGATATCAGATTATTATTATTTCAAAACATTCAAAAGTCAAGGTACAGTATCAGCCGAACAAGTCTCCCAGCACACGGGCGAATTCTTCCAGATCCTCAACATCCTCATGACTCACCTTGAAAACCACTTTCAGATCGATTTCGCCATACTCATGCACCAGCAGATTACGGAAGCCTGTCGCTTTGACCATCCGTTCCGTTAGATCCTGGTGAATGTAGCCCTGGTCTTCCAGTAGGTAAAAGATCTCATTGGTACTCCCTGGTAATCCCAGATCTTTTTCACTGACAACATGTGCAGCCAGGTCAATACAGTTTTGAATTGCCATCTGGAGATTAAAGAGAATGCTTTCCTGCCTGTCCAGATCCTGAAGAAATTCGTGTTCCTGAATGTCCCTCTTTGTTTTAACCCGGCGAACGTGTTTCTGCACCGCCGCCATTTTGGATAATATGATATTTCTGTCCACCATCAGGCCTTGCTCACTTTCTTCTTCATACTTTCCCGGAACATTCGCATATAAGGGGCGAACTCCGTATACAGAGTCAGGCTTCTCATGCGGAACAGGGACAGTTGTTCCTGGTCGCTGACGTAAAGCAGCACTCCCTTGTCAATAACCTGCCCCAGGAGAAGACAAGAGGCCTGGTTAAGGAAAACCAGGTGAACATCATGTCGCAGGGCACGGCAAAGGGGTGGATGCAGTCTTTCCAGCTCCTCTTTGCGGTCGAATTTTCCTGCTCTTTCATCCAGCAGAACAGCAATGTCGATGTCACTGCCGGGGCGCAGTCGCCCGGATGCAGCAGAGCCAAAAAGATAGGCTGCTATGACCTGTCTGTGTTGGGACAGGACTGGTTCTACCCTGTCGGCGATATCTGCAGGCGCTGGTTTCATCATTTCTCCTGAAAAAACATCAAAAAGGCCTTGCCCGACCAGGCGGAGCAATCAGACAGGCAGCCATCAGCCAGGCTTAAGCCCCAAGTATTTTGATCATCTGTTCGTGCAGCACTTTGTTGGTTCCCAGGATGGTCTCCTGTCCCGGAAAATAATCCTGCCCGTGCATGGTGCTGACCATTCCTCCGGCTTCGCGGATGAGGCAGGCTCCGGCGGCAGTGTCCCAGGGCTTTAGGCCTATCTCGAAGAAGGCGTCAAAGCGCCCGGCCGCGGTAAAGGCCAGGTCCGTGGCCGCTGAACCGCAGCGCCGCACACCCCGGGTGTTCATCAGGGCCCGGCGCATGTAGCCGAGCACCTGGTCCACGTCGGTTTTTATGGTATAGGGAAAGCCGGTGGCCACCAGGGCCTGGACAAGATCCTGCGTCTCGGTGACGTTGATTTGCTCCCCGTTTAGAAAGGCCCCCTGGTCCTGGGCGGCCCAGTACATCTCCCCCAGCACCGGCAGATGGACAATGCCCATTCTGACAGCCCCGCCTTGCCAGAGCCCCACGGACACAGCCACAAAAGGAATCCTGTGTGCAAAATTGGTAGTCCCGTCCAGGGGGTCCATGATCCAGGTGGGACCGCCTTTTAATTCCGTCTCCCCTGCGGATTCCTCGGCCAGGAAATCAGCCTCGGGCAGGACCCGGCCCAGGGACTTCTTGAGGCTGTCCTCCACAGCCACGTCTGTATCCGTGACCAGATCGATGCGGCCCTTGTGCCTGATGTTGCGCGGTTTGTCCCAGGCCTTGAGAATAATCTCCCCTGCCCCTCGCACCGCCTGCAGCGCATCATCTATAAGTTCCCGGTTTATAATCATGCCGCTTCAGCCTCCTGCTGCTCCCGGGAGGCCAGGAACTCGATTTCGGGCCATTCCTCCCGGGTACGCTCCAGACGCCATCTGGTGGCGAAAAGCATGGCCGGGTATCCTTCCACGTCCTGGACCAGGGAATTGAAATATCTTTTTCTGAACTTTTCCAGGGCCTTTTTATCCCGGGCCCAAATCCAGCGCACAGTGGAATAGTCCAGAGGCTCGTAGGCTGCATCCACCCCGTACTCGGCCTTGAGCCTGGCCGCGGTGACATCGAACTGCAAAGAACCAATGGCCCCCAGGATGTAATCATTACCGCCAACAGGCCTGAAAAGCTGGATGGCTCCTTCCTCGGTAAGCTGCACCAGACCCTTTTCCAGCTGCTTGGACTTGATGGGGTTTTTCAGAAACACCCGTTGAAAAAACTCCGGCGCAAAATTGGGAATGCCCAGAAACTGCAGTTCTTCCTTACTGCTCAGGGTATCGCCTATCTTTAGTATCCCGTGGTTGTGCACCCCGATAATATCCCCGGGCCAGGCCTCTTCCACCCCGGCCCGGTCCTGGGCCATGAAGATTATGGCGTTGGAGAGCTGGATATCCTTGCCTATGCGGTGATGGCGCACCTTCATGCCCCTTTGGAACCGCCCGGAACAGATGCGCATAAACGCGATGCGGTCCCGGTGGGCCGGGTCCATATTGGCCTGGATCTTGAAAACAAATCCTGAAAACTCCTGCTCCAGGGGGGAAACCTCCCTGGTACTGGCTGGCCTGGGCCTGGGGGGCGGGGCTTCCTTGACAAAGGTCTCCAGCAGCTCACGCACTCCGAAATTGTTTACCGCACTGCCGAAAAAAACCGGGGTCTGCCTGCCCTCCAGATAAGCATCCCGGTCAAAGGGATAGCCCGCACCATGAATAAGCTCCAGGTCCTGGCGTAGAGACTCTGCAGCGGCAGAGCCGATGAGCTCATCCAGTTTACTGTCATCCAGGTCTTTGATCACCGCCCTTTCTTCTGGACGTCTGCCCTTGTCATCAGGCGGGGTGAAAAAGCGTATTTCCTGGTTGACCAGGTCATAGACTCCCTGAAAAAGCTTGCCCATGCCTATGGGCCAGGTCAGGGGCGAGGCCTGGATGCCCAGGGTGTTTTCGATTTCGTCCAGCAGCTCAAAAGGATCCCGGCCGTCCCGGTCCAGCTTGTTGACAAAGGTCATGATGGGTGTGGAGCGCATGCGGCAGACATCCATGAGCTTTCTGGTCTGCTCCTCCACGCCCTTGACCGAGTCAATGACCATGAGGGCCGAATCCACGGCAGTGAGCACCCGGTAAGTATCCTCGGAAAAATCCTGGTGGCCCGGGGTGTCCAGAAGATTTATCTCGCAGTCCTGGTAAAGAAACTTCATCACTGATGAAGCAACTGATATGCCGCGCTTCTGCTCTACTTCCATCCAGTCGGAGCGGGCGTGGCGCTGGGCCTTTTTGGCCTTGATGCTCCCGGCCATCTGGATGGCCCCTCCGAAGAGCAGCAGCTTCTCGGTGAGGGTGGTCTTGCCCGCATCCGGGTGACTGATGATGCCGAAGGTCCGTCTCTTCCGGACCTCCTGAGCTAACTGGGATTCTGATGGTGTTGTCTGACTCATGGTATATGGTGATTGTTTGTGGTTTTGTAACTGTTCAGCACATTTTGTGTGTACTCTTGTTCTGGCCATCGGTGTCGGGGTCGGTATCGGTATCGGGGTCGATAGAAAACCGAAAGCCAAAGTTGCGTGGGGCCTTCCCCAACAGCTTCGATACCGATCCCGATTCCGATACCGACCCCGACAGAACCAGTTATCATGGTGAACATTTACGTGGTTTCTTGCACAGAAAAAATAGAGTCTTGTGCCTGGAAAACCTGAAAAGATAAAGATAATAAAGGAAAGCGTCAAGCTGGATGTTGTTTGGTCAGTCTGTCAAGGTAAAAACGAAGTAAACTCGTCATAAGGAAGGGAGCTCATACAACCACCCCCGGCCCCTCCTTGGCTAAGGAGGGGAGTTTACTCCGTGCCCGTAATCCCATACTGATTGTAACCATTCAGGGGGCAGATACCGGCCAGGGGGACAGTCCCCGCGACACTTTCACTGCACAACTGAAAAGTACAGACGCGAAGTTTTGTGAAGCATCATAATCATCACTTAGCGGGGACAGTCCCCTGGCCTTGTGCCATCAGCCAACACCGAGGTCCCCCTGAATGGTTACACTGATTCATATCCCTGCAAGATATCATCCATAAAAAAATATATATAACCAGTTCATTTGCAGATAATTATCCCCTGCCCGGGACACTCCTGCTTCTGAAAAAGGCTTTCTCCAGCTCCACCGCCACGAACACGGCCAGGCCGAAGGCCAGGATCCTGGCCCAGGCATCCAGGCCCAGGGGCTCGGTCTGGAAAAGAAACTGCATAAACGGCAGGTAGGTGAAACTAAACTGCAAAACCGCCAGGACAGCGATGGAAACGAGAACCGGCCGGCTGCCCAGAATACCCTTGAGATTCCAGGAGGGTTCCTCAATGAACCGGCTGTTTATCAGGTAAAACACCTGTCCCATGACCAGGGTATTGATGGCCGCTGTGGAGGCCAGACTCTGGGAAGCACCATGGGACAGTATGAGCAGGTAATGCCCCAGGGCCCCCACCACAAGCAGAAGGGACACAAAACTGATGCGCCACAAAAGAAATCCCGACACCAGGGATTCATCCACAGGCCTGGGAGGGCGCTGCATGACATTTTTTTCCGGCGGTTCAAAGGCCAGGGCCAGGGCCAGGGTGACTGCGGTGACCATGTTTATCCACAGGATCTGGGGCGGGGTGATGGGCAGGGAAAAATGCCCTGCCTCGTCCATAAGTCCGATGCCCAGCAGAATGGAGGCCATGACCACCAGGGCCTGACCGCCGTTGGTGGGCAGAATGAACAGGATGGCCTTCTTGAGGTTGTCGTAAACCGTGCGCCCCTCTTCCACGGCGTTGGCGATGGAGGCGAAATTGTCATCGGTGAGCACCATGTCCGAGGCCTCTTTGGCTGCCTCGGTCCCGGTAACCCCCATGGCCACTCCCACGTCTGCACGCTTCAGGGCCGGTGAGTCGTTGACCCCGTCCCCGGTCATGGCCACTATGTGTCCGCCTTCCTGCAGGGCCCGCACCAGCCTGAGCTTGTGTTCCGGACTGGTTCGGGCATATATGTCCACATCCAGAGAAACCTCCACCAGATCATGATCGCTTATCTTTTCCAGGTCCTGCCCGGTAAGGGCCTTTCTGCCCCGGCCCATGCCCAGCTTCTCTCCGATGGCCGAGGCTGTCAGGGCATGGTCCCCGGTGATCATTTTGACCTGGATGCCCGCCCCGGCGTCCCCGGGATCAGACTCGCGGCCCTTGAGCCTGGCTGCGGCCTCTATGGCCTCCTCCCGGGGTGGATCCATGATCCCGAACAGGGACAGCATGGTAAAGCCCTGCTGGATATCCTCATCCTCTATGGCCGTCTTCCCTGCAGGGGCCTTTTTCACGGCCACCGCCAGAAGCCTCTGGCCCATGGAGGCCATGTGATTGCCCTGCTCAACCCAGAAATCAGGATCAAGGGGGGCAGCGTCCTGCAGTGCCCCCTGGCTGCTGCACTTTTCCACGACCTTTTCCGGAGCCCCCTTGAGGATAAAAACACTGTCCCCGGATTCATAGTGGTGCAGTGTAACCATGAATTTTTCTTCGGAGCTGAAGGGCAGGATATCCTTTCTGGGATTAACCCTGTTTTCCTGGTCCTGGTCCAGTCCGGCCTTGAGAGAGGCTGTTAGAAGGGCGCCTTCCGTGGGTGCTCCCTCCAGCTTTGGCTGGCCGTTTTTTTCCTGGAAGCGGGCCTCGTTGCAAAGAAGCACTGACCGCAAAGCCTGCATCAGTACCGGGTGTTCCCCTGGATGGACTTCTTTGTCCCCAAGCCTGAACCCGCCTTCCGGGGCATAACCCACCCCGGCAACCCAGAACAGCTCATCCGCTGTTTGAATATTCTGCACGGTCATTTCATTTCTGGTCAGGGTACCGGTCTTGTCCGAGCAGATGACGGTCACCGAGCCCAGGGTCTCCACGGCGGGCAGGCGCCTTATGATGGCGTTTCGCCGGGCCATTTTCTGCACCCCGATGGCCAGGGTAATGGTCATGATGGCGGGCAGGCCCTCGGGAATGGCGGCCACAGCCAGGCCCACTGCGGCCAGAAACATATCCGCCGGTGCATATCCGCGCAAAAAAACCCCGAACATAAAGGCAGCTACTGCAAGGAGCAAGATGGCCACAGTGAGATGGCGGGCGAAAACGTTCATCTTGCGGATAAGCGGGGTGGCGATGCTTTCGGTCTCGGTGAGAAGTTCGCTTATGCGGCCCAGTTCCGTGTCGAGGCCTGTTGCGGCCACCAACCCGGTCCCTTGACCGTAAACCACCATAGTCCCGGAAAAAGCCATGCTTTTTCTGTCCCCCAGGGCCGCCCCGGACTCCACCTCATTGCCGGCCTTGCTCACGGGCATGGACTCCCCTGTAAGAGCGGCCTCTTCTATGCGCAGGCTTTTGCATTCAGTTATTCTCAGGTCAGCCGGTACTCGGTCCCCCGGCTTTAAATAAACCACGTCCCCGGGCACCAGGTCTTTGGCCTCAATCCTGATCCTTTGCCCGCCCCGAAGGACCAGTGCTTCCGGGGCCAGCATGGTCTTCAGGCTTTCCAGGGATTTTTCCGCCTTGCCCTCCTGGATAAAGCCTATCAGGGCATTGATCACGCATACCCCCAGGATGACCAGGGAGTCTATCCATTCCTGCAACAGGGCGGTGATCACCACCGCCGCCAAAAGGACATATATAAGCAGGTTGTGAAACTGCAGCAGAAATCGAAGAACCGGCCCTCTTTTCTTTTCAGTGGCCAGCATATTGGGGCCGAATGTCTCCAGCCTCTTGCCGGCTTCCTCAGGGTCCAGGCCCTCCGGTGAAGACTTCAAGGTCTGGAAGCACTTTTCCACCGGTTCCGCGTGCCAGGGGGTTTTATTCTGGATATCTTTCTTTTCAAGCATAAGCAGATAATACAAGATGATCCTGGCAAAGTAAATGAGTTGTCATTTTTTTTTGCGCAGATCAGGCTTGCATACCTGACCTGTTTGCAGCTAAACAAAGCCAACAGGTCAAATACAAATCTCAAAAAGAGGTGCTTAAATGCAGGAACGCAAACGTCACGGGTGTCTGACCATATGGTTGGTAGTGGTCATTGGAGCCAACTTTTTAGATGCTTTTCGACATTATTTGATGCGTGACGAATTGATGGAGCAGTTTCCCGGCACGCCTGAATGGGTCATAACCGGGCTTTTCATTTTGGCCCTGGTGAACGTGGCTTGCGGCATCGCCCTTTTCCGGTGGAAGAAATGGGGTTTCTGGGTACTTCTGTTGAGCAGCCTGGCCGGAGCCTACCTTTACTTACAGCTGAGTTTTGTGAATGCCCTGGTTCCTCTTCTGGTAGTGGCGGTGCTCTTCGGGGCCCTGCACATCGGAGGTGAACGCAAGGGCTGGCATCAGCTGGAATAGTGCAGGTCCATTGAGAATCAGACGATAAAGAACAGCCAGGAGCTATCCACACATGAATAAAAAGCTGCTTTTCCCCGGAGTCCTGCTCCTGGCAATACTTTATACAGCCATCGGCGGTCTGGCATACAATGCCGGTCAGGAACTGGAAGGAGTAGTTACACAGCAGTTCAACGATCAACAGCTGATACTGGCTGAAAAGATCGCCGACGACATCCGGGGCCATTTCCAGTTTCTGGAAACAGCCCTGGCCACCCTGAGCCGCCAGACAGTTAAAATCCTGCCTGAGCAGCCTTCACATGATTACCTTCATTCCACTCACGATATTTTAAAGGACTGGCACGTCCTCAGCCTGGGCATTGCCGGCAACGCCCCGGACAACTCCCTGATGGCACCTGACGGAAGTGTTTCCTCCTGGAAAGATATGGGGATTGACTTTCCCCGGGAAGAATTTCAGCTCTGGCTTGATTCAGACCCGGATGGACAGGTTTTTTTCAGCCGGACCTTCAGACCGGACCAGGGCCCCTATGCCGGGACCTGGATCATGGTCATGGTCAAGCCTCTCTCCAGGGACTTGGAGATGTCTTTTGAGTCCGGCAATTTTGAAGGTATGCCTCCAGCGGCCTTTTTTGTGGTGGACGCCATGAAGGTATCCAGAGATTATGCCCACGGAGTCATCTCCGGGCAGACCGGCTATCCCTGGGTAATCAACGAAGAGGGATACTTTCTGTATCACATTGAGGACGATTTTGACGGCCGGGACTCTTTTACAGTGCGCCATGAAAGAAATCCGGATATTTCCTATGAACGGATAAATACTATCGTCTCCCAGAGACTTCTTGCAGGGGATGAGGGAACAGACTGGTATATTTCCGGCTGGCACCGGGAAGTCTACACGGAAATGAAAAAGCTGCTGGCCTTCAGCCCTGTCTTTTTCACCCATCAGGAAAAAAAACGGGATTCACACCTGTGGTCAGTGGGCGTGGCCGCTCCTGATGAAGAAGTCTGGGGGCTTATTCAGCCCATAGTTGTCAGGCAGTGGGTTGTGGCCGGACTTTTCCTGGTGGGGGCCACCCTGGGCCTCTTTGGCCTGTATTTCCTCTCCCTGCGCTGGAATCATGTCCTGACCCGCAAGGTGGAAGACAAGACCAGGCACTTGATGGAATCCCGGGAACAGTTGCGTGAGGAAAAAGAAAAGGTTGAGCAGAGTATGCAGAAGCTCAAGGATACCCAGCAAAGGCTGGTGCAGTCCGAGAGGTTCGCTGCCATCGGCGAAGCCGCCTCGCACATGTCTCATGAAATAAAAAACCCTCTTATGCTCATGGCCGGTTTTGCCGGTCAGGTCCGGCGCAGGCTCTCTGAAGACAGCCCTGAAGCTGAGAAGCTCGACATCATAGTCAATGAAGCAAAACGCCTGGAAAAGATGCTCGTGGAAGTCCGGGACTTTACCCGCCCGCACAAGCTGAGTATCAAGCCCTGCCAGCCCAATGATTTAATCGCCGAGACAGTGAAAATCTTTCAGGACAGCCTGGAAAGCTCCGGGATTGTGTGCAGCCAGGAACTGTCAACTGATTTGACGCAGGTGAATATGGACCCGGACCAGGTCAAGCAGGTCCTGGTCAACCTCATCAAAAACGCGGTGGAAGTCATGCCTGAGGGCGGGACACTCGGCATCAGCTCAAAGCGTCAAAATCAATGGGTGGTGGTTTCAGTGCAGGACAGTGGACCGGGCATCCCTGCGGAAAAACTGAAAAATATCTTCAGTCCCTTCTACACCACCAAGGACAAGGGCACCGGTCTTGGACTGGCGGTGAGCTACCGCATCATCCAGGACCATGGCGGAGATATATTTGTAGACAGCCAGGAAGGGCATGGTGCCAGGTTCACCATTTACCTGCCTCTGGAGGAAGCTAATTTATGATTAAAGACAAAAGATCTGTCCACGAATTGACGCGAATGATCACGAATAAGAAAAACCTTAAATATCTGCTTGGCTAATCGCCAAGGCAGATAAGTTCATCACCTGCTGCGAATCAAGTTTTCAATGCCGCCGACCTGCCCAGTGAAATCTTTTTCCATTTCACCAGGGTCAGCGGCATAAAAAATGGTGAAGATTCGTAAAGACCTGATCTCTGACGTCTGACCTCTGACTTCGGTCTACTCCGGCATGACCGAAGAGTGATGTTCGATTATGAGCCAGCGTTCTCCTGACCATTGGTAAACGAAGGTATACCTGGCCTGAACTGAAAAAGGCGTCTCCCCTGGCGGGGACAGTTCAAAGGTATAGATCCCTGAGTTTATGGCGATATCCTCAAAAATCCTGATATTGCTCCAGTCAATGCTGCCTTTGGGTTTTCTGGCCAGAAACACCTGGAAATATTCTTTTATCTCCTGGCGGTTACGCCTCACCTGGTTGGACACCGTGGGCAGAAGCACAGCGTCCGGGGCATAAAGAGAGGCAACCTTTTCCGGGTCACCGCTTTGCAGGGCCTGGTTCCATTCTTCGAACAGCGCCTCGATTTCGCTTTTCTTTTTCATGCTCCACCTTTTTGCACGTACATTTCAACGGAGAAAAAGCCTTTCTATCCGAAAAGATTATTTACCCGAGGGAATGAGAGTTATCAAGACCCTGGAGATATTTTTCCCCGGGAGTGAAACTGTGGCGGGCATTAAACACCCAGGCAGACTGTCTGGTTGAACCGGCAAAGAGGCTGTATTTCGGCGGATCATAGCCCTGACGGCGGGAGGTGCTGAAAAAAAAGAGGCGGCCGGTCTGCTCAATTACAGGCCGGCCGCCTCAAAGCAACAATGGTTGGGGTTGTCTATTATGCCGCTTTCCGCTTTGCACCTTCCTGGACATGGCTCTTCTCCCTGGCTTCCTGCCTGCCTTTTTTGTCAAAGCGGCATACAGCCTGGCAAGGATTTTCGGGATGTTTGCCTTCCTTGTACATATCCAGCAGGTCTCTGGGCGGGTCTACTGTCACATACTCATCCGGACTGCACTCCACTACGATGTCTTCATAGATGGGAAACATGATCACCCTGTTCTCTTCAGTCCTGACCTCCCAGACCTCGCATCCCCCCTTGTGCCTTTTCACGCCCTCAATGTAGCCCAGTACCTCTCCGCCAGGCAGCCTGAGTGGACATCCGGCAACATTGTGCAGACAAAGTTCCTGTTCAAGATCGTAACTCATAACTCCTCCTCAATAGTTTATTATTATACAGACAATGATGCTTAAGCAATTGTGCCCGGAACGTACTGTCTACAGGCCTCTTTTGCTCTAAGCTTTTTGCAGCCACATAAACTTGAACAATTTTTCACAATTCTTGTCAGTATATATGCATAGAACATACCAACAAGCGCAGGTTACAAAGCACACTGTAACCACGCAATTTAAAGAGCTTTCACCTGGAGACACCAACGTCCCGTTGCATTATTGCAACAGAAAGCACGGGCATGTGATTCTAAACCGCATCACCAGACATTTTCACCTTTTACTGAAACAACTAAACAATAAAATCAAGGCGTAAAGCGGCGATTCTAAATCGTAGCATCAGACTGTTTCAACTGCAGATTATTCTGGAAAAACGGGCTGCTTGCTGCCCTGGACGCCTCCTTAAATGGTATGACCGCAAAAAAGTCATTTTTGTCACGCGAACCACGCGAAGCGCGTGGCAGGACGCGTGATTGATTCCTGAATTAGTCAGTTCCCGACTTTTTGCAGGTGCATCTTACAGGTACGGTCCATGAAAAACAAAAAGGCGGCTTCCCTGTTCCGGCTTCAGGGAGGCCGCCTTCGGCTTAATTGCCTGCTTACGCATCAAGCAGCGTGCTGCTGTACATTTTTCGAAGAATGGCCCGTTGCCATTGCTTCACGTCTGGCTTTGAGGTCGAAGCGGCAGATGGCCCGGCAGGGGTTCTCCGGATATTTTCCTTCCATGTACATCTGCAGAAGATCTGCAGGCGGGTCCACCACTACATGTTCATCCGGACTGCATTCCACTACGATCTCTTCGTAAATGGGAAACATTATCTGCCTGTCTTCTTCGGTCCGGACCATCCAGACTTCGCAGCCGCCCTTATGCTTTTTTACGCCCTCCACTGTGCCTATGGCGGTTCCATCGGGGAGCATAAGGGGACATCCCGCCACATTGTGCAGACACAACTCCTGATTAAGCTCGTAAGTCATAATTCCTCCTGGTCAGGTATCATTTTTAGTTTTATCGGTTCAGCAAGCGGCCTGTCAGACCGGCTAAACTGTTGACCGGCATTTTCATCCCGCCTTAAAGTCTGATCGTATATCGAAATGTTCATTTTTTCACAAGTGTTTTTTTAAGGCTTCCCCCGAAAAAATCCAAAAAAGTAGTCAGCAATTCAGGCTTCTAATCACTTGCAAAAAAAATGTGCCTGAAAAAATCATGTTGCAGGCGCAGAGGACAGAAGTCAGGTAGCCACGCTAAGATGCGTGGCAGGCAACGGTTAGAAAAATCAAAGAGTTCCAACACGCTTTTATTAAGATGGTCCGTTTGGGGACTTTTTGCAGTTAAGCCAAAAAATACAGGCTAAAAAAGAGTAGGGCGAGCGCACGTAGCAAATTTGCAACAAGGGTAAAGCGAAGGTGTTGCCGGCATGCAGTTCGAACTGCAGCTATGAAAAAGGTCTCCCGCCCAAGGCGGGAAGTTTGTTAGTTTTCATCCGGAAACGGTTCTTTTCCCTTTTGGCGGCGTCAATCTGCACAATTATTCGTCAACGTATTAAGATACGCCTCCTTATAATTGCTTGATTTCCTTGCCAAAAGAAAAAACTCCTTGTTTCCGTAAAGAAAACCATCAGTTTCAACATCCGGAAATAAAGAATTTCCGGATGGAAACTTGTTAGCCATGCCTCGGAAATTATAACCGCCGGCAACCGGCAAAAAAAAGACCGCAGAGCTTGAGCCCTGCGGTCTGATGGTGAAACTTTTCGGCTGAAGCCAATGGTCGTCGCCCATCAGTCCGGATGGACGATGAGAACCGGGCAATGGGCTCTTTTGGTAATTCTCTCAGCCACGGAACCCACGAACCACGCCTCGGGCCCTTTTCGGGTGTGAGTGGGAAGAACGATCATATTAATGTTGTTCTCCTTGGCGTACCTTAAGACCTCTTCTGCGGGCTGGCCCTTGAGGACCGCCTTGTTGCGCACATTCACCCCGGACAGGGACTTCTCGATAAAGGCGTCCATGAGTTTCTCGGCCACTTCCTTTTCATAGCCCACATGACTGGTATATACAGACTGCAGGATATCTTCACTGATGAAGTCAATTTGCGGGGTGACGTGGACCAGGTCCACCTCGGACCCGGCGCACATGGCGATCTGGCGGGCATAATCAGCAGCCAGCATATCGTTTTCGGAAAAGACCACCGGCAGCAGCATTCGTTTTATTTCGGGCATGAATAACCTCCTGAACAGCGCGCTCTGATCGCGCGGTCAAAGTATGTGTTCTGCGTATTGCTGGTTGCGTCCAGCAATACGCAGAGTCATGCTGACGCTTCATGCGCAGTCGCCCCGACAGGGCAGTACGTCTGCGCATGCAACCAGTCTATTCCACCGGCTCGGGCACGGGCACCTCGATCTGGACAGCGCCGGAAGCGGCAAAAAGAATCATGGCTATAATAAACACGGAAAAAAGGGCGTATCCGGTAAGCCCTTCCTTGACAAAGGCCACGATGGTGGGGATCAGGGCCCAGACAGCCACGGTGCAGCCGATGGCCATGGCGAACATGGTAAAGCCGTCCCCGGTAAAGAAGTTCTTGAACCAGACTGAATGCATGTAAGGCCATTCACCGTAAAGGGCCGTCCATATCTCCGTGCCTGTCTTGCCTTCAAAAATAAGAGCATAGGTAAAATAGGGATCCATTGCGGTATTTCCCGGAAAGAGCACGGCCAGCGCAGGTCCCACCAGGCAGGCTATACACACGGCAAAGGTTATCCAGTAAACCGTATCCCCGTAAGTAGTATTGTAAAGCGGTACTTTTGGTCTATCTTCGGTCATATCAAGATGCCTCCTGATTAATTGGGTTGAACTAATCCTTACGCTTCAGTTCCCTGGCTACGTTTACGATCACAAAGAGCATGAGGACTCCCAGGACGGTAAAGTTCAGCCAGTGCGGCGGGGGCTGGATGACCTCCCACATGGACAGGGCCCTGGTAATAAGACCCCAGCAGGAAAAGCCCATGAGCCCGATGAGCAGCCAGCGGACAAAGCCGGCCTTGATCTGGACCAGGACCAGGGCGCCGAAGAGACCGCCCACAACCTGCCCGGCCAGCCAGGGAGCGGCAAACATGGGAATGAGCGCACCCATTATGAAATAGGGCCAGACCGCAACACAGTCTCCCATGCCCAGCAGGACCACGCTGTTGGCCGCAGCCACCTTCATGGGTGTGCCGGCAACGACGTTCTGGAAGGGAACCATGGCCCAGCCTGCGCCCATGCCGAAAAACCCGGAGACAAGACCGACAATCAAAATGGCTGCGAAGAGCCAGCCCATATTGGTCAGGCCGTAGTCCACCACCTTTTTCAGGGAGGGCTCATAAAAAGGCTGGCGCAGATTCAGGGCCTCGGTGATCTTGTCCGATTTCTTCACGTCCGGCCATTCAACCTTTTTTCCGCCCATAATAAAATAAACCACCAGGCCGCCTATGAGCAGGCCCAGCATCATGCGTACCAGGCCCTCACCGAAATCCCCCAGGTGGGCGGCCACGATCACTGCTCCCTGGGCCCCGGAGAAAGCGGCGACGGCAAAAGCCACGCAGAGAAAGATGCACATCTTGAGGTTGGCCAGGCCGCTGCGCATTACAGGTCCTGTGGCCATTAGACCGCTGAACATGGCCACTATGAGCCCAGTCCCCCTGGCAATGACGCTGTCAACCGGGGTGAAGGCCATGACCAGAGGAGTAAAGAGCACTCCTCCGCCGATTCCTCCGATGGTGGCCAGAATGGCGATAATGGTACTGGCGATGAAGAATCCCACCAGCCAGCCTACCAGAACTCCACCGGGCATGCCCCCTTCGGGGACGGGCACGAAAGGGGCCGCCACTGCCAGCACACCGTAAGAAAGCACCGCCAGCGCTATCATGATGTTCAGCTCAAGCCAGGGCGACTTCAACCACTTGGACATAATCTCCCCTCCTCAGTGTGAAATTTTTCTCAATTTTGGACTAAGCCTTAACAACCCGTGCCTGCTTGTCTGGGGCAGGCAAGAGACCCTGAACCTGATCCAGGACGGCATCATCCAGAAACCTCAACCAGTTGGCCGGACATGCAAGGACAAACCTGTCCGGCAAAAAATACACCCGGATTGGTGTTAATAAAGTCTTATTCCACATAACTTGTTTCCAGCTTCCTTGCAACATAAAAAACATGCCTGTAGCAATTTGCAACCCTGGCCCCAGGATACGCAGGCTGAATCTCTTATTCGCTCGCGGTTGACACCCGTGAAAAAAAGAGCAAAAATATTGAATGTTTTTTTAAATAAAATCCCATAAAACAGCCGACTTCGGAGAAGAACTTCATGAAACGGGTATTTGAAGGCCCTGCCAAAACCTCGGGCAAGAAACAGGTCACCATAGAAGGCCCCATCGCCGGAAACAGATGGACATGGGTTGTGGAATCAGGGTTTTACTCCATGGGACTGGAGTCGGCCATCCATTTTCATGACTGCCCCGAGCCCATGTCCAGGATCTCCAATCGAATGCACCACCTCATGAGAAAGTTCGGACTGCCCGGCACATTCGTGGAATGGGAAACCATGTCCAACCATCGCCTGCGGGATATGGTCAAGAAAAACAAGACCCCCCTTGTTGTCAGCCTGCAGGGTCTAATTGACCGTCAGACCGTGGAGAATATCCGTGAACTAAACCCCATTATCCGCATCATTTACTGGTGGGGTCCGCCTGTTCGCCGGGAAGACCAGATAGACAGGATCATGGAAGTTGACGAGCTGGTGGATGTCGTGGCCCTGTCATTTAATAAAGACCTGGAAAATCTGCGCTCAATGGGAGCCCGGAATGTCGTGCACCTTCCCTTTGCAGCCTGTCCCTACCATCACAGGCTCAAGGTAAAAGTTACCTCGGGCTCCAGACGCAAGTACGGCCGGGATGTGATGCTCATTTCGCCTTATGGCGAGTACGAAGAAGAGCTGGTGAGACGGGTCAGCGAAACCCTGGGACAGAAAGTGGACGTCTGGGGACCCGGATGGAGCGACAATGAATGGGTACGGGCCAATGGTCTGATATTTCCGCCGCGGAACCTGGAGGCCTACGCCTCGTCCACCATTGTAATAAATACCCACGGAGAGGACTTTGCCCGGCATGACGGACTGAACCCGGCCTTTTTCGAGATACCCGCCGCCGGGGGATTTCAGATAACAGAAAAACAGGCCGTGGTGGACCGCCAGGATTTCGGCAGGCACGTGGCCACCTTCCAGGATTCCAGGGAGCTTGCTGAGAAGGTCCGCTACTACCTGCACGACCAGGGAGCCCGCGAATCCATGCGCAGCGCATTGCAGGCCCATATACTGGAACACGAAACCTATGGCCGGCGGCTTTACAATCTGCTGGAATACATGGACAGTGTTCAGGCACAAAGCCAGGCCGCTAAGGCTTAGCCAGAGCCAGCCAGACCGGAATGTTTTTCTGCCCTGAGGCCTGCTTTGCTTATGTCCGGCCCTTTGTCTCACAGAAAAAACATGGCAAAAGAGCTTAAATTTAACTTCTCATCATAGATAAAAATTTATGCAGAGCCTGAAGCCACCTGAAAAGCCGTGCAACGGATTCAACTGCGACATCCTGGAGAGCATCTCTGATGGTGTATTCACCGTGGACGACAAGTGGCTGATCACCTCCTTCAACCGGGCGGCGGAACAGATCACCGGGATCTCCAGGAACCAGGCCATGGGCCGGCCCTGCTGGGAAGTGTTTCATTCCAGCCTGTGCGAATCAGAGTGCGCCCTGCGCTATACCATGGAGTCAGGCAAGCCCGTTGTGGGCAAGACCTGCTATTTCGTAGATTCCAGGGGCAGGCGCATCACTGTCAGCGTATCCACATCCGTGCTGAGCAACGATCAGGGAGAAATTACCGGAGGCGTGGAGACCTTCAGGGATTTAAGCGCCCTGGAAAGTCTGCGCCTGCAGCTCAAGGGCGGCTTCGATATGGGGGAACTCATAAGCCACAGCCCGGCCATGCAGAAAGTGCTGGAGCTTACTCCGGCAGTAGCCGAGACCTCCAGTACAGTGCTCATTCAGGGAGAAACCGGCACGGGCAAGGAACTTGTGGCCCGGGCCATCCATTCCCTGCACCGGGGCCGCGAAGCTCCGTTTGTGGCGGTCAACTGCGCCGCCCTGCCGGACACCCTGCTGGAATCGGAGCTGTTCGGATACAAGGCAGGGGCTTTCACCGGGGCTGAGAAGAGCAAGCCGGGCAGATTCGCCCAGGCCAGGGGGGGGACCCTGTTTCTGGACGAAATCGGGGATATGAGCCTGAACATGCAGACCAAGCTCCTGCGGGTGCTGCAGGATAGAAGCTTTGAGCCCCTGGGTGCTGTTCAGCCGGAAAAAACTGATGCCCGGATTATCGCCGCGTCCAACAAGGACCTGGAACAGCTTGTCGAAATGAAGGCCTTCCGCCAGGACCTTTTCTACCGCATCAATGTTGTCCGCATTGATCTGCCGCCCCTGAGAGAACGCAAAGAGGACATACCTTTCCTGGTGGATCAGTTCATAGAACGATTCAACCGCCTGTACAACCGGGAGATCACCGGCGTGGACCCACAGGTTCTGTCCCTGTTTATGGCCCATGACTGGCCGGGAAATATCCGGGAACTGGAAAACGTAATCGAAAGAGCCTTTGTCCTTTGCCGCAGCGGCGAAATCCAGCGCAGCCATCTTCCCCGGGAACTGATAATCAGGGAACGTAGAGAAAACGCTCCCACAGACCTGCATACCACTAAACAGGCCCTGGAAGCAGCCAATATATCCCGGGCCCTGAAACAGACACAGAACAGCATGACCCGGGCGGCCAGGCTCCTGGGAATGCACAGAAGCACCCTGTACCGCAAGATGAAACAACTGGGGCTGATAAAGATGTGAATGCCAATAGTTGTAACAAATCAACCCTTCAATCGATCTTTGTAACCCCCTGATTTTTCAGCCTGCACGGCACACAGGAATACTGAGTGCCGGTACATCTGTAATCTCACTTCTTTCCTCAGCCACGCGTCCTGCCACGCGCTTCGCGTGGTTCGCGTGACAAGAGCACCACTCCCCCCGCGCATTGATGCATAATTGCTACACACACACGCTCAATTGATGCGCATACGCAACACTAATTTTGCCTTTCACCCACAATAAAAGAAAATCATCACGCCATCCCTATTAATTTTGCTGTACATCTTTCTGGTACATTGGATGCATAGCTTTCGGCCATCGAGGTTAAAGATGAAGCTGGCCGTAAGCATATGGAACGATCTTGTGGCTCCGGTATTTGATGTTTCAGGCAGAATCATGGTTGTCCAGGCAGCCTCAGGCAGAATCGAAACCCGGGAGCATCACGACCTGTCCGGCCTGGACGGCCTGGCCAGGATACGAAGGATTGCCGCCCTGGACATAGAAGTTCTGGTTTGCGGGGCCGTTTCCAGACTATGCCATGACCTTCTTCTTGCCTGGGGCATCAGGGTCATTGCCTGTGTGTCCGGCAGAGTGGACAGTATATTATCAGCCCTGCTCTCGGGCCAAAGCGATATCCAGGATTTCTTCATGCCTGGCTGCCCTCAGAGCTATCAGACTCACAACACCAAGTTCCTGGCCTATCTGGCAAATGCCTTGATGCGGATAAATCCCCCGCGGCACGCTTGAATCTGCCCTGGCTTGTGAAATATTGCACCAGTCCGGACCTGCCTCTGTCTCACGCCGGGCTTAGGTGCTTCATCCTCAGGTCCAGCTGCAAAAGGCTTTACCTTGGAGTGCTTCTTCCTGCTTTCAGATGACTCAAGATCAACCCGTAACCCCAGGGAGGTTCAAAGCAAAACCAGTAAATCAAAAAAATATACCCAAAGATGTTTTCCAGAGCATAATTGCCATCAAACATGAACAATTCACAAAGGAGACAACCATGTCCAAGATGTGGAAGCCGCCCTGGCTGGAACTGAACATAATGCTTGCCTTTGCTGTACTCACCTATATCGCCATTCTGGTCAGCGTCACCATTGTACCCACCCCGGAAGGGGGAATGGGCGGAGGAGTCATATGGGGCTGGCTGGTAGGGTTCTTCATTGTCAGCTCCATAATAGCTCTCGTGGCCACAGTTGGAGGGATAGGCGGGGGAGTACTTTTTACTCCTTTCATTATGGCCTTTACTCCCGTGGACAGCCTGATTGCCAGGGGCACGGGACTCGTGGTGGCCATGTTCAGCGGACTAATGGCCACTGGGCCGGTAGCCAAAAGCGGCCTGGCCAACGTCAAGATGTGCATATTTTTGTGCGTGGCCTTCGGCATCGCCTGCTTTTCGGGAGCAGTCGGGGCAGTGCTGGTGGCCGAACACCTGGGAGAATGGGGCGAGGCTTTTATACGCCTTTTGCTGGGTCTGCTTATCGGTGGTCTGATCATTTATTTCATTTTCGGCGGGAAAAAAATCGAATGGCCGGATGTCAAGAAATCAGACAGAATCACACAGGCTCTTGGTCTGCGTCAGCCTTTCTATGAGCCTTCCCTGAAAAAGGTCGTGGATTACGGACTGACCAACATGGGCTGGCTTTTTGCCGGGATCCTGCTTGTGGGTGCCGGATCAGGCTTTTTCGGCATGGGCGCAGGCTGGGCCATTGTGCCCTTCCAGAACGTCATCGCCGGCACCCCGGTCAAGGTTGCCGCTGCCAACAGCGTGGTCCTGTTAGGCATGGGCGACTGCATAGCTGTATGGCCTTACTTTATGATGGGGGCGCTGATCCCCATGTTCGCCGCTCCATGGCTGGCAGGACAGGTAGTGGGAGGACTGCTTGGGGCGCTGGTCCTGGTTCAGATCAAGGCCGGTTTCGTGCGCTGGCTGCTCATAGGGCTCATGGGCTTTTCCTGCTGGGGACTCATTACCAGGGCCCTGTCCATGTGGGATATAATCCAGCGTCCGCCGCACTGGCTGAACGGACTTGTCCTGCTGCTCCTTCTGAGCTTTGTAATGGTCAACATCATCAAGGAATCCAGGCTCAAGGATTAGCCGGCCAAACTTAAATCACGGAGGAATACAAAATGACCGAAGATAGACCCCTTGCTCCCCTGCACAACAGGGTTTACGGCAGTATAGTGTACTGGATCACTTTCACCAGTTGCCTCATCTGTTTTATCGGCCCCATGTTCGCCATGTTCATGCCCGACAATACAGCCATGAACCCCTATTTCACCTATGCTCTTATCTTTGAAGGCTTGTCCGGAGAGGAGATCTGGGTAGCCCTGTACGGGGAATGGCCCTGGTTTCACAGTGTATGGTGGAAAAACTTCTTTACCGGAGACGGCTTCACCATGTTCGGAGTCGCCCTGGGAACCACAGTTGCTCTCTGGGCGCTGATCCCTACGATGGTGGTATTCACCAGGGAAAAGCAGTTTCAGTACGTGATTTTAAGCGCTATTGTCTGCTTTATGGTCATACTGGCTGCTTCCGGGATTGTGAGAATTGGTTAGTCTTCACCCGGAAACGGTTCTTTCCACGTTTCCGGAAAGAAAACAAACAGGTTCCACCAACCCGGCCTGCCGGCACCTGGAACCTGGTTGACGCAGATCATGTCCGCAAAAAAACAGTTTACCAGTATGCAGTTTGCGTGCTGGATGAAAGGAGATTTCTCATGCCGGAAATAAAAAGAATACTCTTGCCGGTTGTTTTTTCAGACAACGACAACCTGGCCGCTGGCTATGCCCGCCAGATCGCCATGTGCGCCGGGTCCGAGGTGGACCTGGTCCACGTTACCCCGCACATAGATTTTATCAGCGAAGACATTCTCCAGTCTGTGTACACAAGTCATGTGGGCTATGAAAAAGAAGTGGCGGAAAAACTCATGGACACCTTTATTGAAAAGGCCCTTCCCGGGGTGAAGGTCCGCAAAAAGACTGTTCTCAAGGGGCAGCCCGCTGATGAGATCCTGAACTACGCCCGGGAGAACTCAGTCAACATGATTGTTCTGCCCACCCATACCCGTAAAGGACCTGAAGCATGGTTTGTGGGCTCCGTGGCCGAGCGGGTGACCAAAAAGGCACACTGCCCGGTTCTGCTGGTACATCCGGACCGGCCTGCTTGATATATAGTTGAACATGATAATTGAGCCGGCTGTTGCTTGCCAGGCGTAGCCGGCTCGAAATAACTCCAAAAATTCGAAACTGCCGCAGCACCCCGGCAAGGGCAGAGCTTTGCCTCTGCGGAACCACTCGTCATGGCTGCTCCAGTACCAGGCGGTGCCGAGGGGTTGAGTGGCCAAGGCCAAAATGATTTAAAAAAAATCATCAGATTTTTAAAAAAACTGGTTGCCTTTGAACATAAAATTTTGTATAGGCAGGGATATTTTAAAGCATGATGTCGGTGCGTCCTTGCTTATGATTTTTCGCACAATCATTTCAAAGGGATAAGCCGAGCCTGTGAAATAACGCGCTCTGGAGCGTCCAAACAAAAAAAATTGGACCCAAAAGGGTTGCATCCTGTAGAAAATGAAATTATTATGTTCATAAATTCACAAAGACGGTTTCGCCATCTATACAACCGTTTCTGTGTATATGCTATTTTTGTTCTTTGAGGCCTGTTTAGGATGTTGAACTTAAAACCAAGGAGTTTGCAATGTCATTGAGAATGACTACGCCTCCCCCGCACGGAGGAAGACTTGAAGAGAGGGTCGTGAGGGATCCCCAGCTGGCCAAGAAGCTGGCCAAGGGCTGCCCGGTTTACGACATCAAGCCCACCCTGAGCGACAAAGGCGTTCCCGTCCGCAACGTATACCGGGAAATCATGTCCACCTGCTACGGCTTCTTCAGCCCGGTTGAAGGCTCCATGAAGGAAGCCGAAGTGGAAAAGGTCCTCAACGAAAGAAGACTTCTGAACAACTGGATCTTCCCCTACCCCTTAGTATTCGACATCAGCGAGGAAGACTACAAGCAGCTGGGCGTAACCGCCGGTGACCGTGTCCTGCTGCGGCTCAAGGGCAAGCCCTTTGCCATCCTGGACGTTGAGGAAGTCTGGCGTATCAAGGACACCACCGAGCTGGCCAACAGGGTTTTCGGCTCACCGGAGAAAAATCCCGAAGTGGTCCAGGAAGCCTTCAACGAAAAACACCCCGGCTGGGTCATTTACAAGAGCCTCAATCCCGTGGTTCTGGCCGGTAAGTACACCATCATCAACGAGCCCAAATTCAGGGCTCCCTTCGACCGCTTCTGGTGCCCGCCGGTAAAGTCACGCGAAGAGTTCCAAAAGCGCGGCTGGCGCACGGTCATCAACCACCAGACCAGAAACGTCCCCCACGTGGGCCATGAGCACCTCATGAAAAACGCCGCCTACACCGGCGACATCGAGCCCTGCCACGGCATCCTGGTCAACGCCATCATCGGCGTAAAGCGCAAGGGCGACTACCCCGACGAGTCCATTCTGGAAGGCCACGAAGCCGTAAACCAGGGCGGATACATCAAGCCGGAAAGGCACATGGTTACCTACTGCCTGTGGGACATGCGCTACGGCAACCCCCTGGAATCCATGCTGCACGGCATCATCCGCCAGAACATGGGCTGCACCCATCACATGTTCGGCCGGGACCACGCCGCAGTGGGCGACTACTACGACCAGTTCGCCACCCAGACCCTGTGGGACAAGGGCATTCCCAGCTACGGCTTTGACAAGTCCATCTGCGAGGTGGAGTACGGCCTGCATATCAAGCCCCAGAACATGAGAGAGTTCTGGTACTGCCCCGTGTGCCAGGAAATCGCCTACAGCGAGTCCTGCGGCCATACCAAGCAGAAGGAAAAATTCAGCGGCAGCTTTATCCGCGGCATGGTGGGCGAAGGCATCTTTCCGCCCCGGGTCATTTTCCGGCCCGAAGTGTACAAGGCAGTGGTCAAGTGGTGGAAGGAATTCAACTTCCCCTTCTGCAACCAGAACTACGTGGTTGCCCAGGAACAGAAACTGGAAGTTGATCTGCCGGATCTGGATGTCTAAGGTCCTGACCGCAAAATCTTTAAGGAGGAATTGATCTATGTCCAAGCTATTCGTGGTTCTCCTGGACGACAAACGCATGGAAGCCCTCAAGGGCAGCGGCCTGGAGGACAAAGTCGAGTATATGTTCGGCGGCAACCTCAGGGCTTTTACCATGGAAATGCCCGATGAGAAGGCCAATGCCATAATGAAGGAGTTTGATACGGCCCGCACCGATTCCAGGGGCTGCATCACTGACACCCCCCTGGCCTTCAACCGTACCCTGTTTGAAGAAATCGCCAAGGCCAAATCTCTTGGTCCCGAAGTGGTGGACAACACCCTGGCCCGGGCCGGAGAAATCAAGGAGCTGGCAGCCAAAGAGTCCGACTATCTGCCCGCACCGGAAATATAACTCCGGAGATCGTTACAAAATCTCATGCCGCAATGCAGCATCATTGCGGCATGAGATGATAACCAAATAAAATTACGTTATTTTTATTACAAACATCTTTTTCTTGACAAATATCAAAGTTCAATATTAGACAAATTGAATTTACAATATTGATGCAATGCAGTATTTGTCATGAAATATATGTAAAACGAGGACCTGGTGTTCTTGTTTGTTATGGCTTCCCCACCCGGGGAATTTGGTAGTGGAAGTTTAAAACCTTATAGTTAAGGAGGACCGTTATGCCAACCTTTGTAAATCCGGAGAAATGTGACGGCTGCAAGGGCGGAGAAAAGACCGCGTGCATGTACATCTGCCCCAACGACCTCATGATCCTGGACCCCGAGGCAATGCTTGCCTACAACCAGGAGCCGGACGCCTGCTGGGAGTGCTATTCCTGTGTCAAGATCTGCCCCCAGGGCGCCATTGAGGCCCGTCCCTATGCCGACTTCGCCCCCATGGGCGGTACCAGCATTCCCATGCGCAGCGGTACCGACATCATGTGGACCATCCAGTTCCGCAACGGCAACATCAAACGCTTCAAGTTCCCCATCAGGACCACTGAAGAAGGCTCCATCAAGCCTTACGAAGGCAAGCCCGAAGCAGGCGACCTGGAAAACGAGCTCCTGTTCAACGAGACAGAGCTCAAGAAGCCCACAAACGTCATCAACCAGAAGGTTGAAATCAAGAACGCCGACTACACAGAGACATGGAAGAACCCTGCCGTTATGAAGTAGTCTGATCACGGCTGATTTTAATTCGTCACAAGCATTTTAAGGAGGTATTTATGCCTGTTATTCCATCTAAGAGCCAGAATCTTGGTGTTCCCATCGGTGAGCCGGAAATCAAGGAAATTGATGTTGATTGCTTGCTGGTGGGCGGCGGCATGGGTTGCTGCGGCGCTGCTGTAGAGATCAAAAAGTGGGCCGACAAGCACGATGTCAGTTATCTCATGGTTGACAAGGCCTCCCTGGAGCGCTCCGGCGCAGTGGCCCAGGGCCTGTCCGCCATCAACACCTATCTGGGCGACAATACTCCTGAGGACTACGCCCGTATGGTCCAGAACGACCTCATGAAGGCCGTGCGCGAAGATCTGGTCTTCGACCTGGGCCGTCACGTGGATGATTCCGTACATCTGTTTGAGGAATGGGGACTGCCCATCTGGGTGACCACTGACGACGGCAAGCGCCTCGACGGTGCAGCCGCCAAGAAGAAGGGCCTGCAGGTACGCGAAGGTGCCAAGCCTGTTCGTTCCGGTCGCTGGCAGATCATGATCAATGGTGAGTCCTACAAGGTCATCGTGGCCGAGGCAGCCAAAAACGCCATCGGCGAAGACAAGTACATGGAGCGCATCTTTGTGGTCAAGCTGCTCCTAGACGCCAATGAACCCAACCGCATAGCCGGGGCAGTGGGCTTTTCCACCCGTGAAAACAAGGTGTTCGTATTCAAGGCCAACGCCATCCTGGTGGCCTGCGGCGGCGCAGTAAACGTATACCGCCCCCGCTCCACCGGTGAAGGTATGGGACGTGCCTGGTATCCCGTATGGAACGCCGGATCCACCTACACCATGTGCTCCGAGGTGGGCGCGGAAATGACCATGATGGAAAACAGGTTCACACCCGCCCGTTTCAAAGACGGTTACGGACCTGTGGGCGCATGGTTCCTGCTGTTTAAGGCCAAGGCCACCAACGCCCAGGGCGAAGACTACATGGTCAAGAACGACCATCTGATTCAGCCCTACCGGGATAAAGGCTACGCCACAGGCAAGGTCATGCCTGCCTGTCTGCGCAACCACTGCACTCTGGAGGAAATGAGGCAGGGACGCGGTCCCATCTTCATGGATACAGCCACTGCTCTGCAGGACACCTTCAAGGAACTGTCCAAGAAGGAGCAGAAGCACCTGGAATCCGAAGCCTGGGAAGACTTCCTGGATATGTGTGTCGGCCAGGCCAACCTGTGGGCCTGCATGAACATCGAGCCTGAAAACAAGGGCTCCGAAATGATGCCCACAGAACCCTACCTGCTGGGCTCCCACTCCGGCTGCTGCGGCATCTGGGTATCCGGTCCCGACGAAGACTGGGTTCCGGAAGAGTACAAGGTACGCGCTGCCAACGGCAAGGCCTACAACCGCATGACCACGGTCATGGGCCTGTGGACCTGCGCTGACGGTGTCGGCGCTTCCGGGCACAAGTTCTCCTCCGGTGCTCACGCCGAGGGCCGCATCGCTGCCAAGCAGATGGTGCGCTGGTGCGTGGATCATAAGGACTTCAAGCCGACCCTGCAGGAATCCCCGCAGGATCTGGCCAAAATGGTCTATCTGCCCTGGTACAACTACGAAGAGCACAAGAACGTATCCACTGCTCCGGACATCAACCCCAAGTACATCACACCGCGCAACTTCATGATGCGCCTGATCAAGTACTCTGACGAGTACGGCGGTGGTGTTGCAACCTACTACACCACTTCCGAGGCTCTGCTCGAGGTACTCAGTCAGCACCTGGATATGCTCCAGGAAGACTCCCTGAAGCTGTGCGCCAGGGATCTGCATGAACTCCTGCGCGCCTGGGAAAACTACCATCGCCTGTGGACCGTGCGCCTGCATACCATGCACATCCGGTTCCGCAAGGAGACCAGGTACCCCGGCTTCTACTATCGCTCCGACTTCATGGGTCTGAACGAGGAAGAGTGGCTGTGCTTCACCAACTCCAAGTACGATCCTCAGAAGGGCGAAATGACCTTCTTCAAGAGGCCTTACATCCAGATCTTCGATCCCAAGTGGGACAAGGACTAAATGAATCAGGCTGCGGGCCGCATGGCCCGCAGCCTTTTTAATGGTCTAAGTCCGAGCTGAACTAAACCCGGGTTTAGTTCGGCCTTAGGCCATTTTCGTAAGATAAGGCATTAAATCAGGGAGGATTGAGAATGTCCAATAACAGTATTCTGGTAATCGGCGGCGGTTTCAGCGGCTTGACAGCCGCGCTGGAGGCCGCTGAAGTCGGACACGAGGTGTACATCGTAGAGCAGGAGCCCTATCTTGGAGGACGAGTGGCCCAGCTTAAGCACTATTTCCCCAAACTATGTCCTCCGACATGCGGCCTGGAGATAAACTTTCAGCGCATCCGAAAAAACCCCAGGGTGAAGCAGTTCACCATGGCCCAGGTAACTCAGGTAACCGGAGGCCCGGGCAACTACGAGGCCAAGATCAAGGTCAAGCCCAGATTCGTCAACAGCAACTGCACAGCATGCGACAAATGCGTGGAAGTCTGTCCTGTGGAAAGAGACAGTGACTATGATTTTGGCATGGGCAAAACCAAGGCCATCTACCGCCCGCATCTTATGTCCTTTCCCATGCGCTACGTCATCGACGATCAGGTGTGCGAGGGGTCATCCTGTGCCAAGTGCGTTGATGCCTGTGAGTATCAGGCCATAGACCTGGATGAAAAAGAGCGCGAGTTCACCCTGAACGTAGGCTCCATTATAGTTGCTACCGGCTGGAAGCCCTACGACGTGAGCAAGCTTACCAACCTGGGCGGGGGACAAATACCCAACGTCATCAGCAACATGCAGCTGGAAAGGCTGGCCGCTCCGGCAGGACCGACAGACGGACAGGTTCTGCGGCCTTCCGACGGCAAGGAGCCCAAACGCATCGCCTTTGTGCAGTGCGCCGGATCCAGGGATCAGAATCACCTGGATTACTGCTCATACATCTGCTGCATGGCATCCCTAAAGCACTGTACATACATCCGGGAGCAGTATCCGGACGCTGAGGTGGTCATCTACTACATAGATCTGCGCGCTCCGGGCAGGTACGAGAATTTCCTGAGCAAGATCCAGCAGGACGAAAAAGTGCAGATGGTCAAGGGCAAGGTTGCAAAAATCACCGAGGACACCGCAACCGGAGATCTGGTGGTTACCGCCGAAGATATCATGGGCGGAGTCAAGAAAGAGGAAAAATTCGATCTCGTGGTCCTGGCCACGGGCATGCAGCCTTCCATTTCCATAGACGGCCTGGCGGTGGAAGTTCCCAGGGATGAGTCGGGTTTTATCACCGGCGGCGAGGAAAAGGGAATCTTCCCTGTTGGCTGCGCCAAAATGCCGCTGGATGTTATGACCTCGGCCGAAACAGCCACAGGCGGGGCACTGAATGCTATTCAAACGGTGAGGAGGTAAGTCACAATGGCTGACAACAAGACAGGAGTATATATCTGTACCGGTTGCGAAATCGGGGACAACCTGAACAAGGAAGCGGTTCGGGAGTATATTGACGAAGAGTGCTCTCCAGCGGTGCTCAAGGAGCATGGATTTCTTTGCAGCAAGGAAGGAGTTGCGGAAATCCAGAATGATATCGACAATGAAGGGGTGAACAAGGTCTGCATAGGTGCCTGTTCTCCCAGGGTCATGTGGGACGTGTTTGATTTCGGACCAAGTGTCTTGGTGGAAAGGGCCAATATCCGCGAACTGGCTGTCTGGTCTTTCCGTGATCCGGAGCTTCCGGAGCCTGAAGATGACGAGATGTCCGATCCTTTGACCATGATGGTCCGGGATTATATCCGCATGGGCGTTGTCCGTCTGGAAAAGACCGATTACCCCGAGCGCGAACCCCTGGAGCCAAGCAACACCATCATGGTCCTGGGCGGCGGAGTGACCGGTCTCAACGCCGCCCTGGGCGCTGCCAATACCGGCTACGACGTGGTCCTGGTGGAAAAGGAAGACAAGCTGGGTGGTTTCGCCGCCAAAATGTACAAGCAGACCCCCACCAAACACCCGTATACCGAGGCTGAACAACCCTCAGTGGACGAACTGATCCGCAAAGTGGAAGGAAACGACAAGATCAAGGTCCTGACCAAGGCTGAACTGCAGCTCATCAAGGGAGCCCCGGGCAAATACACCGTTACGGTAAAGTCCGGAGGCGAAGAACACGAGCTCTTTATAGGCTCCGTTGTTCTGGCCACTGGCTGGAAGCCCTACGATGCCTCCAAGCTGGGACACCTGGGTTACGGCAAGATCAAGAACGTGGTTACCAATGTGGAGCTGGAGACCATGGCCAAGGAAGGCAAACTGCAAAGGCCCTCCGACGGTCAGCCGGTTAAAAGTGCTGCATTTATCCAGTGCGCCGGACAAAGAGATCCCGAGCATCTTCCTTACTGCTCTTCGGTATGCTGCATGGGCTCTTTAAAGCAGGCCGGGTATATCCGGGAAAAGGACGATGATGCCAAGGCCTTTATTTTCTACAAGGATATGCGCACACCTGGAGTATTTGAAAACTACTACCGGGCGGCCCAGGATGATCCAGGGATATTTTTGACCAAGTCCGAGATTCAGGAAGTAAGCGAAGACGGCGATGGCAAGGTCGTGGTCAAGGTAACCGACACCCTGCTGGGTGAAGATGTGGAAGTTGCGGTGGACCTTCTGGTCCTGGCCACAGGCATGTTACCCACCATCGCAGAAGATGCCGTACTCAAACTTGGTTACCGCCAGGGCGAACAGATCCCGGATCTGGAGCTTTTCAACGGCTTTGCCGATTCCAACTACATCTGCTTCCCCTATGAAACCAGACGTACAGGGATTTATGCAGCCGGATGCGTGCGCCAGCCCATGAGCATGGGTACTGCCAAGGACGACGCCGCCGGTGCAGCCCTCAAGTCCATCCAGTGTTTGGAGTCAGTCAATCACGGCGTGGCTGTGCATCCCCGTTCCGGGGACCCCACCTACCCCAAGTTCAACATGGTCCGCTGCACCCAGTGTAAGCGCTGCACCGAGGAATGCCCATTTGGAGCCCTGGACGACGACGAGAAGGGAACTCCGGAGCCCAACACCACCAGGTGCCGCCGCTGCGGAACCTGCATGGGAGCATGCCCGGAGCGCGTCATCTCCTTTGACAACTACAGCGTTTCCATGCTCAATGAGGCCATCGGTGCAATTCAGGTCCCGGAGGACGAAGAGGAAGGCGGCTACCGCATCCTTTGCCTGGTCTGCGAAAACGACGCTTACCCGGCCCTGGATATGGCGGCCATGCGCAAAAACAAGTGGTCGGCATCCATTCGCTTCATAGGCATCCGCTGCCTGGGCTCGGTGAACACCCAGTGGATCGCTGAATCCATGAGTAAGGGCATTGACGGGGTACTGCTGCTTGGCTGCAAGTACGGCGACGACTACCAGTGCCACTTCATCAAGGGAAGCGAACTCTGCAATATGCGCATGGACAACATAGGTGAAACCCTGGAAAGACTGCAGGTTGAATCCGAAAGGGTTCAGCAGAAGCAGATATCCATAGATGAATATGACAAGATCCCCAAGATAATCGATGATTTCATCGAAGAGATCGAGGGATACGGACCAAATCCATACAAGGGTTTCTAGGAGGTTATAGATGTCTACAAGAATCGACCCTGATGTACAGTTTATCCGGGAAATGCAGGCTGCCGGAGGCGAATCCCTGAAGAAATGCTATCAGTGCGCCACCTGCAGCGTGATATGCCCCCTGTCGCCGGAAGAAACCCCGTTTCCCCGCAAGGAAATGGTCTGGGCCCAGTGGGGCATGAAAGACAAGCTGGTCAATGATATCGACATCTGGCTGTGCCACAACTGCGGCGAGTGTTCCGACTACTGCCCCCGCGGGGCAAAGCCGGGTGACCTGCTGGCGGCTCTGCGCAATACAGCCTACAAATCCCTGGCCAGGCCGGCCATCCTGGGCGAGTGGATGAGTTCAGCCAAGTATCTGCCGGTACTCTTTGCCATTCCGGCTATACTTTTTCTCATTGTCTGGGCCATTACCACCGGACTGACCATCCCGGACGGAGAAATCGTATTCAGCAAGGTGTTCCCCACACTTCAGGCCATTGACCCCATTTTCATCCTGACGGTCATTTTCGTGGTCTTCACCTTTATCTATTCGGTGGGGAGGATGCTGTCGTCGTTCAAGGAAGCGGGGTACGTGCCCCAGGAAGGCTCGCCCTCGCTGTTAAGGTCCCTTTATGACGTAATCAAGGAACAGATCCTGACCCACGTCAAGTTCAAGGACTGCGAAACCAACCAGGAGCGCTACACCGGCCACCTGCTGGTATTCTACGGATTTGTAGGGCTTTTCCTGGTAACCGCGTTTGTAGCCACAGCTTACTGGATGAACATATTCGGCATTGTCGATTTCGCCACACCCATGGCCATGTGGAACCCGGTGAAGATTTTCGCCAATATTGCCGGAATTGCGCTCATTGTGGGGCTTGTTTACATGACCCGCATGCGCCTGAACATTGACCCCAAAAAGACCGTCAATTCCTTTTATGACTGGTACCTTCTGGGGGTAATCTGGGCAGTGGTCATCACCGGCTTCCTGGCCCAGATCTTCAGACTGGCTGATGCAGCTGCTCTGGCCTACATAGTCTATTATCTGCACCTGGTAACTGTCTTCATGCTCTTTGCATACCTGCCCTGGTCCAAGCTGGCCCACCTGGTATACAGGACAGTGGCCCTGGCCTATGCCAGACAGATAGGACGCAAGGGGCTTTCTGAATAGTCAGAATAACAAACAGAACTTATAAAAGCTCCTTCCCGCGGGAAGGAGCTTTTTTTTTAAAAAAAATCCTCCCATAATTTATTTGCCGCGAGATCAAATCCGCGTTATAGGTGTTTTAAATTGAAAGGAAGGAGCTAAGCTTTTCCCGCGGCTCTGCGTTGAAAAAGAAGGCCCCTTGCGGGGCAAAAGAGACTGCCCACGGAACACCCGGAAAAGCACGGAATAAATTCTCATTTCTTCTTTCCGTGTCCTTCCGTGTGTTCCGTGGGCAAAACCTCTTGGCTTCCTTTGAAGCTGAACAGCTACATGCGGACAAACTTAATCTTTCGCAGTACTGCTGATCCATAATCCTCAATCCAAAACCCAAAACGGAAACAGTGCCATGGATTTTACATTTCTTTGTTCAGGAAAGCCTGAGCCTAACGGCCGCAAGGTGGCTATAATCGGATCCGGGCCTTCGGGATTGTCCGCAACCGGCTACCTGGCCTGTGCCGGGTATAAAGTGGAAGTGTACGACAAGCTGCCCAAACCCGGAGGGCTTATGGTCTTCGGCATACCCGGACACCGGATTCAGCCGGAAAATATAGCCCGCGGCGCAGAGAAGCTGGAAAAGGAGTTTGGAGTCGAGTTCAAGCTGCGCACCAAGATCTGCGGATCAGAACCTATGCACGAAGAAACCGGGGATGATATGGCCTACACCTACAAGAGCCTGGGAGGCCGGGTGGAGGACAATGACGCTGTTCTTATCTGCACCGGCACATGGAAGTCCAGGCGTATGGAAATTCCTGGTCACGAGCTGCCTGGAGTCTACTCCGGGCTGGAGTTTCTGTTTCCGGTACGGGCCGCCAGCTACGAGATCACCAACATGGATGTGCCCGAAATAAAAGGCAAAAAAGTCGTGGTCATTGGAGCAGGATTTACTGCCGTGGATGTCGTCCATGCCGCTCTTACCGAGGGAGCTTCCCAGGTAAACCTGGTTTACCGCAGAAGCCGGGAGGAGGCCCCCTGCGGCAGCATGGAATTCAACATGCTGGAGAAACAGGGCGCTGCGTGCATGGAACATGCAGCTCCCCTGGAAATTGTGGGCACCGACAGGGTCGAGGGGGTCAGGTTTGCGCCCTGCGTCATGTCTGAACCAGACGAAGCAGGAAAGTGCCGCCTGACGGTCCAGAAGGAAGACAGCTTTATCATGGATGCGGACATAGTGGTTACGGCAGTTGGTGAAATGGGAACCCCTCCCTTTGCTCACGACCTGGGCCTGGACAACGTACGCAAGGGCGAGGTCAAATGGCTGCAGATGACCAGCCTGGATTCGGTTTTTGTAGCCGGAGATGTGCTTATGGGTCCCAGCAAGATCGGCAAGGCGGTATACAGCGGGCTCAAGGCAGCCAAGTCTCTTGATGAATGGATCACCCTCAAGGACCAGGGACGCCTTGATGAATTTCAGGATGAAGTCATACGCAGGGAGGATTTGCGCTAACCATGCAGACACTATATCTGGACTACAGCAAGTGCATTGGATGCGGGACATGCGAGTCGGTATGCAAGTTCGTACACACCTATCCCAGGATAATCATGACCAGGACAACCGACGGCTGGTGGGTACCCCTTTACTGCCAGCACTGTGAAAATCCTAAATGTATGAAGGCCTGTACCAAAAAAGCCATTTACCGTGATCCCGACACCGGGGCCATCCTTTTAAACCAGGAACTCTGCGCCGAGTGCCCGACGAAAAACTGCCTCATGGCCTGCCCCTACGTGGCCATGGTCTGCACCGGTGCTCAGAAGACCCCTATAACCAAGTGCAATCTCTGCCTGGACCGCGGAGGTCTGGGACCGGCCTGCGCTCCCATGTGCCCCTGTGATGCTTTGATGCTGGTTGATCATAAGGACCTGGACAAGGTTAAGACCCCGGAAGCGCAGAAAGCCTACGAACTTGTGCGCCAGCATATAATATGCCCGGAATGCCCCACCACTTGATTAAGATGCCGGCATATCGTTGCATCATCCAGCCATAGGCCAGGGGACTCTCCCCCTGGCCGGTACTTGACCTCGCCTTTGATTTCGCTTCCGATCCCGATACCTATTCCGACCTCGATTAAAAAAGACAATGCCCCCGTACAACCATCCCTGGGTAACCATTCAGGGGCATCAACGGTGGTAGCTACTGGCACCAGGCCTTGGGGACTGTCCACGCTAAGTAATATATGTGCAGGTTCACAAAAATTAGCGTTTGTAATTTTTTAATTTTGTAGGAAAAGGTGTCGCGGGGACTGTCCCCAGGACGATTGCGGCATCCCCTGAATGGTTACATCCCTGGTCCGCATTTTGCTTGTTAATGACTGCCCGGCAAAAATTTGCCGCCCGGATCCGGCACGGCCAGGATATATCATACAGATACAGGTAGTTATGCAAAATACGGGGAAAATTCATGCATCAAAATAATGACGCCCATATCTCTCTTTTCAGCCTGCCCGGTGCAGAGGAAAACCAGGCCGGCAAAAGTTCCTGGGCTGTGCCCTGGTCGGATCTTATGCTGGTCATGTTCATACTCTTCCTGGTTCTTTTTGTCTTTCATACCCGGGAGACACTGGTCCGGGTGCCGGTAAACCAGGACGGTCACTGGAACCAGGCAGTGCAGAATCAAAGCAGCAGCCTGCAGCTGCAGGGCCTTTACACCCAGGCCAGGGAAAAGCTGAGTACGCCCGGAGCTCCGGTAAGCGTCAAAATGACCGAGCAGGGCAGCGTACTCATTTCCCTGTTCGGGGAGGTTTTTTTCAGCCCCGGCAGTGCAGACCTGAACCCTGAGTCTAATAAATATCTGCAGCAGATCGCCGAGATTGTTTCCCTGGCCCAGGGACAGGTCAAGGTGGCGGGTTTTACCGACAGCAGGGAAAACAGTGTACAGGGGGACCGCAGTATCTTTGAAATCTCGGCCATGCGCGCTGCTCGTATCGGGGAAGAACTTACCCGGTCCAGGGGACTCAGGCAGGAAAACCTGGTCATCCAGGGACACGGCACTCCGCGTCCCCAGGTACCTGAAAACTCACCCGTGGGCAGCGAAATGAACCGGCGGGTGGAAATAAGAATCGTGGACTCGTAAGAAGTCAGAGGTCAGAAGTCAGATGCCACAGAGGCATCTCGTAAACAAGCATATATTTTTTCGACCCGGGAGTATGTCATGATAAACAAAACCATAACCGCAGGCCTGATTTGCTTTACGCTCTTTGTGTCAGCCTTTTTCCTGGCCGGAGAGGCCTCAATATATTTCAACGCCACTGCCTTTCTGGTGGTCACTTCCGGCACCCTGGGCGCTGGACTTTTAAGCTCCGGACCAGGAAGGGTGAAAAAGGCCCTGGGATTCGCATCCAGGGCTTACACCGAAGAACAGGGGCGGGAAAAAAGACTCCTGGACGCCCTTATGAGCCTGGGGCATCTGCACCGCAGGCACGGTATCATCAGCCCGGAAAGCATCAGGGAGATAAACCCTGTAGCTGCCCACGGGCTGGAGCTTATAAAGGACGGCTACAGCGAGACCGAGATCCGGGAGATCATGGGATCTGATGCCCAGGCCCACTGCCGTTTCCGGCAGGAACTGGAAAAGGTATTTCGCAACATGGCGGCCTACGCCCCCTCATTCGGGGTGGCCGGCAGTGTAATCGGGCTGGTGGGACTGCTCATGGGTATAGAGGAAACAAGCCTTATCCTGAAAAATGTGCCGGTCACCCTGGTCTCCACCCTTTATGGCATAGTTCTGGCCAATTTTCTGCTGCTGCCCGTAGCTGAAAAAATGCGCCAGGAAAAGGAAAAGGAAATCAGGGAACGGGAAATGGTTTTATGCGCTATGATCAACATGAGCAGGGGCGCTGACTTTTTGAAGATGCAGCGCATGCTCAACGCCATGGCCTCGGAACCGGAACTGCGGGTGGAGGACAGCGGTGCCTTCAGGCGCATCAATGCCGCCATAAAAAATCAGGGCGTCAAGGCCCGGGCGGAGGGTCAGTAACCCGGCTGTGAAGTAAAGACCCTGAAATTCATCTCTTTACTTTTGGCGTCCTGCTGATTAATATGCACTTTGTGCGCCTGTAGCTCAGTAGGATAGAGCAGGAGCCTTCTAAGCTCTTGGCCGGGGGTTCGAATCCTCCCAGGCGCGCCACTTACCCCTTCCCCCCTTCTTCAGGTCTATCAATACGGTATCGGCAGAGTCACAAAGAGGTGGGTGCCTTCTTCTTCCGAGGTGGTGAAGGTAATATCTCCGCCGTGCGCCCTGGCGATGAGCAGGGCACTGTAGGTGCCAAGGCCCGTGCCGTACTGCTTGCCATGGGTGACGTAGCGGTCAAAGAACCTGTCCCTGATGTTTGCGGGAACAGCCCCCTGGTTGTGGATATCCACCAGGCATGAATCCTTGCTGCGTTTAATGACAACCTGCACGCTTTCTCCAGTGGGAGAGGCCTCCAGGGCATTGTGCAGGAGATTGGCGAACAGGGATTCCAGAAGAATCCTCTCCCCTTTTGTCTCCACGCTGTCACTTCTGGTCATGGCCGCTCCGTTGAGATAGTATTCCAGCTTTACGCCCTTGTTTTCCGCCGAGGGCAAGAGCTCTTCATGCAGTGAACAGAAAACTTCAGCCAGGTTGACCCGTTCCTCCTTGAGGGTATAAGTGCCCTGTTCTATCCTGAGCAGGGACATGGTGTTGTTGAGCATGCGCAGGAGTTTTATCCCGCTCTGGTAGATGGTGACCACGAAATTGCGCTGCTTTTCGCTCAGGTCCTCTTTGAGCAGGTGCCGGCCCAGGCCGGCGATGCCAATGAGGGGAGACTTCATATCATGGCGCACTATGCGCTCCACTTCACTGCGCATTATTTCCAGCCTCTTTTCCTGGGTGATGTCTGTCAACACCCCGTTCCAGACAACGGCTCCGTCTTCCTCCCGCACCCTGCACAGGGCCCTGTTCTTGATCCAGACCTTTTCCCCGTCAGGTCCTCCGGGCATGGAAAATATGAATTCCTGGAGTTCATCCGATTCTCCCCCCGACTCCAGGGCCTGCAGAAAAGTGGCCCGGATGTCCTCGTCCATACTCTGGAAAAAAAGCTCCTGATCCTCCAGCACCTTGTATGGGTCCAGGCCGAACATCCAGCGCACACCGTCGCTGATAAAGGTAAACATCTTCGTGTCCCGGTCCTGGACATAATACTGATATACAACACCCGGTATGTTGGAGGTTATTTCCCGCAGGCGTCTTTCGCTGGATTTCAGGGCCCGCTCCACCCTGGTCCGGTCGCTTACGTCCTGAATGGTCTCAATGGCTCCAAGCACCCTGCCCTGCACGTCCTGGTAAGGAGCAGCCAGAAAATATATATCCCTGGCCTCGCCCTGAATGTTCAAGGTATCCCTGGCCTCGTAGGCATCAGGGATATAAAGGCAGGAGGCAAGGTTTTTATCTCCGTAAAGGGTGCACATCTTTTCCACGTTGCCTTCCAGTACCAGGTCAGCCAGTACCTGCCTGCCCGGACCGGGGTAGAAGATCCTGGAGTCCACGGCCCGGCCCAGGGTCTTATCCCTTAAGACCCCGGTAAAAGCTTCACAGGCCTTGTTCCAGATAACCACCTTGTGCTCATGGTCGATTACAAAGGTGGCGATGGGCACAGCGTCCAGGATGGCCTCAAGCTGCTTTCTCCTGATCCTGAGCCTGGATTCGTACTCCTTGTGTCTGGTGATGTCCCTGAGGGTGGTCAGGACGGCTTCCCTGCCCCTCCAGGCGATCTTCTTCATGTACACTTCCACGGAAAACTGCCTGCCCTCGCCTGGAATCCTGGCAGTAGAGGAAAAAAGAAGATTCCCTCCGGCATCTATCCTGGAGCAGAGCCTTGAGAGCTTGCGCATGGGGGCATGCGGCGCAAAAAAATCCCTGCCGAAATCAAGGTCAAGAGCCCTGTTTCTATCCACGCCGAACATCCGCATGGCTCTTTCATTAAGCTCCAGGATACCGCCTTTCGAGTCATGCACAAACAGGGCCTCGTTTACTCCGTGAAATACCTGGAGCAGGTCCTGTAGGCCGGCCCGGCCTGCATCATGGCCTGAAGGATTATTATCGTCCTTTGTTGTCATAGGCCCTAATTTTCGAAATCCTTTTTACGCACCCAGTTGCGGTTCTGGTCCTGGACATAATGGTTGTCATCAGCCAGGCGATACATGCGGATGCGGTTCTGCAGGGCCACTTCCTGCACTGATGTATCCGTATCCGCGGCGATTATCTGGTAAAGCTCTCTGCGGTCGTAATTTTCCGAGTCCACCAGGTCCTGCACCCGGGATGGAGCGCCCTGATCGACTAAAGCAACCATGCCGTTCCAGGCCTCGCCCACCAGGCCCTGGTCCTTGGCCTGTACCAGGCTGGAATGGCGGTCCTTCATGCTCTGCACCACTTCATCCTTGCTCCTGTTCTGGGCCCAGGCAGCAGAACTTCCCAGCATAAAAGACAGCAGACATATCAAAAGCACCGTCCAGATTTTATTTTGCATGATCTTAACCTCGTGGTTCATGTTTTGAAACTATTGCAACTGCTTCAGCTCTTCTTCGGAAAAAATATCCTCCATACCGCCCTGAAAAGCTAAGGCGTCATCCAGGGCCTTCTGCACCTTGAGGTTGATGTCCACTGTGACATGAATGGGGGCTATTTCTACCTTGTGGGTAGTGTCGGCGGTCACATGGTGCCTTGTGCACGATGCCAGCAAAAAAATAAGCACTGCCAGTAAACACAGAATCTTCTTGTCCATGATTCTCTCCGCTTCTTTGGTAACAGTTCAATGTACTGATAAACGGGTCAAAGGTCGGGGTCAAAAATCCAGCCAGTCGTCCAGCGCCCTCCTGGCGGCGTCTTCTCCGGTGATTCCCAGATCCAGGGCATGGTTCAAAGTGTCTTCCAGGCCACTGACATTGAGCACCAAGCTGCCCACGCGCTGGGGAGGATCGCCGTGCACTCCCTCTCCGCGGATCTCTATGCGCGCCCGGACATCATCGGCCATGGGAATGATATTCAGAGTAAAATAATCATACTCGAAATCCCTGAGGGCCTCTTCCAGCCTTTCGCTCAGGATTGAGAGGTACTCCTGCCCGGCCAGGCTCTGGCGCACATACATAAGCAGGGTATCCATGAGCTCTTCATCTTTTATGCCCAGCCTGCCGGTTCCAGGAAGGGAATATATGTATCCGTCCCCAAGACTTATCCTATCAGAATCCAGGCCCAGGTGCACGTGCCCGTAAAAGAGGCCGCTGCCCTCTATCTTGTCCTGGAAGGCCCGTCCGGCATACTCAAGGAGATCCACGTCCTCAAAATACATATCCAGCCGGCCTTCCCCTGCTTCCAGGTCCCACCTGGAAGAATGTACTGCAATCCTGCCCTGTGGCACCAGCAGCCAGGAGCTTTTGTCCAGATGCAGTGTATCCCCCCGGACCCTGAAACTGGTCAGACCGTCCCGGGCGGAAAATATATCCGTGTCAAGCTCCTGGACATGCAGATAGCTGTCCCGGTCCCGGGCGGTGTACAAGGGATCGATGCTGTCCAGGGCCACAAGACCTGATATGCCTCTGGCTGCAATCCCTGCTTCCCGGCCCTGCACATCCAGGTCCTCCAGCTCCAGCTGAAGGTACGGCTCCATGCCCCCTGCATCCAGGTCCGCCTGTATATCCAGCCTGGCCCGGCCCTGAATATCAAAATCCCTGATCCGGGGAAAAAAGTCCTGGAGCTGCTCCCGGGACGGTACATCAAACCAGTCAGTGCCGGCTGTTGCCCTGCCTTTCAGACCCTGGTCCCCGAAAAAAAGATCCAGTCCCAGATCAGCCTTGATTCCCGGGAAAGCCTCCCAGGCCCCGTAAGCTTGGAACCGGTAATCACTGACAGCAACGCCGCCTTCAGGCCCGGGGAACTTCTCGCCGTTATAATAAATATGTTCTATATTCCACCTGCCCCGGTCCTGTGCCTGGCTGTCCCAGCTCACGGGCAGGCCAAAGCTTATTCCTGCAAGTTCAAGGCCCATATCCTGAAGTTCTACCCCGCCCCCGGAAAGACTAACTGTAAGCCCGCCCCGGGGCAGGCCGTCCATGAACTCCAGGTCAGCCTGCAACCCCCCTGCGGCGAATGAGGCCCGTGCGTCACGGGATTTTACAACCAGCCCGCCCGGCAAGGAAGCATCCAGCATTATCCGGGGTGCTTCTCCCGCAGCCAGATCCAGCCCGGCCCAGTCGTCTCTGCCGGACAGGGTAATCCCCGGTATTTCCAGGTGCTCATCCTCCAGGTCCATGGACATGGAATCAAAACCAAGCCTGCTCTCCCGGCCCAGGCGCACAGTGGTCAAATCCGGCCCGGCAGAAATCCCGGGAAACAGTTCCAGAAAAATGCCCCTGACCTGCGCCTTCTGCTGCGGCAAATGCAGGTCCAGCGGTCCTGCTTCAGCACTGGCAGAATCTAAGGACACCCGCCAGTCCAGCCCGCCTTCATCACGGATGGCCCAGGCCTTGAGTCTACCTGCAGCCTGCAGGGGAAAGTCCCTCTGGACCAGGGCGTCTTTCGGCAGAAAAACCCCGGCCAGCTCAGGGGATACAGATCCCGCCAGGTCCAGGTCCCACTCTCCGGACCAGGGCTCATCCCCGGACCACAGGGCAAATATGTCTTCATGTGTGCCCGTCAGGTCCAGATCCAGCCTGTCCGGCTTTTCCAGACGGGCCTGCATAGACGATACTCCCCTGTCCTTAAGCAGCATATCAATACCGGCAAACTGAAAATCACCCAGTTTAAGGCCTTCCAGCTGAACACCTGCCTGCAGACTGTCACGGGAAAAACCGTCAAAAGTACCCTGCAGGTTCAGCGCCGCCCTGTCCAGGCCGAACTTCGTACCAGCCAGTGTCAGGTGCTGTCGCCCAAGCTCTGCATAAAAATCAATACAGCCGTCTCCTGGATCATCCAGGCCGCCGGCCCAGGTTAGCGAAAGTTCCGCCTGCAGGGGCAGCCCCTGCCGGGGCAAGGACTCAAACCTCTCATCTTCCGGCCAGGAACTCTGGATCGAAACATCCGCCCTGCCTGATTCCAGGTCAGCCAAACCCTTTATCTGCAGAGCTGAACCAAGGAGCCTGGTTTCAAATTCGGCCCTGATGTTTTTAACATCCCCGGCCTGGACAACACCGCTAAGGGGCACCCGCCAGCCGAGGCCTGCGTATTCCATAAGAAATGAAGACGACTGCAGCTCAAGCACATCAAAGGGAAGAGCAGGGACGGCCAACTCTCTTTCCCGGTCGTCCCCTTTAAAGGGCAATCCCAGGTCCAGTCCTTCCGGAGTGTATCCGGCCCGCCAGTTCAGGCCTGTGACCACAATTCTATCGGCCCTGCCCTGCATAAGGCTTGACCACCCAAGGCGCACAGCCACCCGGTCAACTTCCAGCCCCAGGTTTTCCCCCCGGATGTCACTCAGGTGAATCCCCCTGGGACCCACGGAGTCCACCCGGATTTGAGCTTCTTGAATGCCCTGGTCTTGCATGTAGCTTACAAGAAACCTTTCCAGGATGAAGGGCAGGGATATATACAGCCCCAGGACCAGGACCGGCAGAAGCGCCAGCATTAACAGCAGTACTGAAACCACCTTGCCGTGCATGGACCGGGGCCGGTTCTTCCTGCTCCCGGCAGGACTGTTACGGCTCATATTTCCCGCAATTATGTTTTGATGAAGGACAGTTACTGGGCAGGGCAGTTGAGTCCCAGCTTCAAAGTAAAGTAAAAAGTGCTGCCCCGGCCTTCTTCAGTATCCAGGGCGATAGTGCCCCCCATGAGCTTGACCAGGTTCCGGGCTATGCTCAGCCCCAGGCCCAGGCCGCCGTGCCTGCGGGTAAAGCTGTTGTCCGCCTGGGAAAAAGGCTGAAAGACCTGGAATATGAGATCATCGGATATCCCGGGACCGGAGTCGCTCAACGCAAAGCCCGCAAGGATACTGTCCTCATAACTGCGCAGAAGGCTTACATCCAGATGAATCTCGCCATCCTGGGTAAACTTTACGGCATTGCTGAGCATATTGAAAAGGATCTGCCTGACTCTGGCCTGATCCCCGCAGACCTCTCCCGGCAGGTCCGCTGCAATGCTGAGCTTAATGCCGAGACCCTTTTGTCTCGCTGAAGCCTCCAGGCTTTGTATTGTCTGTTGCACAACGCTGCGCAGATCAAAAGGCCTGTTTTCCAGCCGGGGTTCTACCTGGTCAAGGCCGGCAAACTCCAGGATATCTGAGAGTATGGTCAAGATTCCCCGGCCGGAAGCCTTGGCTGTCTGCAAAAGCTCCTGCTGCTCCTCATCCAGGGAGGTATCTTCCATAAGCTGCAGCATGCCGAAGATACCGTTTAACGGGGTGCGGATCTCATGACTCATGTTGGCCAGGAATCCACTCTTGGCCTTTGTGGCCGCCTCAGCTGCATCCCTGCTCTCAATCAGCTCCTGCTCCACCTTTTTTCTGGCCTCTATCTCCTGGCGCAGCATGTTGTTGGTGCCCTCCAGGGTCCTGTTCATCTCCAGGAGCTTTTCAGAATATTCCACCTGCCGGGTAATATCCTGCATGGCTGTAAAGCAGCGCAGGGCCTTTTGATCGCCGTGCTCAACGGCTATGCTTTTGATGCGCGCCCAGATCCCCCTGCTGTTTTGCACTTTGAGCTTGAGGCTTACGTCTTCCGCCACTGGCTTTTTGCTGAAAACACGGCGGCGGTGATCGGAAAAAGCCCTCTGGTATGTGGTGTCTAAGTAGAGCATAAAGGGTTTGCCGTGCAGGGTACGCTGATCCATACCCAGCATTTCCGCCCCGTAGCGGTTCACATCTTCTATGATGCCGTTTTCGTCGAAAACGAAAAACCCCACAGGTGCAAAATCAAAAAGCCGCCTGTACTCATTGCTGGTTCTTTCCAGCTGCTCCTGCTTGGCCTGAAGTTCCTCGTTCTGAATGGACAGCTCCACCTGGTAGACGCTTAGCTCCTGCAGTACTTCCTGGACATCTTCAAACTCCGATGCAGGCCCGCTTAAATCGTCATACTCCTTAAGGCTTTTTTCCGCCTTTTCCCTGAGTTCCTGCAATCTGTCCCTGGTAGATTTTTCGTTGTCAGGCATAAATTGTGATCCAATAAAGTTTGACTGCAATCATCTCTGCAAAGGCACTTGTCCGTGCCTGAGAGCACCCGTTTCCCAGGGTATGCTGCAGGAATATCCGCCTGCTCAGAGCACCTGGTCCCTGGATTATACCAACCATTTCTGATGTTTTTTTGCATGAATTTAGATTAATTGTCCAGTCTTTATTAATGCCTCAGGTCTTTATTCTGAAAATACGCCGCCAGAGCACAAGGGCTTTTAAATAACTGTTCCTGTCACATCTTTTCCGCCCGGCATCTTGCTTTTGGGGGCTGCATGTTTTAGAGTTTAGTTTATGACCAAAGAAATTGACTACTCCCTTTATCTGGTAACGGACAACGGCCTGTGCATGGGCCGGGATCTAACCCGTGTTGTGCTGGATGCAGTACAGGGCGGGGTAAGTATGGTGCAGATCCGGGAAAAAAACAGCACAGCCGGAGAGTTTTTAAATACCGCCAGGGCATTGCAGCAAAGGCTTTCTGATTCCGGCGTGCCACTTATAATCAACGACCGGGTGGACGTGGCCATGGCCGCCGGGGCCCACGGGGTGCACATAGGCCAGGAAGACCTGCCCTACCAGGTGGTCCGGGAGATGCTCGGCCCGGACAAAATCATAGGAGTGTCCATCAATACCTATGACCAGCTCTGGCAGGCATCTCTTACTGACGTGGATTACCTGAGCCTGAGCCCGGTATTTCCCACTCAGACCAAAACCGACACCAAGGAGCCCTTCGGGCTGGAAGGCCTGAAAAAGGCCCGGGCCATGACCGGCAAACCCCTTATAACCATAGGCGGAATCAACAGGGACAACCTGGCGGATATAATGGCCACCGGAGTGGACGGCGTGGCCCTGGTATCTGCTGTCTGCTCCGCTGATTCTCCCGCTGATGCAGCCAGGGAGCTTGTCCGGATAATCAGGGACAATAAGATGCGGATTTAGAATTTTGGGATTTTGGGATTTTGGGATTTTGGGATCGGGGAATTGGGGGATTGAGGGATTGGGGGATTCGAGGATTTTGGGATTGAAGGAATTATTGATCAGGAACCCATAACCTAAGGAGGTACATATGCCTGAGTATGTCGTTTTGAGCAAACTTACTGATGAAGGACGCAAGACCCTGAAAAAGAAGCCGGAACGTATCATGGAGGTAAACAAGGAGCTCGAGGATATGGGGGTAAAGGTCAAGCAGCAGTATGCCCTGCTTGGCAACTATGACTTCCTGAACATCGTGGAGGCTCCGGATAACGAAGCCATGATGAAGATGTCCGTGGAACTGGGATCCAGGGGATCTGTAGAGCTCTTGACCTTGCCGGCCTTAGAGATTGATGCTTTTGTCAAACAGGCTACCTGATCATCAGCCTGCAGGCAGCTGTTCAGGGGCATGGACGCCGTCCACGCCCCTGAACGATTTCAAATATTACTTTGTTTTGAGTTCCCTTGTCACCTCTTCAACTTCCCTTTCAAGCTCTGTCAGCAGATCCTCAACTCCCTGCATATCCTGACTGCGGCCCTTATGCTCCAGCTTTCTGGCTGTTTCCCAGGCCACGTCCGCCACAAAGATACCCAGCATCCCCTTGAGGGTATGGGCGCTGTGAGTCAGGGAACCCGGATCATTGTCCTCCACAGCCTTGCGGATGCGCTGCATGTAGCCTTCGTAGGTCTGGAGAAAATTTTCGGACAGTTCCGCAAGAAGCTCCTGGTCATCTCCCATGCGGGCCAGGGCAGTCTCCAGATCAGCAGCTGCCGGCGACTGAAGACCTGGATCTTTTGACATGTTTTCACCGGCTTCTTCCATTTCTTCCTGGCTCCGGCCAGAGTGTTCTCCCAGCACTGCTTTTATCTCCTTGAACAGATCGGCCTTGCGGATGGGTTTTTGCACATAGCTGTCCATGCCCGCTTCCAGACATTTTTCCCGGTCGCCTTTCAGGGCATGGGCGGTAATGGCGATAACAGGTGTCCTTAAAAGACCCTCTTCCTGCTCCCGGGCCCGGATAAGCCTTGTGGCTTCCAGGCCGTCCATAACCGGCATCTGCACGTCCATGAGCACCAGGTCAAAATTCTCCCGGGCCAGAGCATCCACAGCCTCCCGGCCGTCATGGACCCCGCGGACCTGATGCCCCTCCTGGCTGAGTATCCTGACGGCCAGGAGCTGATTCACCTCGTTGTCTTCGGCCAGCAGTATCTTCAAGGGCCTTAAACCGTCAATTTCCTCCCCTTTGCCCTCTTGCGCCTGCTCCTGTTCATGGTCCATGCCCCCTGATACGGCATCCAGGATGGCCCCCAGAAGCTTAGACTGCTTTACCGGCTTGAACAGGTAGGCCTTGACCCCGTAGGTTCGCAGTTTCCGGGAGTCTCCCAGCTGCGCCCCGGAGGTAAGTACAAGTATGACCGGCTTTACAGAAGGGTCCATGTCCTGCATGGCCTCCAGCACGTCCAGGCCGTTCATCTCCGGCATGTGCATGTCCAGGAGCATGACCTGAAAAGGATCATTTGCGCTGGCGGCATGTTCCAGCATCTTCAGGCCCTGGCCGCCGCTCTGGGCGATGGCCGGCTGCATCCACCAGTACCTGAGGCTTTCTTCGAGTATACCGGCGTTGTTGGCATTGTCGTCAACAATGAGCACCTTGAGCCCCTGCAGCTGGCTTACATCCCCCAGGACCTGCTCTTTTTGCGCATCCTCTCCAGGCTCCAGGGGCAGCACAAAGCTGAAAGTGCTGCCTCTGCCGGGCTCGCTTTGCATCCAGATACGGCCTTTCATCATTTCTACCAGGCGGCTGCTTATGGACAGCCCGAGCCCTGTGCCCCCGTACTTACGGCGGGAGCTGCCGTCCGCCTGAACAAAGGCCTCAAAAATACCTTCCTGTTTGTCCCAGGCAATGCCGCTGCCGGTATCCACAACTCTGAAGAGTATCTGCAGTTTTGAGAGGTAACCCTCGTCCCGGGCTGCATGCTGGAGCATTTCTTCTGCTGCCGCCAGGCGGACTTCCACCTGCACCTCACCCTGCTGGGTAAACTTGATGGCGTTGCCCACCAGATTGACCAGTACCTGGCGCAGGCGGTCAGGATCTCCTTTGAACCCGTCCTCCATATCCGGCTCCACACGCACTACCAGCTCCACCCCCTTTTGATGGGCCAGCATGGCCACGGAGTAGACAGCGTTGTGCACGGTTTCGCGCAGGCTGAAGTCTATGTACTCCAGATCCAGCTTGCCGGCCTCGATCTTGGAGAAATCCAGGATATCGTTTAAAAGGGCCAGCAGGGACTCAGAGGAATTCTGAATAATGGACAGATATTCCTTCTGCTCGGGAGTCAGCTCGGTGTTGCCGGCCAGCTCGGTCATGCCCATTATGGCATTCATAGGAGTGCGGATCTCATGGCTCATATTGGCCAGGAATTCGCTCTTGGCCCGGCTGGCCTCCCTGGCCTGCCTGGCTGCTTCCTGGTATTTTTCGTTGAGTACCATCAGCTCCTGGTTTTTTTGCTCCAGGTCCTGCTCTTTTTCCATGAGGGCGGTCACATCCTGAGCCAGTTCCAGGTAGCCGGCGATGTTGCCCTCACGGTCTCGCAGCACCTTGGCCCTGGGCCGGATATACATGACCCGGCCTTCACCCCGGTCCCAGCGGATAATCTGTCTGGTATCCACATCTTCGCCTCTTTGCAGGGTAGCTATGGGACATTCGGGCAGACCGCAGCAGTCGGCGTTGAATATCTGCCGGCATGTATAATATCTCAATTCTTCCGGGTCGTGCTCTTCTGCCAGGTCCATTGTGGCCCGGTTGGCGTGCATGATGTGCATATTGCTGTCCACCACGAACACCGGGTCCGGGATAGCGTCCAGGACCATGGTGTTGAAAGTGAGCATCTCATGGTATCTGTCCATGAGCCGGTTGAAGTCCGAGGTCAATTGGCCCAGTTCGTCCCTGGACCCGGGATCCAGCCGCCGGCCCAGGCTTTCTTTATTTTCCTGGATACCTTGTATCTGCTCCCGGATACGGCTGATGGGTTCTATAACGCTTTGCTGGACCACTTTGCGCCCCACCAGGAGAAAAACCAGCATAATGGCCAGAGGAGTGCCCCACAGAAGGCGGTTCATCCAGGCCAGCCTGAACTGCTGCTGGCTTACATCCAGATACTGGGCGGAGACCCCGACTGCATTGCCTGCATAGTCCAGTATGGGAAAGGCAGCAACGGCATACCCCTTTTCAATGCGCACCTGCAGACCCTGCTCTCCCTGCTCCAGATCCTGGACATTGAGGGCCTGCATTATCTCTTCCTCGCCCTCGCCTGCAGCCAGTATATAGTTCTCATTCAGGCGTGGATAAGTATCCCGGTCCTGCATCTCCGGGGCCAGGTGCAGCCATTCTTTTTTCATGAACATGTTCAGGTGACTGACATGTTTGAGTTCCAGGTCCTCCCAGACATCACTGAACCGGGACAGGGACTCCACTGAACCCAGGTATTCTCCGTTTTCGGAAAAAACAGGCAGAACAGCCCGGACCACCAGTCCTCCCCTGCCCACCTCGATGCCGGAAACCGGCTCACGGGTTTCCATTACCCGGTTCACCGTGCCTCGAAACTGAGTCAGGTCATCGGACCTGTCCTCCTGCAGACCGTTTAAGAGTACGTTCTTGTCCCGCCAGCTGCGCAGGAGGCTGCGGCCGTTGGGCAGATGAAAGTGCAGGCGCAGAGGCTTGTCTTCTCCCAGCATCCGGCTGTACCCCTGCATAAAATCCTGCAGGCCATGCCTCAAAAATTCCCTGGCCTCCTGTACGCGCAGATCGTAAGGATCATCCATGTCTCCTTCTGCGGCCGTTTCCAGAGACTCTCTCACCAGGGGGTGAGCCGAGAACATGGCTGCCTGCTCCCTGGCGCTCAGCTCCATTATGCTGACGACCTGGTCAATTTTGTCCTGATTCTCCAGGGCCAGCCTCTCAGCCCCGGACTTTTCCATATGACCGCGCTGCAGGGTGGAGGCATAAAAGGCCACCGAGGTGAAAAAAAGCACCAGGAGGATCAAGGGGATAAAAATCTTGCTTTGAATGCGCATAAAATTGTCTGAAATAAATAATGCAGCTGTTTTAGCAGGCTAAAGTCAGTAGTCCGCGGATTCGGTAAGGGGAAGGATAAAAAAGAAATTGTTGCCAAGCGGGGTTGGTTCATATCCCACTTCGCCGCCGTGCATTTCCACGATTTCCTTGATAAAAAACAGGCCGTGCCCTGTTCCCTGTTCTTTGCCCACATTGCCGGCCCGGAAGCCCTCCCGGAAAAGGCTGGCCTGCTCTTCAGGGCTCAAGTGCGGTCCGCTACTGAATACGTTGAGCTTGATGCCCGGCTTTTCCGGCCCGAAATAGTCAGGCTTGTATTCCCAGCCGTAAGAGATGAACTTGGCCTTGTGGCCGGAAAAATCAGTTACTTCCCGGGTATATTTGACAGCGTTGGAAAAAAGGTTGGCATAGACCTGGCTGATAAGCCCCTTGTCCACCACCACCTCGATTTCCTGGTCCGGCACTCCGGCCAGGGCGATGTCAATGCCCTTTTCCCTGAACTGGGGCGTAAAACGCTCCACTTGGGGATCTATTATCTGGCTTTTGAAATTGCAAACCTTTTTTTCCAGGACATACTTGCCCTGTTCGAAATGACTGCGCCTGAGAAGCGTTTCCAGAAAAAGGCTGGTCTGCTCGTAATGATTGAGTATCTCGCTGTACTGCTCCCGCAGGCCGTTGTGGATATATTCCAGGCGGGGGAGAAGTTCCCGGGAATCGACCAGGCCTTTATCCGGGTCGTCCCCGGCTGCCCGCGCAATGGCGGCCATATCATCTTTGAGGTTTCCCAGGGCGTTTATTTGCGCTTCCAGGCGGCGGTAAAAAATCTTGAAAAACATGTTGGGCACTATAACATTGTGACCAATATCCTTGACCAGGGAGTTGATGAACTGCAGGTGCTCCTCGTTTTTCCAGCTGATCATGCGCATGTGCAGCTGAAAACCCACTCTGTTGGCGTATTTCTGAAAAAAGAACCGGCCGTGTTCGTTTATCTTGCGGGCAGGGTATACCTCCAGCATCCCGATAAGCCCCTGGGGCAGACTGAAGGGAAGCTGGTCCAGCATGTCCCTGTTGGCCTTGATGGGCAGGTACAGACAATCTTTTATTACCTGGGGCTCAGGGCATATCTGCAGATTGTCCATTCTGCCCTCGGTGACCTCCGGGCAGTTGCCCTTGCAGGTGGCCACCATTTCCACCCGGTTCTCCCGCAAAAGAAAAAGGTTGCACTCCAGGTTGAAAAAGACCTTGGGCACCAGGACGCACACGGCCAGGAGATCGTGAAAGGATTCATACTCCTGGGAGAGATCAAAAAAAACATTGAGCGCGGAACTCTGGATGGGGCTGAAGGCATAATCTGCATAATCATCGATTTTTTCCAGCAGCCTCTTCTGGACCTTGAAAGCCCGGGACTCCTCCAGGCACCTGTTGGTAATTTCCTTAATACTTATTTCTTCTGACATATAATTTTCCGGGGATAGATAAATGCACAGTCTTTCTATAGTTATCTTCCTGCCTGAATCAGTGAAAATGGACCGGTCCAGAAGAACTTCACGGGTTCAGGTTTTTGCATTTCATATAAATACAGCCGTACCCCGGCCCAGTTTACAGGCAAGCTGTTCGTATCTGTTCAGACAGCGCTTTGGGTGTGGCATGGGGGCCTCAACCCTGCTTTCCTGGAAAGGTAAACAGATACAGCTGCACAAATCCGGCTGTGCGGGGGTAAAGTGTATCCTGAGCGTAAACTTACTGAAGATATTATTACACGGCATGTTTAAGCAAGTCAAAAGAAAACTCAAATAAAAAATAAATAATTTCAGCATGTTATATGCAGTAGACACGGAGCGCAATTACAGGTAAGAGCAAAAAGCTTTTAAATCGGCAGGAAGGGCCCGGCAAAAGCCGGAACCCCTGGAAGCACGTTCAAAAATTGCAGGAAGAGACCGTTCTTATCCCGGGACGTCCTGCAGTCAAATATTTGTAAAGGAAACGGCATGCCCGGATATAAGGGCCATATAGCTGGTGCTGTCATTCTGGGGGCAGGGGCCCTGGCCGCGGTGAACTGGCTGGCCTGGTTTCGCCCCGAGCCCTGGCAGGCCCTGGTGCTCATGGGCTGCGTGGTCCTGGGGGCGCTGTTTCCGGATGTGGACACCGACTCCAGGGGGCAGAAGTTTTTTTACTCCCTGCTGCTGATAATCAACCTGACCCTGATGGTTCTTGGATACTACCGCTGGGCGGCCATCCTGGGTTTTCTGGCCATGCTCCCGGTGGTGGCCAGGCACAGGGGATTCATCCATACCTGGTGGGCCATGCTGGCCATCCCCCTGGCTGTCTTCCTGTTGCCGGTCATATTTTACAGCGTGGCCTGGCAGGTCCTCCTGCCATACTATCTGGCCTCGGTATTCGGTTATTTCACTCATCTTGTACTGGACCGGCAACTGGCCTGATTGCTTACAGGCAGGCCGGCCCGCTACAGGCCGGCCTAAAAAACGAGCCCTTAGATATCCACGCCCCATTTCTTGATCATGGACATGCCTCCGTGCACGTTCAGGGTATTGGTGATTCCATGCCTGGCCAGCTTGAGCCTGGCTTCATAGGAGCGCGCCCCGTTGTTGCACAGAAGAACCACTGTTTCGGCCTGGGGCACCTTGTCCAGGTTCAAGTCCAGGGTTTCGGCCTTAACGTTCTTCCATTTTTCAGGATATTTATCCATAAACGGCCTGGCATTGTCCTCGTCCCGGCAATCCAGGAAAACCACGTCTTTGTCCTGCCGTTTTTCCCACAGCTCAGCAAATTCTGCAGGCCTTAACCCCTTGTTGAAGCCCTGCAGTATATTTTCAGCCACATTGCCCAGGCTGTTCAGGGCATCCATGGCAGAGCCGAAGGGAGGGGAGTAAGAAACCTCCAGATTGCTCAAATCCTTTGTAGTGGGCTTACCGGGCAGAAGGGCGGCAACACAGTCTATGCGGCCCTTGAGGCTGTCGCCGCCGGTACTCAGCCCCTGCAGGCCCAGGATACGCCCCGTGCCCCTCTCCACTACCAGTTCCAGGTACAACAGGTCCTTTTCCGGATAGAAGTGGGATTTGTCGAACTGGGTCACAAAAGCACTGACTGCATCAAAGCCCTGTCTGGATGCAGTTTCAATACTGAGTCCCGTACCGGATACAGCGTGATCGAACAGCTTGACCACAAAAGAGCCCACTGCTCCGGGGAACTCGTCATTGCCTCCGGCCAGGTTGGTGCCGATGACCCGGCCCTGACGGTTGGCCATGGAGCCCATGGGGTAATAGCCCGGTTTGCCGGTGACCAGGTTCTGCAGCTGTACGCAGTCTCCGCCGGCGAAAATATGCTCATCCGAAGTACGCATGTGTCTGTCCACTACCACTGCACCCTGGGGTGAGACTTCCAGACCGGCCTCCCGGGCCAGGTCCGAATTGGGGATGACCCCTGCGGCCAAAATCACCATATCGGCTTCCAGCTCTCTTTGATCTGTTCTGACGCCTTTGACTCTGTCCTCGCCGAAAATTTCCTTGACCTGTTCCCCGGTATAAACGGAGATATCGTTTTCTTCCAGCACGTTTCTTACCATCCGGGCAATGTCCGGGCTGATAAAGCCGGGCAGGACCTGAGGGGCGATCTCCACGACGCTGGTCTCGATGCCCCACAAATCAGCCAGGGCTTCAGCCATCTCCAGGCCAATAAGCCCGGCCCCCACTACAACAGCCTTCTCCACGCCGCTCTGGCTTATCTGTCCCTTGAGCCTGATGGCTTCTTCCAGTCCGGAAACGGTATAGACGCCGGGCAGATCCACCCCGGGCAGGGGCAGTTTCCTGGGGCTGCTGCCAGTGGACAGAACCAGCTTGTCATAATCCAGATGGTATTTTTCATCCTTTTCCAGATCGTGTACATGCACCTGTCTGGCCATACGGTCAATGCTCAGGGCCCTGGTCCGGGTGCGCACCTCCACATCCTTGGCTTCCCGGAAAAAACTTACATCCCTGACCATATGAAAGGTAGTGGACTGCAATTCCTGGGCATCGCTTATATCCCCGGACACATAATAGGGTATGCCGCAGCCTCCATAGGAAATTATCTCATTTTCATCGATCATGATCACCCTGGAATCCGGTTCCAGGCGCTTCAGCCTGCAGGCGGCCTTGGGTCCCAGGGCCACCGCTCCAATAATCACTACCTGCTGACTCATATCTGCTCCTTAATTTTCAAGGTTTTCCAATGCATTACGGCCCTTGAAGCACTTCTCAGCCTATATAACATACCTGACTGAAGATCAGATAGTTAAACATCACTATACCTAATTTATACACAAAAATAAAGGTCTATTCTTGAAGGGTTGAGCCTGCTGCCCCCTGTGCTGCCTTCTTCCTGTTTTTCTATTATTGTAACTGTTCACCATAATAGTTGATTTTGTCGGGGTCGGTATCGGAATCGGGATCGGAATCGAAGCTGTTGGGGAACGCCCCATGCAACTTTGGTTTTCGGTTTTCTATCGAACCTCTCCGAGCCGGAAGCCGATACCGACACCGACACCGACACCGATGGCCAGAACAAGAGTACACACAAAATGTGCTGAACAGTTACCTATTTTTTTCTTTTGCGCGAAATTCTCTACTATACGCCTGCAAAGAGACTTTTTGCAGATGCATTCCCTGGCTGCCCTTGTCAGTTTTTCCTTGCACCTTTTTCCCTTCAGCTTTAACCTTACACCATGCAGGAATTTTTGATCCACCCGGAATTCACCCTGACTCTTATCTGGAAAAACAACCTGATAGAAAAGACGCTTCTACAGCCGGCGGACTCAGGGACCACAAGTTGCATGAAAACATCACCAAGGCCCTCCAGGGCTCTTGGAAACCTCTACAGACACTACCTGAACCGGGAGCCTTTGCATCCGGAGATTCCACTGGCCTGGAAAAATATGCCCCCTTTCAGGGCCAGGGTGCTAAGGACACTTTTCTGGCTTGTTCCCTGGGGCAGGATCATGACTTATTCCGGGCTGGCCGCCATGGCCGGCAACCCCGGGGCGGCCCGGGCAGTGGGAACGGCCATGGCCTGCAACCCCTGGCCGGTCATCATTCCCTGTCACCGGGTAATCAGGGCTGACAGGGGCCTTGGAGGTTTTTCCTGCGGAACTGAACTAAAGAAAAAGCTGCTGGCCCTGGAGGACATTATTCTATGAAAAACCCAGGGTTAAAACAAAGGCCTCTTTCATGTTGCCAAAACCAGGACCAGTGATTAGTATTGAAACTGTCTGAATATAACATCCATGCAAGGGGGAACTTAACCCCCTTGAAAACTCAATAAAGAGGTGCCTTAATGACAAAAAAGACCAATGCCGGAAAAGCAACCCCCAAAGGTGAAAAACTGCCCCTGATGACCCTGCGCGAAGTGGTCATGTTTCCCAAGGCCATTATTCCCCTTCTGGTGGGACGCGATTCATCTATCAAGGCCATTGAACACGCGTTGAACAACTACAACAAAAAAATATTCCTGGTGACCCAGAATGACCCCAAGACGGAAAAGCCTGGCCCCGAAGACATCTATGCCTGCGGATGCGTAAGCAGGATCCTGCAGATGTTTCGTCTGCCCGACGGCACGGTCAAGGTTCTCTTTGAGGGCCTGCACCGGGCGGCGGTAAACCCGGAAAAGGTCGATTTCGAGGAAGAGGTCCCTGAAGTGGAGACCCATTTCCTGCCGGAAGAGGAAAACGACCATTCCGAAACAGAGGCCCTGGTCCGGGCCACCAAGGAGTCCCTGGAAGAATACTCCAAGGCCAACACCAAAATCGCCAAGGAATCCGTACAGTCCATCCAGAACATGGATGACCCCGGGGCCATAGCTGACGCCATTATGCCCCATCTCAAGGTGGAATTTAACGAAAAGCAGGAGGTCCTGGAGGAATTCGATCCTTTCAAGCGCCTGCAGATGGCTTATGCCCACCTGCAGGGCGAAATCGAAGTCTTCTCCCTGGAAAAAAAGATCAAGTCCAGGGTCAAGAACCAGATGGAAAAGAACCAGAGGGAATATTATCTTTCCGAGCAGCTCAAGGCCATCCACAAGGAAATGGGCCGCGACCACGATCCCAAGGCCGAACTGGATGTACTCCAGGAAAAGGTGGACCAGAAAAACATGCCCCAGCAGGCCAAGGACAAGGCCTCGGAAGAAATCAAGAAACTGCGCAGCATGCCCCCCAACGCCGGGGAGTACAGCGTGCTCATGAACTACGTGGACTGGGTCCTGGCCCTGCCCTGGAACGAGCTCAGGGAGACAGACACTGACATTACCAAGGCGGAAAAGATTCTGGATGAAGACCATTACGGTCTGGAAAAGCCCAAGCAGAGAATCCTGGAATACCTGGCCGTGCAGAGCCTGGTGGAAAAAATGCGCGGGCCCATCCTGTGCCTGGTGGGACCTCCAGGCGTGGGCAAGACATCCCTGGCCAAATCAGTGGCCCGGGCCACCCAGCGTGAGTTCATCAGGCTTTCTCTGGGAGGTGTGCGCGACGAGGCCGAGATCCGGGGTCACAGGCGCACCTATGTCGGGGCCATGCCCGGCAAGATCCTGCAGAGCCTGAAACGGGTGGATACCAACAACCCGGTTTTCTGCCTGGACGAGGTGGACAAGATGAGCATGGATTTCCGGGGGGATCCTTCTGCAGCGCTGCTGGAGGTGCTGGACCCGGAACAGAACTCCGCCTTCAGCGACCATTACCTGGACTTGGATTACGACCTGTCCAACATCTTCTTCATCACCACGGCCAACTACCTGCAGGCCATCCCAGCGCCCCTGCAGGACCGTATGGAAATAATCAAGCTGCCAGGCTATCTGGAAACCGAGAAAAACCGCATTGCCAGGCACTTTATCTGGCCCAAGCAGCTCAACTATCACGGCCTGGAAGACAGTAAGGTCTCCATTTCCGAGGGGGCCATAAATGAAATAATCCGTCAGTACACCCGGGAGGCCGGGGTACGCAACCTGGAGCGTGAAATCGCCTCCATCTGCCGCAAGGTGGCCAAGAAAAAAGTCGAAGAAAAGGACAGAAAGGACAAAAAGGTCCGGGTAACAGCCAAGAGTGTGCCCTCTTACCTGGGCGTATCCAAGATCCGCCACGGTGAGCGCGAGGACAAGCCTTTGGTTGGTGTAACCAACGGTGTGGCCTGGACCGAAGTAGGGGGCGAAATCCTCCTGGTGGAAGTGGCCCTCATGCCCGGCACGGGCAAGGTGGAGATCACCGGCAAGCTTGGCGACGTAATGAAGGAAAGCGCCAAGGCGGCCCTTAGCTATGTACGCTCCCGCTCGGACGTATTCGGCCTCAAGTCGGACTTCTACAAGGAAATAGACGTACACGTGCATGTCCCGGAAGGAGCAACCCCCAAGGACGGACCTTCAGCCGGCATCACCCTGACCACCAGCCTGGTTTCGTCGCTACTCAACCTGCCGGTGCGTAACGACCTGGCCATGACCGGGGAAATCACCCTGCGCGGCAGGGTTCTGCCCATAGGCGGTCTCAGGGAAAAGCTCCTGGCTGCCAGGCGCGGTGATATAAACAAGGTCATCATCCCCGAAGCCAACCAGAAAGATCTGCAGGAAGTCCCGGACAATGTGCTCAAGGGCCTGGAGGTCATGCCGGTACAGCACATGGATGATGTCCTGGCCGAGGCCCTCATGGGCACCACCAGGGAAGACCTGTTCTGCGGGGATGCAAACATCACTCCCATTTCCTCCAAGCTCATGAAGGAAGAATACCAGGAACAGGCCCAGTAAAAAGAAAACAAAAAACCTAAAAAAGCCCGGGAGAATCTCCCGGGCTTTTTTTTAGGCCTGCGTATTGATATTTTCAATAGCAATCCAGGCTTTCTATTGATATTTTAAATTGGACTGCCGGGTTCTTCTCAGGTTACACACAGGATATGAACATATCAAACTTAGAGACAAAAAAACGCCTCACGGAAACCGTCAAAGGCGCCGGCTGAGCTTCCAAGCTGCCTCCAGGGGACCTGGACAAAGCTTTGCAGGGGCTGGAGTTCCCCAAGGATTCCAACCTCATAGTGGGCCTGGACCGGGCCGACGACGCCGGGGTGTACAAGGTCTCGGATGACCTGGCCCTTATACAGACCGTGGATTTTTTTACCCCCATCGTGGACGATCCCTACTGGTTCGGCCAGATCGCCGCAGCCAATGCCTTAAGCGACGTCTATGCCATGGGCGGAGAGCCCAAAACCGCCATGAACCTGGTAGGCTTTCCCCTGGGTAAAATGGACCTGGAAGTTCTGCGTCAGATCCTCATGGGAGGTCTGGACAAGATGCGCGAGGCAGGTACCGTCCTGGTGGGAGGACACAGTGTAGAAGATGCAGAGCTTAAATACGGTCTTTCCGTAACCGGGTTTGTGCATCCGGACAAGATCCTGACCAAGAAAAACCTCCAGGCCGGGGACAGGCTCATCCTGACCAAGCCCCTGGGCACTGGCATTGTCAACACCGCCATCAAGGGCGGAGCAGCCTCCCAGGAACATATCCAAAAGGTCACCAGGCTCATGGCCGAACTCAACAAAGCCGCAGCCGAAGTTATGCGCCAATACGATGTTCATGCCTGCACCGATATAACCGGATTCGGCCTGCTGGGACACATGGCCGAAATGCTCTGCGGCTCAAAAGTCAGCCTGAAAATTGATTTCGGCAGCCTCCCGGTGCTGCCCGAAGCCTTAGAATTCGCCTCCATGGGCATGGTCCCGGCCGGGGCGCACAAAAACCGGCATTTCCGGGAAAATATCGTGGAATACTCAGACGGGATCACTCCGGCCAAGCGCGATATCCTGTTCGACCCCCAGACTTCCGGGGGCCTTCTCATCTGCTGCCCCCCGGACCAGGCCCGGGACATGCTCCGGAACCTGCACTCCAGGGGCCTAAGTGAAGCCGCCATCATGGGCGAGGTTGACTCATCTTCCGCAGAGAAGATCCTTGTAGAGTAAGGATACGGACGGCTATAATTTTACCCCGTTCTCCTCCAAATCCCGCACCAGGAGCTCGCGCATCCGTTTGCTCACCGGGCCGGGGCGGACGTCGTGTATGGGCTTGCCGTTGTAGCGGACAATGCTCATGGCATCCAGGGTGGTGCCCAGGAGGATGACCTCCCGGGCCTCGTAGATTTCTTCCTCGCTTATGGGCCGGAATACAAAGGTCATCTCGTCCTTGATGAGTTCCAGGGCGCGCATGAGGGTGGTGCCCGGCAGGGCGTTGTTCAGCTCCGGCACCAGGATGCGCCCCTTCTGATCCACCACCACCACGTTTTCTATGCAGCCCTCGGCCAGAAATCCATGCTGATCAAAGCACAGGACAAAATCGCAGCCTTTGTCCACGGCCTCCTTTTTCATGAGTACATTGGGCAGGTAGTTGACCGACTTGATCCTGGCCATGAAGGACGGCTTGGCCGGGTGCTCGGACTTGCAGGCCCGTACACCCTTTTCCCACATGCTCTCGGGCAGATAGTTGAACCTCCTGGCTACAATATACAGGCTGGGCCAGGGGCATTCCCGGTAGTCAATGGCAAACCCGCCAGGGCCGCGGCCGATGAACAGGCTTAGGTATCCGTCATCCTGCCCCCCGGCTCTGGCCGTTTCCAGGACCATCTCCCGGATGTGCTCCCAGCTCAGAGGAGGCCTGATAAATATGGCCCGGCAGTTCTTTTCCATGCGCTCCAGGTGCGCTTCCAGCTGATACACCCTGCGGCCCAGGTATTTTACTGTCTCAAATACGCCGTCCCCGCGGTGGATCATGTGATCATCCAGGGGAATGAGCATCATCCTGGGATCCTTGCAGATCATCTCCAGGCGGTGATCATAGAAGGCGAAAATATTCTCCTCACCCGGCCGGGGCAGGGAGACAAGCTTGTCCAGATATTCCCGGGTGCCTGCAACGTGAGCCACTTGGTTTACTCCTGCATGAAATCAACAAATTATAAAACGAAAAGACCTGCTACTCATGTGCCTGCCACGCGCGCTGCCACGCACTTCGCGTGGTTAGCGTGACCAGCCACGCGCCTCGCGTGGTCAGCGCAGCCAGCATGATCCTCTGAACTCTGTCTTCTGGCCTCTATCTTCTGACCTCTGACCACTGACTTCTGATCTCTGATCTCTGACCTCTGTTACGGTACCCGCACCAGATCCTTGACCAGCAGAAACTCTGCAATCTGCACTGCATTCAGGGCTGCACCCTTGCGGATATTGTCCGCCACAACCCACATGTCCAGGGCGTTTTCGGTGCTCTGGTCCTCGCGGATGCGGCCCACAAAGGTCTCATCCTTGCCTGCTGCAAAAAGAGGCATGGGGTATATCTTTTCCTCGGGATTGTCCATGACCCTGATCCCCGGGGCCTGTGTGAGAATGGCCCTGGCATCCTCCCGGCTTATCCTGGACTCGGTCTGGACATTCAAGGATTCGCTGTGCCCGAAAAACACCGGCACCCTTACCGTGGTGGCGGTAACCTTTACGCTTTCATCACCCATGATCTTCACGGTCTCATTGACCATTTTCATCTCTTCCTTGGTGTAGCCGTTGTCCAGGAAGGCATCCAGGTGCGGGATGCAGTTGAAGGCTATCTGGTAGGGATAGACGCTGGGGGTGACTTCTTCCATGTTGAAGAGCTGCTTGACCTGGGTTTCCAGCTCGTGCACCGCCTTCTGGCCGGACCCGGACACAGCCTGGTAGGTGGAAACCACCACCCTTTTTATCCTGCTTACGTCGTGCAGAGGCTTTAACACCACCACCATCTGGATGGTGGAGCAGTTGGGATTGGCAATGATACCCTGGTGCTTTTCCAGGTCTTCCGGATTCACCTCGGGCACCACTAAGGGCACATCGGGATCCATTCGCCAGAAGCTGGAGTTGTCCACCACCACGCAGCCGCTCTTTGCGGCAATGGGGGCATACTTTTCAGAGGTACCCCCACCTGCGGAAAATATGGCCAGGTCCACTCCCTTGAAGGAATCTTCTGTGAGTTCCTGTACGATGAGCTTGCTGTCCTTGTATTCTATCTTGCTGCCGGCGGACCTGGACGAGGCCAGGGGAATAATCTCTTTGGCCGGAAAATCCCTCTCGGCCAGGATCCTGAGCATCTCTCTTCCAACTGCACCGGTGGCCCCTGCTACGGCCACTACCGGGTCTTTAGTCATTGTGTCCTCCTTTTGTAATTTATTGCTTCTGTGTTGTCGGACCTGTCGGACCTGTCTGACGTGTCCGACAGGTCCGACCCATCAGAATGTGTCCTGCCTCATCACGCCACCACGTCCGCAATCTGAAAAATGGGCAGGTACATGCTGATGACCAGACCGCCCACCACTACGCCCAGAAAAACGATCATAATGGGTTCCAGAAGCGAGGTCAAAGTGTCTACGGCCACATCCACCTCGTCGTCGTAGAAGTCAGCTATCTTTTCCAGCATGCCGTCCAGGGCCCCGGTGGTCTCCCCGATGGAGATCATCTGGGTGACCATGGGCGGAAAGATACCTGTCTCGGACAAGGGCTCGGCCAGGCTCTGGCCCTCGGTGATGCTCTGCTTGGCCTCCTGCACCGCATGCTCCACGCTCTTGTTTCCGGCGGTGCGCGAGACAATGTCCAGGGCACTTAGTATCGGCACCCCCGAAGAAATCATGGTGCTCATGGTCCGGCTGAACCTGGCCACAGCCACCTTGCGCAAAAGCGGCCCGAAAACCGGGGCATGCAGAATCCATTCGTCAATCAGGGTCCTGCCCCTTTCCGTGCGGTAAATAAGCCTTATGCCCAGGACAGTCGCGATCAGCCCCCCCAGGATCCACAATACGTTCTGGGATACAAACCGGCTAAGGCCGATGACGAACTGGGTGGGTGCGGGCAGGGCCCCGCCGAAGTCGGCGAACATATCCTCGAAAGTGGGTATGACGAATATGAGGATGATGGCTATCACCGCCACGGCCACGGTGATGATCACCCCCGGATAAATAAGTGCGCTCTTGACCCTGGCCTTGAGCCTGGCCGCCTTTTCAATGTAGCGGGCCAGGCGGTCCAGGACCAGGTCCAGGACTCCCCCGGCCTCTCCGGCGTCCACCATGTTGGTGTACAGGTCGTCGAATACGTCCGGGTGCTTTTTGAGGCTGTCGTAAAGTGATGACCCGCCCTCGATATCGTTTTTGACCTCGTAGAGCTTGCGCCGCAGGATCTTGTTTTCGGTCTGATCGCACATGACCTGCAGGGCCTGCAGGATGGGCACTCCGGCATTTATCAGGGTGGCGAACTGCCGGCTGAAAACCACCATGTCCCTGGAAGTGACCCGTCCCTCCAGAAAGGTTCCCTCCAGGATATCCTTGGGCTTGGGCTTGACCTGGATGTCTTTTAGCCCTTTACGCTTGAGGGTTGCCTTGGCCATGTCCAGGCTGGGGGCATCCAGGTCGCCTTTGAGCTTTTTTCCGGACTTGCTGGTGGCCTTGTAAAGAAATATGGGCATACTTATCTGCTTTAGTTTACAGTTACCCGCAGGACTTCCTGGGCCGAGGTCATGCCCTGGGACATCTTTATAAGCCCGCTCTTGCGCATGGTGATCATGCCCTCTTCCACAGCGGCCCGGCGCAGATCCAGGTCGCTTTTCCCGGCCAGGACCATTTCCTGGATCTGATGGGTCACCGGCATGACCTCGTACACTCCGGTACGTCCTTTGTATCCAGTGTTGTTGCACTCTTCACAGCCCGCGGCCCGGAAAATCCCGTCCTGACCGGATTCCTGTGAACTCATGCCCATGGCCTTCAAAAGCTCCTGGTCCGTTTCCGGCACCCTGCAGGAGGGGCAGAGCCTGCGCACCAGGCGCTGGGACATGATGGCGTTTATGGAAGAAGCCACCAGAAATGAATCCACCCCCATGTTTAAAAGCCTGGTCAGGGTACTGGGTGCGTCATTGGTGTGCAGAGTGGCCAGGACCAGGTGTCCCGTGAGGGCGGCCTTGACTGCAATTTCTGCTGTTTCCAGGTCCCGGATCTCCCCCACCAGAATGACGTCCGGGTCCTGGCGCAGAAAAGAGCGCAGCACCGAGGCAAAATTAAGCCCTACCGTCTCCTGCACCTGCACCTGGTTTACACCATGCAGGCTGAATTCCACCGGGTCCTCGGCAGTGGAGATGTTCACCCCTTCCTGGTTGAGTTCCATGATGGCCGAATAAAGGGTGGTGGTCTTGCCCGATCCGGTAGGCCCGGTAACCAGGACCATGCCGTAAGGCCTCTTGATGGCTTCTTCAAAAACTTTCAGGGAATGGTCTTCCAGACCCAGGTCATGCATATCCACCTGGAGCATGGACTTGTCCAGGATACGCATGACCACCTTTTCCCCGAACAGTGTGGGCAGGATGGAGACCCTGAACTCAATAGGAGTGCCTTCTTGAGAGCGTACCTTGATACGGCCGTCCTGGGGCAGGCGTTTTTCCGCAATATTTAAGTGGGACATGATCTTGAGCCTGGAGATAAGGGCGTTTTTCATGCGGATGGGCGGGCGCATGACCTCGGTGAGCATGCCGTCCAGGCGCAGCCTGACCCGGAAATCCTTTTCATAGGGCTCTATGTGGATATCCGAGGCCTTCTTGCGGATGGCCTCCTGGATAATCAGGTTGACCATCTTGACCACAGGCGCCTGGGAGGCAGCCTCCATGGTGGAAGCCTCTTCCTTTTCCGGACCCTCCCCGGCATCCGGTCCCTCCTCTGCTTCCATCTGGGCCAGGATGTCGTCCATCCTGCCGGAATCTTTATCCGCCAGCCTGTCCAGGACCAGCTGAATAGAGGAAAGGGTGGCTAAGTGCGGCAGGGCCTGCATCCCGGTCATGAACTGGATATCGTCCAGGGCGGTTATATTATCCGGCTCAAAACAGGCCAGGTAAAGCCTGTCCTGGTGCACAAAAAAAGGCACGGCCTGGTACCTGGCCCAGGCCGACCTGTCCAGTTGTCCCAGGGTTTCCCGGCAGACCTGCATACGGGAAGGGTCCACCACAGGCAGGCCCAGGTGTGCGGCCATAAAGTCGCGGTACTGTTCTTCGCTGATGACCCCGGCCGCAAGGCAGGCCCGGGGGAAGTCGATTCTTTTTTCGCCCTGAACGCTCCGGGCCTTGTGGACCTGTTCCGATTCCAGGCCCGCCCAGCTGATAAGTTCGTCGACCATGGCTGCTGGCTGCCCCTTGAAGGTTGTTTGCAAATATGTCTTACTGAATACTACCCTCCCTGATAACCCAACATTGCGGCAAAGGCAATCAGTTCCATGGGCAGCCTCCACGCTTTTTGCCCGAGCTTCCTGGGTCCTTTTGCCCCAGGGTCAGGGTTGACTAAATCTGCGCCAGAGGTTATGCATCTCTTTTAATTTTTTGCAAGGAGACCGCACAAATGAAAAGGACCTATCAACCAAGCAGAATCAAACGCAAAAGAACCCACGGGTTTCGTGTGCGCATGCGCACCAAGAACGGCAGGGCCATTATCAACAGAAGAAGGGCCAAGGGCAGAAAAAGATTGGCAGTCTAAATTTTCCCAGGCACCTGAGGCTGGTCAGAAGACCCCAGTTCCAGGCCTGCTACGCGGGTGGCAGGCGTTATCAGACAAAACACTTTATTATCTTTGTCCGGCCAAACGGCCGGGATTACTGGCGACTGGGCATCACGGCCAGCAGAAAAATCGGTCCGGCAGTACTTCGCAACAGGATAAAGCGCCTGGTCCGGGAAGCATTCAGGCTGAATCAGCATCTGGTGCCTCCAGGCCTTGACTATGTCGTGGTCAGCAAAAAACGTACAGACCTGCCAGGGTTGAACCTGGACATGGTCCAGAAACAATTAATGCAACTGTTTCAGCAGATCGCCCCCCGGACGGAAAAAGACCTGGAACAAGACCCAAGGGCTTAAATTTACAAGTTGCTGATGCGTAATATACTCATAGGGCTCATCAGGGTTTACCAGCGGATTCTGTCTCCGCTGTTTCCCCCTGCATGCCGCTTTTTACCCTCATGCTCCGAATACGCCAGGGAGTCGATTGTCATGCATGGTCCCGGCAAGGGGACAGTTCTGACCTTTTTCCGCCTGCTCAGGTGCAATCCCTTCTTTGCAGCGGGACTTGATCCCGTGCCTGAAAAATTCTCTCTGAAATCCATCCTGGGAGCAACAAAAGAACATGGAAATACATAGAGTACTCATTGCCGTCGTTTTATCCCTGGCGGTTCTGGTAGTCTGGAACCTTCTTTTTCCGCCGCAAACACCTGATCGTGAAGAGGTCCGGGAAGAAGAGCGACTGGAAGAAACCGTGCCCGAAGAAAGGGACCTGGCACCTGAGCCGGACCCCCGGGAAGAAGCAGAAGACACCTGGGATCCACACGAAGCACAGATACCCGGATTTGAGCCTGAAGAAGGCGAACAGATCAAGGTGGACACCCCCCTTTACCAGGCCACTTTCAATAGTGCAGGAGGCATCCTGGAGCACTTCGTGCTCAAGGAATACAAGCAGGATATAGAGCCCGACGCCCCAATGGTCGACCTGGTTACGCCCCGTTCCCTGGCCCGCGGCCCCATGGGCATAACCTGGAACCGTGCGCCCACCTGGATCGAGGGTGAATGGGCCTTGAACGGCGAAGATCTTGACCTGGAGCCCGGCGACGAAAAGACGCTGACCTTTACCGGGCGTATGGGCGGGGTCAAATTCATCCGGGAAATGACCTTTGTGGCCGATACCTACAAGATCCAGGAAAACCTTCAGGTTGTAAACACCACCGAGGCCCAGGCATCGGGGGAGATTGCCAACATCCTGGCCGGCCCGGCCTTTTCCGACAGCCGCTTGAACCCCACCCGTCTGGGCTACTATGATCAGGACGGCCTGAGCCACGAAAGAGAGGGCAACCTGAGCGACGGGATCAGCAGAAACACCGGGATCCAGTGGGCCGGAATCGTGGACCACTACTTCATGCTTACCCTGGTGCCTGCATCACCCGATGTGCAGCTGCAGGCCCATCACGGGGACGATCTTTTCCAGATTTCCCTGAGCAAGTCCATGTACCTGGAGCCAGAGACTTCCCAGACCATGGATCAGATTTATTATCTGGGACCCAAAGACCGGGAATACCTGGAGGGAGCCCCCAACCACCTGGAAGAGTCCATCTACTACGGCTGGTTCAATCTTCTGGCCCAGCCACTGATGAAGGTGCTGCATTTCTTTTACCAGTACACCGCCAATTACGGGGTGGCCATCCTGCTTCTGACCCTGGTCATCAAGATCATCTTCTGGCCTTTGTCGCACAAGAGCTACAAGTCCATGAACCAGATGAAAAAGCTGCAACCCATGATGACCAAGATCCGGGAAAAGCACAAGGATGACCGCAAGGCCATGAACGAGGAGATCATGCGCCTGTACAAGACCTACAAGGTCAACCCCCTGGGCGGATGTCTGCCCATTCTGGTACAGATACCGGTGTTCATCGCCCTGTACCAGGGTTTGCTTGGCTCAGTGGAACTGCGTCACGCGCCCTTTATAAGCCACATACCCTTTACGGACATTGTCTGGCTTGCGGACCTTTCGGCCAGGGATCCATTCTACATCACTCCGCTTCTCATGGGTGCCACCATGTTTCTGCAGCAGCGCATGGCCCCGGCCCCGGGTGATCCCCTGCAGGCCAGGATAATGCAGTTTCTGCCCTTAGTGTTCATCTTCATCTTTATCACCTTCCCATCAGGGCTGGTCATCTACTGGCTGGCCAACAACGTATTGTCCATCGGGCAGCAGTGGTACATGCTGCGCTCGGCTGACGTGCCTCTGCAGAAGGCGGAACAGAAGGCCGCGGAAAAGGCCGGAAAGAGTTCCAGGGACAAAGAGGACCAGGGGGATTCCCAGGAAGAAAGCCAGGAAAAACCAGGCGAACAGCAGCAGAAGTCCCCTCAGCAGAAGTCCGCCGCAAGCAAGAAAAAGAAAAAAAAGAAGTAGTTTGTAAAAATTATTTTTGCAGTCACATCCATTGAAGCTGACCCCGCAGGGACCAATAACTTCAGGAGCCGGCTGATGAGTTGTCAGCCGGCCCTGCATCACCGCCAGCTAAAGCGGAAAACCAGAAGTTATCAACAACAGGGCGGGACAGAGATCCCATGAAGCTTAAATAACAATTTTTTAAATAACCTGCTCTTTGAAAACCGATCCGGACCTTACTGCCTGCTGCCTGCAACCAGGCTGCCGGACAAATCCAGAATAAACGGGCTGTTTTATTCTCTAACCGGGTACATCCTTCTTAACTACGGCAAGTCGCTGATCTAAAGGTTTGATCAGTGCGGTGGTACCCTCAGCCAGGCCGGGGGTGATTTCGGATCGGACCATGACATGGTTATTTACGCGTAAGGAGACCATATGGACAATTATATTGAATTCTCCGGCAAGAATGTTGACGAAGCCATACAAAGCGCATGTAAATATTTTCATATCAATCGAGATCAACTGGAAGTAGAAATTGTAAGCGGTGGTTCCTCAGGCATTTTCGGCCTGGTGGGAGTCAAAAAGGCCACCATCAAGGCCAAGAGAAGGCCCAGAAAGCAGGAACAGGAACAAAAAGAAGAGGCTTCCGCGGCAGCGCAGCAGGAGGAGCCTTTGATTTCTGCGCAGGAAGAATCTGAAGAAGATTCTCCGGTCGGGCCCATATTTGAGGATGACCCCGAGGGGGATATGGAAGAAGATATGGAGGACCAGGAATCCGACGCCCTGAAACCTCCCCCGGCCCGGTTTCTCCAGGAGCTCATCCAGCGCCTCACTACACCCCTGGCCCCGGAAGTGGATATCAAAATCCGTGAGGACACTTCGCCCATTACAGTAGTAGTTCAGGATACACATAATTCCGGCATCCTGCTGGGCCGGGACGGGCAGACCCTGAGCGCACTGCAGTATATAACCAATCGCATCATTGCCAAAAAATATCCGGGCACAGCCAGAATACAGCTGGATACGGAAAACTTCCTGGAAAAACAGACTGAAAAGCTGGAAAAAAATGCCCAGCAACTGGCCCAGAGAGCAATCAAAGCCGGCAAGACCATGAGTACCAGGCCCCTTAGTTCCTATCACCGCCGCATTGTGCACCTGGCCCTGCAGGGTGAAAACAAAATCCGCACCAAAAGTAAAGGTGACGGCCCCATGAAGAGGGTTCTGATCATGCCCAAGTCCTCCGGGCGCAGGAAAAATAAATCCCAGCAACAGCAGCAAGAGCAGCAGCAGAACTGACATGCCTGCTCAATGGGAAGCCCACCGGACTTCCGGCTCCACCATAGCAGCCATAGCTACACCCATGGGCCAGGGAGGGGTGGGTATCGTCCGCCTGAGCGGACCCCAAAGCCTGGACATCGCGGAAAAGCTTTTTGTACCCGGCCCGAGATTCAAGGGCTTCAAGGCCTACAAGCTGCATTACGGTTGGATCAAAAACAGAAATCAGCAGATACTGGACGAGGTATTGCTGGCCTACATGCCTGCCCCGTATTCCTATACCCGGGAGGATGTGGTGGAGATAAACTGCCACGGGGGACCGGCAGTACTGGAAGGAGTACTGGAGGCCCTTTATCACCTGGGTGCAGAACCCGCAGCTCCGGGAGAATTCACCAAACGGGCCTTCCTGAACAACCGCATGGACCTTACCCAGGCTGAAGCAGCTCTGGAAATGATAAACGCCCCCACCCAGGACGGAGCACTTCTGGCCCGGGACAAGCTCCAGGGACACCTCAAAGAACGTGTGGACTCCCTGCGGGACAGTCTGGAAAAACTGAAACAAGAGCTCTGCCTGGCGGTGGATTTCCCCGAAGAAGACTTAGAATGCCTGCCTCTTGCAGATCTGGCCCAGAGAACAAATTCCGCTGTCCGGGAAATAGACCAGTTGCTCAAGGCCTTTGAGCAAAACAGGGTCTTCAGGGAGGGTGCCCTGGTGGTCCTGGCCGGCCGGGTCAATGCGGGCAAATCCAGCCTCATGAACGCCCTGCTGGGCAGGGAGCGGGCCATAGTCACCTCCATTCCCGGTACCACCAGGGACTACCTGGAAGAAGCCATCAACCTGGATGGACTTCCGGTGCGCCTCGTGGACACCGCCGGGCGCAGGCCCACCCGGGACAAGATCGAGATGATGGGCCTGGAAACCGGCCGACAGCTCATAAGCCGCTCCGATCTGTGCATCCTGGTCCTGGATGCCGGGCAGGAGCCTGCTCCGGAAGATCTGGACATCCTGGAAGAGATAAGCCCCGGCAAACTTGTCCTGGCCGTGAACAAACAGGACCTGGTTTCCGGGACTCCCGGCTGGGTACAGGACTTAAAAGACAAGGGCCTGGACCTGGTGCACACCTCAGCTACACTGGGCCATGGCCTGGAAAATCTCACCAGGGCCATCAGGTCCAGGATCCTGGGGGAAAAAAGGCCCCAGGCCACGTCTTCACTGGCCCCCAATCTGAGGCAGAAAACAGCTCTGGATAAAGCCCGCCAGGAGCTTTTGCTTCTGGCTGATGAAGCCCGCCAGGAAATGCCGTACGATGTGCTGGGGGTCAGGTTAGATTATGCCTGTACCTTCCTGGACGAGATCACCGGGCGTATTGTCACTGATGACATTTTAAATTCCATCTTCGAGAATTTCTGCATTGGTAAATGAGCGCATGCGCAAATCTATCTGGATCAATGTCTGCGAGTCCTCGGCAGACGCTTACGGGGCGCTTCTCATGCAGGAGCTGCAGCAGATGTGCCCGGGCATGCGCATCATGGGCATGGGCGGCCGGGCCATGCGCCGGCAGGGGCTGGAGACGGTTTACCGGGCCGAAGACCTGTCCCTGGTGGGTCTTACCGAGGTGGTCACCGCCCTGCCCAGAATCGCCGGGTATCTAAGCGAGATCAAAAAAAGGCTGCGCCGGGAACGACCCGGGGTCCTGGTGCTCATGGACGCTCCGGATTTCAATTTCAGGCTGGCCCGGGAAGCCTGCAGGCTTGGCATCCCGGTCATCTACTACATTGCCCCCCAAGTGTGGGCCTGGCGCAGATCCAGGATAAAATTTCTCAAGGAGTTCGTGCACCGGGTGGCCTGCATCTTTCCCTTTGAGCAGGATTTTTTTCTGAGCCGGGGCATAGTGGCCCGCTACGTGGGACATCCTCTGCTGGACCTGATCCATCTGCCGGAGCTAAATCTTATTGCACCGCAGGAAAACAGGATAGCCCTGCTGCCTGGCAGCCGCAAAAAAGAAATCGCCTCCCTGCTGCCGGTTTTTACCGACGTAGCTTATAAGCTGAGCCTCAAACGCCCGGATCTGTCCATAGGCATAGTCCAGGCACCGGGAGTAGACCGCGATTTTATTAAGCGCCACACTAAGGACCTGCCCTGCCTGGAGTTCGTCTCCCCGGAAGAGCGCCACAGCTATCTTAAATCATGCAGCATGGCCCTGGCCGTATCCGGGACCATTACCCTGGAATGCGCCATCCTTGATGTTCCGGCCATTGTAGCTTATAAAGTCTCCTGGCCCAGCTACCTGGCAGGGAGAATGCTCATAGACGTGCCATACATCAGCATGCCCAATCTTATACTGGACAGGGGGGTTTTCCCGGAATTCATACAGAGCCGGGCCAGCAGCCAAGAACTGCTGCAGGCCGCCGGCAGCTGGCTGGACCACCCCCGCAGACTGGCTGATGTCCGCCGTGAACTTGCGCAGGTAAAGGACCTGCTGGGCAAAAGAAAAGCCACGCGCAACACTGCGGAAATGATAATGCAGGCCATGTACGCCAGCTGACCAGGACGTTGCCTGCAACCAGGACAGGAAAGGAAGGGAGCTCATACAACCACCCCCGGCCCCTCCTTGGCAAGGAGGGGAGTTTACGCCGTGCACATAAACATGATCGGCATTAAATTTTTACATTAAACTTTTAAGCATCTATTTTTGGGTTCCTGGTTCGTGGCTTACATTCAAAAAATCAGGGCTTCAGCACGGTCTACTCCCCTCCTTGGTTAAGGAGGGGCGGGGGTGGTTCGATATATATGATCACTTCCTTGTCCAGTTACTCGCTGCTCAGATTCCGGACCGCCAGGATAAAGCGCTTTTAATCTCAAAAAACCGTCAAAACAACATGAATAAACTGGACCTTGGAATTATCGGAGTGGGCCACCTGGGCAGCATTCACGCCAGGCTGGCCGCTGAATCGGAAAAGATAAACTTAGTGGGGGTCTTTGACCTGGACCGGGAGCGCGCGGAAAAAGCGGCCCGGGACAGCAGCACTGAATGTTTCCGGGACATGCACGCCCTTCTGGAAAAGGTCCAGGGTGTAAGCATAGTAGTCCCCACCAGTGAGCACCACAGTGTTGCCCTTAAGGCCCTGGATTACGGCTGCCATCTCTTTCTGGAAAAGCCCATAGCCTCCAGCGTGGATCAGGCCCGGGACATAGTGCAGAAGGCCAGGGAGAAAAACAGGAAAATCCAGGTGGGCCATATCGAGCGCTTCAACCCGGCCATACTGGCCATAAAGGATCATCCCCTGAAGCCCATGTTCATCGAGGCCCACCGCCTGAGCACATTCAACCCCAGGGGGTGCGATGTGAGCGTGGTCCTGGACCTCATGATTCACGACCTGGACCTGATCCTGTACCTGGTCAAAAGCCCGGTGACCCATGTGGACGCCTGCGGAGTGGCAGTAGTTTCCCGGGAGGAGGACATAGCCAATGTCCGGCTCAAATTCGCCAGCGGATGCGTGGCCAATATAACCAGCAGCCGCATAGCTTTAAGTCCCATGCGCAGGATGCGCCTTTTCCAGCAGAACCAGTACATCGCCCTGGATTTCCAGGAAAAAAAAGCTGACATATTCAAGCTGACAGACCAGGATACCATCCCGGACCCCGGCTGCAAGCCTGCAGTGGTCTCCCGCATAGGAGTGGGTGACAATGCAAGGGACGTAATATACGAAAAGCCTTCTCCGCCTGAAGTCAACTCCCTGCAGATGGAACTCGAGGAGTTCGCAAAAGCCGTGGTACATGACCTGGAGCCCGAGGTGCCGGGTGAGCAGGGACTTATGGCCCTGGAAACAGCCGCAAACATCCTGGAGCAGATAGCCAGGCCATAAGGTAAATTCACCATCTGCTTCATCTGGAAAAACTAAGCGTCTTGTAGCGGATTCATGGTCCGGGGGCTTTGCAAACTGGGCGTAAACTGTCTGAACGACGTAGGAAGCGTTAATCAAAACCGTAACAACACCGAACCTGATTCAAAGCATTTTACAGAATATATCCTGGTTATCAAACCAGTGTATAGGTTTTGATTTACGCTTCCTTGGAGTGAGTTTTTACGTCCTGTTTGCAAAGTCCCCGGACCATGCTGAATAGTTACGCCGTAAGCAGGAAAGGACAGATCAGGACATGGAGGATAGATTGAGCATACCATTTATAGATCTTAAATCACAGTATTCCAGGATAGATTCCCGGGTAAAGGAAGGCCTGGACCGGGTCCTGGCCCACGGCGCCTACGTCATGGGCCCGGAAATCGCTGAACTGGAGAAAGAACTTGCAGCCTTTTGCGGCGCACAACATGCCCTGGCCTGCTCTTCAGGAACAGATGCCCTGCTTCTGGCCCTCATGGCCAAAAACACCGGACCGGGAGATGCTGTCCTGACAACACCCTTTACCTTCTGCGCCACCGCCGAAGTTATAGCCCTTCTGGGGGCCACCCCGGTATTCGTGGATATTGATCCGGAAACCTTCAACATTGATCCGGACAGCTTAAAGCTGGCCATCCAGGCCCTGAGATCCGCTGATCCCGACGTATATCCTCTGCCCAGCCAGGCAAAAGCGGCCGGCGAACCAGGCAAAGGCCCCCATGCTCCAAGCTCCATGCCCCATGCCCATCTTATTCCCAAAGGCCTCATCAGCGTGGATCTCTTTGGTCTGCCCTGTGATTATGAGGCCATAAATCCCATCCTGGAGGAAGAAGGCCTGTGGCTTCTCGTGGATGCGGCCCAGTCTTTTGGATCTTCATACAAGGACGTGTCTCCGTGTACTCTTGGAGATACGGCCTGTACCTCTTTTTTCCCGGCCAAGCCTCTGGGGTGCTACGGAGACGGCGGGATGTGCTTTACCAATGATACCAGTCTGCATCAGGTCCTTGAGTCCCTCAGGGTACACGGACAGGGCAAAAACAGGTACGACAACGTCCGCCTGGGCCTCAATGCCCGTATGGACACCATGCAGGCCGCGGTTCTTCTGGCCAAGATGAGTATCTTCCCCGAAGAAATCGAGCTTAGAAACATTGTAGCCCGCACCTACAATGATTTCTTGCAGGAGGCCCAAGATATCACTGTACCCTCCTTTTTCCCGGACAGGCAGAGCGCCTGGGCCCAGTACAGCGTGCTGGCCAGGGACCAGGAGCACCGCCAGACGGTATTTGACAGCCTGAAAGAAAACAACGTTCCCTGGTCTGTATATTATCCTCTGCCCCTTCACCTGCAGGATGTTTTCAGCTATCTGGGGTACAGTTCCGGTGATTTTCCTGTGAGCGAGGAAATGTCTAAAAGGATTTTCAGCCTGCCCATGCACCCCTACCTGAAGCAGAGCGACCAGGAAAAAGTTGCCCGGGCAGTGGTTGAAGGCAGCAGGAGGTAGAGAAATGGCCATGCAGGACAGAATTTTCACTCTGGGTCTTTCAGTGGAAGCAGTTTCCCTGTACCTGATACTTCACGACCTTGAATTTCACGATATGCCCCTGGAGCGTGAAAACATTGAGCCCCGCTGGAATGCTCCCCCGCAGGCCCTGGAACATGCCCTTGACGAACTGGCCATGCACCAGGTGGTGCAGGACAAAAGCGACCCGCTTACCTTAAATCCCCAGGAGGCATGGACACCGTCCAGGTCGGCTTAGCCTGCTTCTGTTATCATGTTCACCCTTTACGAACTCTGGTCCGGCCTGGGATTTCCCCTCCTGAAGATCTGCGTCTTCATTGCCCTGGGAGTTTTTGTGGGCAACCTCATAGAGTCCATGAACTGGACCAGGTTCATGGCCCGCCTGGCCGCCCCCCTGACCCGCATGGCCAGGCTTCGAGACGTATCCGGGGCCAGCTTCTCCATGGCCTTTTTCTCGGGCATCACCGCCAATACCATGCTGGCCGAGGCATACTCCCAGGAAAAGCTCACTTACCGGGAACTGGTTTTGTCCAACCTGTTCAACTCCCTGCCCACATACTTTCTGCACCTGCCCACCACTTTCTTCATCATGGTCCCGCTCATCAAGGCCGCTGCCCTGCCCTATCTTTTGCTGACCATCATTGCGGCCCTTCTGCGCACCCTGGTGGTGGTTGTCCTGGGCCGCTTCATCCTGAGTCCAAAGCCGGAACCATGCGTGGAGTGCCAGCTTCCCGGCGAGGGGAAGCTCAACTGGACCGAGGTGCTGGCCAGGGTCTGGAAACGCTTCAAATTCAGGTTCAAAAAGATCATTATCTTCACAGTGCCCATCTATACCCTTTTTTTCATCCTGCAACAGGCCGGATTTTTCGACTGGGTGGAAGAAAGCATGGCTGAGTATGTGCATTTCATGGCCTGGCTCTCCCCCCAGGCCTTAAGTATCGTGGTTTTGCAGCTGGCTGCGGAGCTGTCGGCCGGACTGGCTGCAGCCGGGGCCATGCTGGACAGCGGGGCCCTGGGAGTGCGGGAAGTGGTCCTGGCCCTTCTGACTGGCAATATCCTGTCCTCGCCCATGCGCGCCATTCGCCACCAGCTTCCCTATTATGCAGGCATATTCAACCCCAAGCTGGCCGTAAAGCTCATATTCTACAACCAGAGCCTGCGGGTGGGCAGCCTGATCCTGGTTGGAGCCCTTTATTATCTGGTCACCTGAATCCGGAACAAATACATATGTCCTGTTATTATCCCGGATTGCACGTGACTGCTTCTGATGTTAGACTGCAAAAAAAGGAGGGCGGTATGCACCTGGTTGTTCCAGGACTTAAGCACATATTCCTGCTGGCCATGCTTCTGACTTTATCCTGTACGCAGCAGCCGGACATGGCCGGTACATATACGGAAAAAAACGGGGCAACCTCCGGCATGTCTTCAGTCATCAAACTGCATCCCGACCAAGAAGGATCATGGAAGACTGAAATCGACACGATTACCTTTAAGTGGCGCACCACCAACGGCGAGATTCATTTCCAGACCCGGGCCATGGACACCCTTGCCGGCGAACTGACTGACACTGGTTTCACAATCAGGCTTCCCCACAATGAAACCCTGGAGTTTGAAAAAAACTCCCCCTGACTGCTCACTTAAGGATTATCCAGGCGTCGCCAGCTCAAGTCCTGCACGGCCGAACCCCCGCACCCTCAAGACACTCCAGCCTGACCCGCTGATTTACCTGCCTCCACATGAAAAAAAACAATCAACTGATTTTTATTAAAACTTTTCCAGGGGTCACGTGAATTATCTAACAATTACTCTTGACACGTTAAAAAAAACATAATAGCAGATAGTTATACAAGCAAAAAACGCTTGTTGAATCGGCTGTTGGGAGCTTTTATGAATTGCACAAACCCACTTGGGGAAAAGCCCATGCAAAACAGCATCTCTCCATTTTTCGGCCTGGGATTTGATCTTGGCCGGACCATTCGAATGGCCCGGACCATTTCATTTCACAGACCGCACGTCTTTGAGGAACCATTATTCAACCCCCAGCACGTTCTTCCGTCAGGGTTCGAGCTTCTCGTCCTCCTGAACCGGGAGACCGGCGGAAGTTAATCTCAACCATCAAGCAGGAGGGATTATGAAACTAGGTCGAAGGGAATTTATTAAACTTTCGGCGACTGCGACCGCTGTGACCGCTTTTGCCGGTCTCGGCATGAATCTGCAGCCGACCACGGCCAAAGCCCAGTTGCTGAAAATCCACTGGGCCAAGGAAACCACCAGCATCTGCTGCTACTGTTCTGTTGGCTGCGGCGTGCTGGTGCACACCGACAAGTCCTCTTCGGGCCGGTGCATCAACATTGAAGGCGACCCGGACCATCCCATCAACGAAGGCGCCCTGTGCGCCAAGGGAGCTGCTCTGTACCAGGTGGCGGAAAACGAAAACCGCCTCACCAAGGTCATGTACCGTGCCCCCTACACCGACAAATTTGTGGAAGCCCCCTGGGGCTGGGCCCTGCAGCGCATTGCCGAGAAGGTCAAGGAAGCCCGGGATGAGACCTTTGTCCAGAAAAACGACCAAGGCCAGGTGGTCAACCGCACCGACGGCATAGCCCACGTGGGCTCCGCCGAAATCGAGAACGAAGAAAACTGGTACCTGCAGGCAATGCAGCGCGCCATGGGCCTGGTGTATATCGAGCACCAGGCACGTATCTGACACAGCGCCACTGTTGCGGCTCTGGCAGAGTCGTTCGGACGCGGCGCTATGACCAATCACTACAACGACCTCATGAACAGTGATTGCATTCTCATGATGGGGGCAAACCCCGCTGAAAACCATCCCATTTCCTTCAAGTGGGTCATGAAGGCCAAGGAAAAGGGCGGCAAGATACTGAGCGTGGATCCCCGCTACACCAGGAGTTCTACCAAGGCCGACCTGTATGTACCCATGCGCTCTGGAACAGACATCGCCATTCTGGGCGGCATGATCAAGTACATCCTGGACAACAACCTGTACTTCGAGGAATACGTCAAGAACTACACCAATGCCTCGTTCTTAGTGAACCCCGATTACGGCTTCGACAATGGCCTGTTCACCGGATGGGACGCGGACAAAGAAGCTTACGACAAGGATACCTGGACCTTCCAGATGGATGACGACGGCATCCCCAAAAAGGATCCCACCCTGCAGGACCCCAACTGCGTGTTTCAGCTCCTGAAAAAACACTATGAGCGCTACACCCTGGACAAGGCCTCCGAGACAGCAGGATCACCCAAGGACAAGCTGGAAGAATTCTACAAGATGTATTCAGAGACCGGCGCACCGGACAAGGCCGGGACCATCATGTACGCCATGGGCTGGACCCAGCACACGGTGGGCGCACAGATCATCCGCACCATGGCCATGATCCAGCTCCTGCTGGGCAACGTGGGCGTGGCCGGCGGCGGAGTAAACGCCCTGCGCGGAACCTCCAACGTACAGGGATCCACGGACCAGGCCCTGCTGTTCCACATAATCCCGGCGTATATGCCCACTCCCAGGGCCAATCTGGCCACACTGGACGATTACAATGACACCACCCCGACCACCGAGGATCCCAAAAGCGCCAACTGGTGGCAGAACCGCCCCAAGTACATAGCCAGCCTTTTGAAGGCCATGTATCCGGATAAGGACCCCAAAGACAGCTACAAATGGCTGCCCAAACTGGATGAAGACCAGAACGCTTCATGGCTGGTGCTTTTCGACCACATGCTGCAGGGCAAGTTCAAGGGCTTTTTTGTCTGGGGACAGAATCCTGCAGCCAGCGGAGCCAACTCCTCCAAAACCAGAGAAGCCCTGGGCAAACTGGACTGGCTGGTGTCGGTCAATGTGTTTGATAATGAGACGGCCTCCTTCTGGAAAGGACCGGACGTAGATCCCGGCAGGGTCAAGACCGAGGTCTTTGTCCTGCCTCCTGCTGTCTTCTGCGAAAAGGAAGGCTCTGTATCCAACTCCGGCCGCTGGATCCAGTGGCGCTACCAGGGCCCCAAGCCTCCTGGACAGTGTGCCCGTGACGGGGACATCATGCTCGAGCTGTTTACCAGGATCCGGGATCTGTACAAAAAGAACGGGGGAGTATTTGCAGACCCCATTCTCAACCTCAACGAAAAGGATATAGCCAAAGAGGGCAAACAGTTTCCCGAGAGGTTTGACGTGCAGAAAGTGGCCAAGCTCATGAGCGGCTACGATGTCAACTCGGGTAAGCAGGTTGCCAACTTTACCCAGCTCAAGGACGATGGGTCCACTGCATGCGGCAACTGGCTGCACAGCGGGGCCTGGACTGAAGACGGCAATATGATGGCCCGCCGCGACAAGGACCAGACCGATATGCAGGCCAATATCGGCCTTTTCCCCAACTGGTCCTTCGCCTGGCCGGTAAACAGAAGAGTCCTGTACAACCGGGCCTCTGTGGACCAGGACGGACAACCCTATGCCCCGGACAAGGCGGTAATAAAGTGGGAAGACGGCGAGTGGAAAGGTGATGTGCCCGATGGCGGATGGCCTCCGGCTGAAAAACATCCCTTTATCATGCGGGCCGAGGGTTATGGACAGCTGTTCGGACCGGGACTGGCCGACGGGCCGTTTCCGGAACATTACGAATCCATGGAGTGCCCCTTTGAGGAGCATCCCTACTCTGATCAGCTGCACAGCCCCACTGCCCTGTACTTCGAGGAGGAGCTTGAAAAGCACGCTGTGTGCGATCCCCGCTATCCCTTCGTCGGGACCAGCTACAGGGTATGCGAGCACTGGCAGACCGGAATCATGACCCGCTGGGTACCGTGGCTGCTGGAAACCATGCCCCAGAACTTTGCGGAGATCGATCCGGAACTGGCCAAACTCAGGGAAATCGAGAGCGGAGACGAGGTCATCGTGGAAAACCTGCGCGGTAAGATCGAGTGCATAGCCATCGTCACTCCGCGTCTGCAGCCCCTGAACATCATGGGCCAGACACTGCACCAGGTGGGCACCACCTGGCACTTCGGCTGGGTGCATCCCAAAGACGGCGGCGATTCAGCCAACCTGCTGACCCCGTCAGTGGGTGATCCCAACACGTTTATCCCGGAGACCAAGACCTTTATGGTCAACATCCGCAAAAAATAAGGAGGTCTGATTTATGGGTAAGGGATTTTTTATAGATTTGACCAAATGTACGGCCTGCCGGGGTTGCCAGGTGGCCTGCAAGCAATGGCACAAGCTGCCTGCTGAGGACACTCACAACTGGGGCTCTTACCAGAACCCCGAGGATCTGTCCTTTATCACCTACAAACTGGTACGCTTTGAGGAACTCGTGGAAAACGGCCAGGTCAAGGACTGGCTGTTCTTCCCGGATCAGTGCCGCCACTGCATCTCGCCTCCCTGTAAGATGGTGGGGGACATGGATGACGAGCAGGCCATCCTGCAGGAATATGAGACCGGCACGGTCATGTTCACCGGCAGGACCAAAAACCTGTTCCCCGATGAGATCCGTGATTCCTGCCCCTATGACATCCCCAGGGAGGACGAGGAGTCAGGAGTCATCTCCAAGTGCGACATGTGCTTTGACCGAGTCATAAACGGCATGCTCCCGGCCTGTGTGCTCGCCTGCCCCACCGGCAGCATGCACTTCGGCGACCTGGAGGACATGAAGGCCATGGCCGAAGAGAGGCTGGAGGAAGTCAAGCAGATATATCCCGACGCAGTCCTGGGCGACCCCAATTCCGTGCGCGTGATCTATCTCTTCCACAGAAAGCCGTCGGACTTCTTCCACTCTGCAGTGGCCAGTCTGCACGGCCCCAAGCGTTTTACACGCAAGGAGGCCTTTGCCAGGCTGTTTAGAAACAACAGGCCCAGAGTATAAACCATAACTAAAGAGGCCGGAACTTGATTCCGGCCCCAGACCCCCGAGGGCAAGAAAGCGCTCCCGGCGCTTTCCTGCCCTCGGGGGTCAATATCTTGCACATTTTTAACCGCCTGCCATATCCATCCTTTTTCCTTGTCAACCAGGCCTGAATGCCTGCATGCTCCCTGAGAGTTAAGTGGATCTCCCTTTTTTCTTTTTCTTGCCTTCATGTCCCTTAATGCCCTTCATGGTTAAACCTATTTTGACTTTCAACCCTGAATCGTCAGGTCTTGCATTATGCACACCCTTTGCCTTACTCAGGGGGCAGGCCACTGATTTTGCGGGCCAGAACTATACTTGCATGGGCTTTGTTTTATGGCTATACAAGGCTGACCCTATGATAGATAAGAGCAATATCATCCCGGCCATACTTGAGCGTCTGGAAAATCTTCCCCATGGTCATTACCTGGATATGCGCACCTACAAGCGCAACCGCTACCTGCTCCTGGTGAAAAAAGGCGATGATGATTTCCTGATAATCGAAAACGGCTTTTTCCGGGAACGTTTTGAGCATGTTCCCTTCAAAAAACTGAAAAAACTGCTGAAAACACTTCTCAAGAAAGAATTTCCCCGCAGCACCAAGGTCAGGGTATATAATATGGGTATTTTCGAGGAACAGACCGCCCAAAACATTGAGCGCAAGGTTCTGTAAGTGATCAGCTGTCCCGGATAAGACCAAAGTAACCATTCAGGGGGTCCTTGTTAGTGATTGCTGGCACTCACGCCTTTGGCGTGACTGGGGACTGTCCTCCGCTAAGTACTAACTGTGCACGTTCACAAAACTTCGCGTCTGTAATTTTTGCATTTGTGCAGAAAAGGTGTCGCGGGGACTGTCCCCTGGTCACGCCAGAGGCGTGAGTGAGGCATCCCCTGAATGGTTACAGACCAAAGACTGTGGGCCGGCTAAACAGGAGATGCTCTGTGGGACTTTTAAGTGTAGACGAACTAAAACCGGGCATGGTCCTGGAACGGGACGTGCTTGCCCCCAACGGCCGGTTACTCCTGGGTACAGGCACGGAACTTACCCCGCGCAATATCACTGTTCTCAAGACCTGGGGAGTGGTGGATGCTCATGTTCAGGGTGATGGTCAGGAGCACAACTCCCACCAGGAACCCACGCTTACCAGAGAACTTTTGGACCACACCAGGCAACAGCTGCAGCCCTTTTTTGCCTGCACGGATCTGTCCCTCCCGGCCATGCGCGAAATATTCAAGCTGGCTCTTTACCAGGCCGCGGGACAGGGCAAGGGGCATTTCGTTTTACCCCCCTCCTGCAATACAGGTGATCAGGCCCCGGACCCTGAAAAGATTCTGGCCGGCCATCCTTTAGTTACAGCAGCGGACATAATCGGTGAGCAGACCAGGCTTGCAACCTTTCCAGATATATATCACCAGATAAATGCAGTACTGCAGTCTCCGCGCAGCTCAGCCACGCACATAGCCAAAGTGGTGGGCAAGGACGCCAGCCTCTCGGGCAAGCTTTTGCGCCTGGTCAACAGCCCCTTCTACGGCTTTCCCAGGAAAATCGATACAATCCCCAGGGCCGTGGCCATCCTGGGCACCAACGAACTGTCCACCCTGGCCCTGGGCATCTCTGTGGTGCATTACTTCTCCGGCATCCCCGAAGGCAGTGTGGACATGAAGTCATTCTGGAGACACAGCATAGCCTGCGGTGTCCTGTCCAGACTGCTGGCTGACAAGCAACAGGGCCTCTCCGAAGAGACATTTTTCGTGGCCGGGCTGACGCACGACATTGGCCGCCTGGTCATGTTCAACCACCTTCCCGGACCCTGCGGGGAGATACTGGAATTCGCCGCCCGCGCCGGCATGCCACTGTTTCAAGCTGAATCCAGAGTACTTGGTTTTGATCACGCTTTACTTGGCGGTGAACTTTTAAAAAAATGGCATTTCCCCATAAGCCTGGAAAACCCTGTACGCTTTCACCATCAGCCCTGCAGCGCCTTAAACATCCTTGATCCATCCATCGTGCATGTGGCCGACATCCTGGTCCAGGCCCTGGATTTCGGCAGCAGCGGCAATCTGTTCGTACCCCCGCTCAATTCCACGGCCTGGCAGGAGCTGAAGATGAACAAAACCGTATTTACCTGGGTCAAAAGCATGGCCCTGCGCCAGGTATACGAGATAGAAAGAATCTTTCTGGGAGGCACGCATGACTGATCATCTTGAGCAACGCATCAGGTTCCTTGAGGAACAGGTCAACTACCTCACCCAGGAAAAGCGTGCCGCCATGCAGGCCCTGGAACTGGCCGCTTCCATGAGCAATTTTGAAACCAGCCTCAATCAAGTGGACACCCCGGACATGATCCTCAGGGAAGCCGCGGACAGGCTCAAAAAACTCATAGCTTTCAAGTCACTGTGCTTTTTCCTGGTGGATGAACAGGACTCCTCTTTTTATCCTGGATACTGCGAACCTCAAGAGTGCCTGGAAACAATTTCCACAGAAATGCAGGTCCTGGTGGATGACAAGACCTTTGCCTGGGCCCTGGGTCGTAATAAGCCGGTGGTGGTTACCGCCTTGAGCGGGGACCAGCTCATGCTGCACGCCATGAAGACCAGCAGCCGCACCCGGGGGATTTTTTTCGGAGTCCTGGACGTGGAGTACAAAGAGGTCATGGACAGCATCCAGATGCTTGCCACCATCATCTTCATGTCCGTGGCCGGTGCCCTGGAAAGCTTCGAGCTGTACCGCAACATAAGACAGATGAACAACCAGCTGACCCAGTCCAACGCCGAACTGCGCACCGCCAAAGAGGCCGCCCTGGAAGCCTCCAGGGCCAAGAGCGAATTCCTGGCCAACATGAGCCATGAACTGCGCACTCCCATAAGCTCCATTATTTCCGGGCTGAAGCTTCTGGCTCCCATGGAAGAAGACCCTCAGAAGCTGTCCATCCTGAATACCTGCAAGGATTCCGCCGAGGCCCTGCACAGCATTATCAACGACTCCCTGGACCTGGCCAAGATCGAGGCCGGCAAGATTGAACTGATCCCTGAAAACTTCGATCTGCACCACGAACTGGCCAAAAACTTGAATACCTTCAGGCCCCAGGCCGGGACAAAGGGACTGGACCTGCGCCTGCAAATGGATCCAGGGCTGCCCCGCCTGGTCCGCGCAGATATGCACAGGCTGGGTCAGATCCTGCGCAACCTGCTCAGCAATGCAGTCAAATTCACCCGGGAAGGCTGGGTTGAGCTCGGGGCTGAAGTCCTCATAAAGAATGAGAAAAGTTGCGGGGTCAACTTCTGGGTCCAGGATACCGGCATTGGGATTCCAAAAGATGTGCTGCCCAGGCTGTTTGAGGCCTACGCTCAGGCGGACGGCTCCTACTCCAAAAAATACGGGGGTACAGGCCTGGGCCTGGCCATCACCAGGTATTTGGTCCGCCTAATGGGCGGCTCCATAAGTGTCCACAGCAAGGAGGGCGAGGGCAGTTGCTTCACCCTGAACATCACTTTTGAACTGCCCCCGGAAGGGCAGGCAGAAGAGGTCCAGGACCCGGATGCAGAGGAACAGACGCCTCCCGAGCCCCTGAACATTCTGGTAGCCGAAGATCAAGACCTGCCCCGGATGTATGTCAGGCACATCCTGGAGCAGGCCGGGCACAGGGTCATCGAGGCCCATGACGGGATTCAGGCTGTGGAAGAGGCTTTAAACAACCCCCTGGACCTGGTGCTCATGGACATCCAGATGCCGGGAATGGATGGCATCCAAGCCTCCCGGCGCATCAGGGATGCCCTGGCTCCGCAGAAACCCGCCATTATCGCCCTGACAGCCTATGCCATGCAGACAGACCGCCAGAACTTCCTGGATGCCGGGATGGATGATCACTTAAGCAAACCAGTACACCCAAAACTGCTTTTGGCCAAAGTAAATGCTCTGGCCGGTTCAGCCGCTGCTGAGTCTTCCCTGAGTTCCGGAAATCAAGACCCTTTGCAGGACCTTCAAAAAAACGGGCCTGTGAACATGGACCTTGTGCAGGAAATGTTTGAGGACAGCAGGTTCTGGCTGCACCTTGTGCAGCTTTTCACCACACAGGAGCAGCCGGCACATATTGCCAGACTGGATGAAGTACTTCAGGCCCGGGACGCCCAGAGGATGAAACGGCTGGCCCACACCCTCAAGGGAACCATGAGTACACTTTGCGCTGAGAGGGCCAGGGACCTGGCCCAAAGCCTGGAAAAAAATGCCGGCCTGGAAAACTGGGCCGGAATAGAACAGGACTGCCAGGCCCTCAAGGAAGAGCTGCAGCGAATGAAAACTTTTGCTCAGAAGACCGACATCCAGGGCGATGAGTGAAATGCATCAACAGTGCAACGAAGAATTCATTTTTCAAATGGATAAAAGAATTCACAGCTTTTTCATGGCCCAAAAAACACCTGGTTACCTGGAAACAACATCAGCAGCACCGGCCTCGAACCCCACGCAAACCTCGTCGCCTACAAGGATCCCGCTTCTGGCAATCGCTTCCCTGCTCATCAGGGACCGTATGGGAAAGCCGATATCCAGCAAAACCCTGATCTGCCCACCTTCGTCGGTCATCTGCAATACTCTGCCCGGCACAACCTGCTCTGAGTCAATTCCCTGGTCCTTGTTGTAAATACCGATTTTTTCCGGGTGAACCTGGATCCTGCACGGCCCGTCAATGTTCGACTCCACCTGCAGTTCCAGTTTTTCCCTTACAACACAAACCTTTTTGCCGTCTTTCATGGCAACGTATCCGGGCACAATATTCTCCCCGCCAGGTCCTGTCAGCCTGCCCTCAAACAAAAAGACCCTGTGCTCCGCCAGCCTGGAAGCTTCCAGACGCTTATGCGTGGAAAAAATAACCGTTATCTCTCTTTCTTTGCGGATGCTCTCGATGATCTTCTCTATTACTGCCTGGTTTTCCACGTCCACGCTGGCAGTAGGCTCATCAAAGAGCATTACCTGGGGCGAGCAGGCCATAGCCCGGGCGATGGCCACTCTCTGGGTCTCCCCCCCGGACAATTGATGTGCCGGTCGATGGGCAAAATCCTGCATGCCCACACGCTCCAGGCTTTCCATGGCTGTCTGTCTGCGCTTTGCGGAATTGATCCTCCGCACCTTGAGCCCGTACTCAACGTTTTTGGCCACAGTAGTACTGAACATGATGGGGTGCTGATCCACCAGGACCAGCTCTCTGCGGATGGGGGTCAGATAGTTGGCCTTCCAGTTGATCTCCTGGCCCTTGTAAAAGACCCTGCCCTTTGCCGGAGCATTGAGCATGGCCAGGATATGCAGAAGGGTGGTTTTGCCGGAACCGTTGGGACCAAGCAGGGCATAGCTCTGCCCCGCCTCCAGCACAAGCTCGGGCAGGTCCAGGACAGTGCGCCCCTCGAATATCTGCTGGACATCCCTTAAAACATACAGGCTCATCTGGCACTCCCGTAACGTCCCTGCACCAGCTGCATAAAGATATTCATAAACAGGCTGATTGATAGAAGAACAATCCCCAGGCCCAGGGCCAGTATGAATTCACCCTTGTTGTGCTCTAAGGCCATGGCCGTGGTCATGGTCCGGGTGAATCCCTTGATATTTCCCCCCAGCATCATGGCAATGCCGATTTCTGCTATGGCCCGGCCGAAGGCGGCTATGATGGCGGCCAGAATCCCGTAGCGGGCCTCCCTGGCTATGGACAGGGAAGTCTGCCACAGGTTCGCCCCCAGGGTCATGGCGGTTCGCCTGTAGCGGGAGTCAATCCGGCTTACTGCTGCCAGGGTGAAGGTGGTCACCCAGGGCGTGATGAGAATAACCTGGCCCACCACTATGGCCCAGGGGGTATACAGCATGCCCAGATCGCCGAGGATGCCCCGCCTGGACAGAAAAGCGTAGACAAAGATCCCGATAACCACAGTGGGCAGGGCAAGCAGGGTATTCAGGATGGTGATTACAGCCCTTTTTCCCCGGAACTCTTTAACCGCCACCAGAAAGCCCAGGGGAATACCCAGAACGGCAGCTATAAGGGTGGAGAAGAAGCTTACATACAGGGATACGTAAACGATAAAATACAGCTCCGGGTCCAGAGACCAGAGCATACGCACGGCTTCAGCCAGGCTGCTGATTAAAAAGCCTTCCATAAAAGTAAATAAACCTTTGATATCAATTATTGCTGTTCACCGGAATATCCAAAACATCCGGTGAACAGGTTTTTTTATCGCTCCCACGCTCTGCGTGGGAGCGTAGCCCGACCGCTCCTGCGGTCATTGTGGACGCGGAGCGTCCGGGGAATGTTCCCACGCAGAGCGTGGGAACAATAAGATTAAGACAAGGCTCTCTCCTCTGCCGGGGAGATTGTTATTCATATACGCCGGCTCGGTGGATATGAATATTTGCTTCTCCCCTCCCAAGCTCTGCGCCTCTAAGGCCGGCAGGCCCGGGCGTGAGATATTCTACTCTTTACGTGATCTGTGAACACTTAAGTAGAATATGGTGGATAGATGCGTTGCATCTTACTTTGCATCTGGAATAAAAAGCTGTGAGCCAAGAAGTTCGTAGGACCCAATGACCTCCTGTCCACGCTCGGAAACCAGCCACTCCGCGAATTCCTTAGCCAGATCATATTTCACGTGGGGATGTTTCTCCGGGTTAACCGGAATCACCCCGTAAGGGTTCTCCAGCATATCTCCGCCCTCATAAACGATCTCCAGATCATATTGTGCATCCCTGCCGTACTTGTACTGCAGATAGGTTCCCCTGTCCGCAAGAACGTAGCCGTTCTTTTCCTCGGCAAATAGCAGGGCCTGGCCCATACCCTGGCCTATGGAAAAATACCAGCCCGCTCCGTCTGCCGGCTCACTGGACCCGGTAATCTCCAGCCCGCTTTCTTCCCAGAGCTGTTTTTCCCTGCCGTGGGTACCGCTGTCATCTCCTCTGGAAACAAAAGGCTCCCCGGCATCGGCAATAAGCCTCATGGCCTCAGCAATGTCTGCAGCGTCCTCGATGCCTGCCGGATCCTCTTCAGGCCCGACAATAATAAAATCGTTGTACATTACATAATAGCGCTTGGTGCCGTAGCCATCTTCTACAAACTGATTTTCCCTTTCCACATCATGGACCATGACCACGTCGGCATTGACGTCCATGCCATCGCGCAGGGCGGCGCCGGTACCCTTGGACATGACCCGCACTGTTATTCCGGTATCTGCCTTGAATTCCGGAAGAAGGTGGTCCAGCAGTCCCGAAGCCTCGGTGCTGGTGGTGGTGCTCATGGTGAGCACCCTGTCCCGGTCCTGGACCTGGTCGCCATGGCACCCGCTCACACCCAGTAAGGCGGCCAACAGTAAAAAAAGTGAAATCCTGACCATCCTGACCTCCTGTCCGGTTTCAGGCTGCAGTGGTGTATAGTAGCATGCATTCGAACATAGTAAATTTATGTTAAAAAAAACATAGGCTGGAAGACACTGTGTTCTGAATAAAAAAGTTGATTACAGGGGAAGGCTATAAGGCAGGGCTAAATGCTTCCAGCACGGACTGCTCCCCTCCTTGGTTAAGGAGGGGCTGGGGGTGGTTCGTTCTAAATGAATGCAGTTTTTAAAATCACTTTTCAGGCCCGGCACCTTTAAACAATTCCTGAAGTTCCCGGGCCTCTTTCCCGGCAATGGTCTTCATCCTGTTGCGCCAGGAATTGAAGGCGTTTAAAATCTCCCTGGCCCTGGAAGTAAGCTCGTAACGCCGGGGCTGCTCACCGCTTAGAACCACCAGGTCAATGCCCAGGATATCCTGGGTCTTTTTCAATTTGCCCCAGGCCGCACGATAGGACATGCCCAGGCTTTTGGCCGCCTGACGCAGGGATCCGTGCTCTTCAATACCTTCCAGGAGCAGCGCCCTGCCCTGACAGAAAATGGTCTCGCTGCCTGTATGGAGCCAGACGCTTAGACCCACATCATACTTGCTTTTCATGACCTCTCCATTTAAGGGGCTTTATTTTCAGGTTGCCAAATACGCCTTGCAGGGTTATTAAGCCTGCATGTCAGCCATCAAGGACTTCATAAACGAGCATGACCGGTTTGCCCGCATGTCCGGAATCGAGCTGGTGGAAGTTAACCAGGGAAGCGCCCTGGCCCGCATGACAATCCAGGAAATGCATTTGAACGGCCTGGACATGGTGCACGGCGGAGCACTGTTTACCCTGGCGGACCTGGCTTTTGCCGCGGCTTCCAATTCCCGCGGCCAGGCCGCGGTGGGAATAAACGCCTCAATAAGCTACATCCGTCCTGCCAAGGCCGGTACTGTACTTTCAGCCCAGGCCAGTGAGATTTTTTCCCACAGAACTTTGTCCGGGTACAGCGTAGAAGTCAAGAACGACCAGGACAAACTCGTGGCAACCTTTCAGGGTACAGCCTTTAAAAAGGATTTCCCCCTGGTTCCAGGGGCATAAGCATCAAAGCCGACAGGAATCCGACATGTCCATTCGCCACCTGGCCCAGGAAATATACCGGTTGGAAAAGGAAATTTCCAGGCTCGAAAAAGTCCAGGCCGCAGCATCCGGCCAGGATATGCAGGATCTGAGCTTTGAAATAAGCAGGTTGAAGAAGCAGCGCGATGAATTGAAGGCTCGTCTGGAATCCCGAAAGGAAAAACCCAGGTTTTAGGCGCTTTTTTGTCCTGAGGCATATGTATATCGCTTTGCATATCGCATGGGAACCGGTCCTGTCTGCACTATTTTCATAATAAGCTGCAGCTTTCTCCCAAAAAAATCAGTACTGGGTGCCTGACCCTGTCTTCTTTAGAAGCGATAAGCGGATACTTTCTTCAGCCATTAACAGATAACAGATAACAGATAACCGATAACCTTTAGGTCATACACAAAGATAAAAAATGTTTGATATTTCTTACTTAGTCAACCAGGTAATCCCAATGGTCATCCCCCTTCTTCTGGGGGTCACCCTGCATGAAGTGGCCCACGGCTACACTGCCTACCGCTTCGGCGATCCAACAGCCAGAAACGCCGGGCGTCTTTCCCTGAACCCCGTGCGTCACGCTGATCCATTCGGCACAGTTCTTCTGCCTTTGCTGCTTATACTCATGAAAAGCCCATTCCTGTTCGGCTGGGCCAAACCTGTACCTTTCAACCCCTCCTATTTCCAGGATGCCAGGAAAGGCATCTTCTGGGTGGCCCTGGCCGGTCCCACGGCAAACTTTGCCCTGGCCGTGGCTTTTTTCCTGCTGCTGCAAGGCCTGGCCATTATGCAGCCTGTACTTGACCCCGGCAATTCCGGATACCTGCAGCCGGTAATGATGGTGGCCTATTTCGGGATCTTCATAAATATCATCCTGGGGATTTTTAACCTGTTCCCCATCCCGCCCTTAGACGGCAGCAAGGTGCTGGCCACGTTTCTGCCCGGGCGCATGGCCGGGCAGTACATGCAGCTGGAAAAATACGGCTTTATCATTATTATCCTGCTGCTCTTTCTGGGCGTATTTCAGACTGTCTTCGGCCACGTGATAAATTTCGTTAACAGCCTGCTGTTCTAAACAGCCGGTAATTTTTTGCCCGCATACAGCATGTGACTGCAAAAAGTCATTTTTGTCACGCGAAGACGCGTGACAGACGTCAGAGATCAGAGGTCCCCGGTGAAACACCCCAAAGGGGACCCCGGTTTCACGGGGCAAGCAGGGGTCAGTAAAATCAAAGCTTTATGTAGATTGTTGATTTCTGAATTTTTCATTTCCCGACTTTTTGCAAGAGCATCATACAGCTGTAAAAAATTAACTGATAACCTTTAACTCTCAAGTCAGACAGGTAATAAATCTATGCGACAAGGCGGTGAAAAACGGGTGGTGTCCGGGATGCGGCCCACAGGACCACTACATCTGGGACATTACTTCGGAGTGCTGCAGAACTGGGTGGATTTTCAGGAAAACTATACCTGCTACTATTTTGTTGCGGACTGGCACGCCCTGACCAGCGAGTACGCTGAGCCCAGAAAAATCAAGCCCTTTGTGGCCGAGCTGGTCAAGGACTGGATCGCCTCCGGTCTGGACCCGGAAAAGTGTGTCCTCTTCCAGCAGTCTCTCATCAAGGAACATGCAGAGCTGAATCTTCTGCTGAGCATGATCACACCTCTGGGCTGGCTGGAGCGCAACCCCACCTACAAGGAGATAAGGCAGGAGCTCATCAACAAGGACCTGAACACCCACGGCTTTCTGGGTTATCCCGTGCTCCAGGCCGCAGACATTCTCATCTACCGCCCGGACTTTGTCCCTGTGGGGCATGACCAGCTTCCCCACCTGGAGCTGACCCGGGAAATCGCCAGACGCTTCAACCACCTGTACGGAGACTTCCTGCCCGAGCCCCAGGCCAAGCTGACAGAGTCCGCCAAGCTGCCCGGCCTGGACGGGCGCAAGATGAGCAAGAGCTACGGCAACTGCATCTACCTCGGAGAGGAGATGGAGACCATCCGGCCCAAGGTCATGAGCATGCTCACTGATACCAGCCGCATGCGCAAAGCCGATCCCGGCGACCCCGAGGTCTGCAACCTGTACCCTTATCACCGGCTTATGACCCCGGAAGAGACCTGCCGGGAAATCCGGGAAAACTGCACCCAGGCCAAATGGGGTTGCGTGGACTGCAAAAAGCTGCTTTTGACCCACCTGGAAGAATTCCTGGCCCCCATACAGGAAAGAAGAAGGCGGATGGATGACCACCCGGAGCTTCTAAGTGAGATACTGAACACCGGCAATACCCAGGCCAGGCATGAAGCAGCCCGGACCATGGAACTTATCCGGGAAAAGCTGGGCTTTGATTTTTAAGATACGCCTGCAAAAAGTCGGATTATGAGTAATTCAGCAATGAATCGAACTCCTAAGCTTTGTTTTTACTGACTCCTGACCCCTGTCTCCTGACTCCCGCGACTGCAAAAAAAACTTTTTGCAGTCGCATCTTTTAAATGACCGTCGTCTTCACAGCAAAATTTTTCAAAATAATTCGGTCCCTCATGTTCCTGTGCCCTGTTAGTTAAACCATGGTGTTCAGCATGGACCCCTGGCCCGGCATTCCAGGCATGGGTCCTGCTCCTGGTCCCGCACCTGCTGAGTTCATTCCCGCCGGAGCTCCAAATGCCGATCCACCTGCAGGCATGCCCTGCATCGGGCTTGCACCTCCCATGGGCTGAGGCTGAGTGGCACCCGGCATGCCGATACCAGGGGACTGCTGCGCCCCGTCTGCCAGCGGCATATTGTTTACTGTTTTTTGAGCCTCTTCTTCCAGGGACATTTTAGCCGGCTCCTTATTTTTCATCTCCATGGGATTCTGAGACTTTTCCGGAGCAGGCTTTTCAGGTCTGCCTGTTTTCGGGGCGTTCAATTCATTGTTTTTGTCTGTTGTTTCTGGTCCTTGGGGCTTTTTGACCTGGTCTTTTTTCTGGACGTCATGCCCCATTGATCCCAGGCTTACTCCCCCTTCGATTTCCGCCATAAAGCACCTCCATTGTTTGTTGATGAGGGACCGAAAATTTAAAAAGCTGGTAACAGCTCAGCCGTCTACATATGGCATGGGGACCGGGTCTTCCCGCACTGATTTTTTAAAAACTCAGCCATCCTTCAGAAAAATAAGTACTGGGCTGCCTGCCCCCAGTTTTCCTTAAAAAAGGCTGAACTGTTACAAAAGCTGTAACGCTTTCTCATTGCATGGTCAGCGTAACTGGTACACCCGGCACTGCCGGCTTGCCCTTGGTCACGCTCTCTGCGTAAAAAAACAAAAGGCCCAGAGGCTAAGTCCAGGGTCAGAAAAAAATTCCGCAAACGATAACCAACGTCTCACACTTTTTATGACTACATAAACCTCGAAAAAATCCCTGCCCAGGCCCACCCCAATCGGGCTCACCCAGCCTGCCCCCCGGTATTTTTTTCCCAACAGGGCCTTCTATATGAATATCAAAGCAACAGCCATGCCCTTCAAAGCAATAAGATCGTGAATACTTGAATTTCTACTTTTTATCTGTTTAATACGAACAATTATAATTTTGTGTGGAATGAAAAAACAATGTCAGTTTGTACTGCATACACAATCTTAATCTTTTACAGGACTATTAAGTGCCTTTATGACACACAAGCGGTTATACAGACATGTATTGACTATTTTAAATCACAGGAAATAAGACAATAATTTCTAAAGGATAAATGAAATTTATCGATGATTGTCAAATCTGGCACAACCATTGCTTTACGAAAGGAGTGATCAGTACAGGTTTATAACGAAAACTCGTATTTGACATTTTTTTTACTTATATTTTATCATTCAACCGGCATGTGCCTCAATTCACAATGCCATAAACACATAAGGAGGTGTAGTTATGAGAAAATCTGTTGTCATCGGTACGGTGGTCGCCTTTTTTTTCGGCTTCCTGGTGCTTCCGAGCATTTATGCAGGGCTCACCACTCAGCACGAGGAAAAGGATCAGGACATGGAGTACGAATTCGGCTCATATGCGGACGAATGGATGCTCTATGCCCCTGAAGAGTACGTGGAAGAAGAGGGGGAGATGGAATATGACCCTGTTCCTTTCTCGCACACAGTGCACGGGGATTATGACTGTGGCGAATGCCATCACGACGAGCAGGGTGACCCCTTGGATGAAACCAACGAGATTACAGGCTGCATGAGCGAGGGCTGTCACGACATGGCAGTGGCTGAAGATGCTGATGACGAAAGAGACATCAGGTACTTCGAAAAGGCCTATCACGACCAGTGCATGGACTGCCACCGCGACATGACCAGGGAAGGTGAAGAAACCGGTCCAGTAGCATGCAATGATTGCCATACAGGCGGCGAATAATTCCTGGAACAAAAAAGGGGAGTGCTCGCTCCCCTTTTTACCAGCTTAGCTGATACGCCTGCAAAAAGTAAGTTCTGCAGGCGTATCGTTTAAACCCTGACCCCCTGCACGATAGTATCAGTCCAGCGATTCAGGTGCTTCCACCTCTACCTCCTCAAGATCATAAATTATCTCCGCCAGCCTCTGGGCCACCTCGGTGGGCACATCGGTCTGACCGCGTCCGCCCAGAAAGCTGGCCAGAAACCTTTCCAGTTCCACAAAAAAGGCCAGCCTGTTCTGCGGTCTGGCAAAACCGTGCCCTTCATCCGGGGCCACCAGGTACTGCACCACCTGACCCTGGTCCCTGAGGGCGGCTACTATCTGGTCTGACTCCCGCTTGGGCACCCTGGGGTCATTGGCCCCCTGAGCCACCAGCAGCGGGGCCTGGATATTCTCAGCCGAAAAAAGCGGGGACTGCTCCTTCAGGCGTTGCCTGTCCTCCGGATCTTCAGGATCACCAACCCTTAGCTTGAAGGACTTGAGTATGGGCTTCCAGTACTCCGGCACAGATTCTATCAGGGTAATGATATTCGACGGCCCGACCATGGAAGCCCCTGCGGCGTAAAGATCCGGGGTGAAGGCCAGGCCGGCCAGGGTAGCAAAACCACCGTAGGAGGCCCCGTAAATACCTACATGATCCGAGTCTACAACACCCTCTTCAATGAGATGCTTCACTCCATCGGTGATGTCGTGCTGCATGTAGCCCGTGCCCCACTCTTTGTTGCCGGCATTCAAAAACTCTTTTCCAAATCCGGAAGAGCCCCTGTAATTTGGCTGCAGCACTGCATATCCCCGGTTGGCCAGAAACTGTGCCTGGGGATCATAACCCCAGTAGTCCCTGACCCAGGGACCTCCATGGGGCATGACCACCAGGGCCAGGTCCTCCGGCTCCACACCCCTGGGCAGGGTAAGGTAGGCCGGAATCTCCAGCCCGTCCCGGGCCTCGTACCTTATAGGCTCCATGCTGGCCAGGTACTGAGTAGGCAGGTCCGGCCGGGAACGATAGAGCAGATCGACCTCTCCGGAGTCCCGGTCATACAGATATACCGAGCCGGGATCAACGTCGCGGCTGACGCTGATGATCCACATGTCTTCATCCTGGGTCCTGGAACGAAAAGTTATATCGCCTTCAGGGAGCATGGCCCTTATCCTTTCGTAATCCTCCTTGAATTCATCTTCGTGAAAGTAAACCCGCTCTTTATCACCGTCGTAGTAGGTGGCCAGGAGCTCGTCAGTAACCCGGGAAAATATGGCCCCTCCAAAGTCAACCTCTCCTTCGGGGTCTTTTTCCACAAGTTCTTTATCACCGCTTTGGGGATCAAAAAGAACCAGCCTGGTCAAATCTGCATCGCCCCTGTTGGTTACCAGATAAACCCGGTCGTTGTCATAACCCCGCGGCAGATGTGCTATTCTGGCGCTTTCCCCGAAATCCACCCGGTAGACCTGCTCCAGTTCACCTTCTTCCAGCTTCAGGATTTCTGTGCCCCCATCAGGAGTCTCTCTGGATGCAAACCTGATGCGACCGTATTCATCCACCTTCCAGCTGGTAATATTGTGCTCGTTTTTAAATATCAGCTCGCGCTCGCCGCTTTGAACATGAATCTTGTAAACATCGTGCAAAGCAGGATCGCGGTTGTTCACCGCAACCACGACATACTCCGGTTTTTCCTCTGGCCTGGCTATCACCCTGGTCTGGACCCCTTCGTAGTCTGTCAGGGCTCTTGATTCAGGCACATCAGCATCCTCAGCTGTTTCCCCCGCAGGATCCACGGCATACAGGTTGAAATTTTCATCCCCCTGTTTATCCTGGGCATAAAGAATATTTTCACTGTCCCTGCTCCAGAAAAACATCCTTATGGGATGCTCGTCGTCGGTCAGGGGCCTGGCTTCTTCAAAAGAATCTTCCCGGTCCTTGACCCAGATATTCATCACCCCCTGGAACTTTTGCCTGAAGGCTATTTTTTCTCCATCAGGAGATATTGTTGCGCTGTCCATTTCCGGGTCATCGAAAAAAAGCTCCCTGTCCAGAAGAGGCGGCAGATCCTCAAGATAATCCAGCTTGTTACCGGACTCTCCAAGGGCATTAACAGGAAATGCAATCGTCAGACATGCAAACACTGCAAACCATAACAAGACCGTAAGACTTTTCATTAAGCTTCCTCCGTTGCAACTTATTTTATAAAAGACAGCAAGGCGTTTCCCCTGTTTTCTTTAATAGTGAGGATCATAATCCCATTTTTTACTTTCGAGGTCAAAACCTCCATGGGCAGCCTGGATTTTATTTCAGGCCTTATGCCTGCTGCAACCCCATGGCCCATTGCTATGCCAGAATTGCACACAAAGGTTCCTGGCCGGACAATAAAAGCTTTACCTCCTGCAGAATTCAAACCGCCAACCCCCTGGAACACAAGAATAAAAACAGCTGTAATTCTCTTGGCATGAACGTTGCTAATAAAATATTAAAGAAGCTTCAAGGCTTAATATATAACAGGCTTTAACTATTGCAAAAGCCTGTTATATCTTATTTTTGTGAGCCGGCTGCAAAGCCGCCCTCATTCTGCTCTGCAGATTGAGCCGAATTTTCAAATAAAAACCGGAGGTACTCATGTTTTCACAGTTTACAAACAAAATTCTAAGCATCACTTTTGTATTGATGCTGGTTCTCGGCCTGGGGCTCAAAGCCCAGGCCCAGGAAGGCTACCAGCCTGATTCCCCTGGCGACCCAGGAGCTGAAGATCCAGGAGCTCCTGATGCACCTGAACCACCCGCTGGAACCCAGGAACCCGGGGCTCCCGGTGAACAGCCTGGAGCACCTGGAGAGCAGCCTGGTGCTCCTGGAGAACAACCCGGAGCACCTGGAGAGCAGCCTGGTGCTCCTGGAGAACAACCCGGAGCACCGGGTGAGCAACCTGGGACTCCTGGAGAACAGCCGGGCGCACCGGAAGCTCCTGAAGGCTACCAGGCTCCTGACGCCTACGACCCTCCCGAAGGGTATGAACCTCCTGAAGGATACGAACCCCCGGAAGAGCAGGAACCTGGTGATGAACCGGCATTCTGATAACTTTCAAATTTTGCCTCAAAAGTTTGCAGCCTGACAAGCAGGTGCAAAGCAGGCAAAAGAGGTTGAGCGCTCTCATACAGCTCCTTCCTCCTTATTACCGGAAACACCGGTAAACAGCACAACCTGGCGGCTGCAGCGTCCATGAACAGCTGCAGCCGCCCAAAAATACTCGATTTCCCTGCATAAAGCCCTGCATGTCTTAAACCCCCTTCCGCCCCGGAAGTGCTCTCGCCAAGTCCATTGAAAATACTGGAAAATCGTAACCATTCAGGACCCCTTGGTGTTGATTACTGGCACAGGCCTGGGAACTGTCCCCAGGCACGCCAGAGGCGTGATTTCGGTACCCTCCTGAATGGTTACGGAAAATCAGTCACCTGTGCATCAGCCTCGTTATCTTAAAAAGACCGGCTGAACAGGCAGATTTTGTAAAGCTGCAAATATGGGTGGTGCACCAGCTTCAGCCATACTGCGCAAGTGCACACTTTTAAAGTGTGTCATTTTTGTCATATGTGCATATATCACTTGGAAGATAATTTTATGCTGAACTGCAATAAAAAAGCAATAAGCCCGCCCCAGGCATCCAAAAAGACCAAAAAATAAATCAGTGGCACAGCAGTTGCTTGAAGAGAGATTCAAGCTAATGCTTATTTCTGATCAGCATTCAACTAAATTAAACTATGGAGGTAAATATGTATCAGAAAACAGGACTTAAGGTATTTGGTCTGGCTGTAGTAATCATGTTTGTACTGGGAATGGCTTTCAAGGTCGGAGCCCAGCAGGAATACCAGCCTGATCAGCAACAGCAGCAGCAACAGCAGGAGTATCAGCCTGATCAGCAACAGCAGCAGGAAATGATGCAGCAGGAGGCTCCTGAAGTGGACCTGAGCGATGCTGAACTGGACAAGGTGGCCGAAGCCTATGAGGCTGTTACCGAAGTAAGGGAAGAATTCCAGGCCGACCTGGAAGGAATTGAGGACCCTGAACAAGCTCAGCAGATGCAGGAAGAAGCCGGTGAAAAAATGGTCGAGGCCGTAGAGGACCAGGGCCTTGAGGTGGAAACTTATAACCAGGCCATGGAAGCTGCCCAGGTTGACGAAGAACTGAGAAACGACCTGCTGGACAGACTGGACATGGAACAGGCCTACTAACAGGAGCATGGACATGAGGCTCATGAAAATACTTCTGACACTGGCCGCGGTTCTTATGCTCGCTTTTTCCATGGGCTGCGGGCCGCAGCATGAACCTGCCGGTGCCCCCGGCGGATACGAACAGCCTGACCCTGAAGGTTATGAAGCACCCGAGCGCGGTGAACCCGGACAGCAACCTGGACAGGAACCCGGGGCTGAACCGGGTGCTGAACCCGGCCAGGAACCGGCATTCTAACTTAAGAATTCAATAAACTTTGGAGGTAACGGATAATGTGGTATAAAGGTTTTCTGCTGACCCTGGCTGCAATACTTATGCTGGGCTTTTCCATGGGGTGTGAACCCGATCATGAAGATCCCATGGAGGACCCCGGTGCACCTGAAGGGTACGAAGAACCCGCACCTGAAGAGTATGAGCCACCCGAAAATGATGAATATGGTGAACCCGGAGAGGAAGAACCTGGCTTCTAAACCAGGTCCACTTCTCCTCATGCTAAACCCCTCCTGACAGCGAGGCCCTCCATACGGGGGGCCTCAACTCTTGCCTCCTCTCTACTGCCTTTTTGCTTTCGTAAGTTTATCAGGTCAGATCCCTCAGGCGGTGCCTGAACAGCTTGTGCACCAGAGACAGAAAAAGAATGCTGACGAGAATGGTCAGGGTGACTGTGACCGAAATTCCGTGCAGAGCAACTCCCAGGGCGGTTCCCGAAGCGGGTGGATGCTCCATATCCAGGACCACCATGGCAAAGATGGACAGACCTACAGCCAGGGAAAGAATCATGGCCATGGGGATTGTGGGCGGATTTTCCAGGATCATAATGGCTGCAGAAGCAAGAAAACCGCACAGCATGCCGATAATATGCCCGCCTATAACGTTTCTGGGCTTGGCCGTCAGGTAGCCGGGCATGGTAAACACGATAAAGGTTGTTGCCCCGATGGAGGCAATAATCACCGGCTTTTCCTGTATGTTGATGATCATCATGAGAGCAAACAGGGCCACTGTAGCTGCCAGACTCTGAAATACGTAATGCTGCCAGTACCTTCTGAATTTGGTCAGCCTTAATCTCAGTTTTTTAATTATCATCCATCCCCCCATACTTTGCAGGGCACCCTGCTTTCCCGGACAGCACAAAAACAAAGAGCAGAAATGCTTTGAGCCTTTAGAAAGCAGCCTGGTGAGTGGATGCTTAGACCAGTTGAGCTGACTTGACAACCGGGGCAGTTCCGTTAAAAAAACTTTCGAAAGCGGCCTGAATATTTATGATAGCCGTCTTTTGCACAACATTCAAACGGAGGGGTAAAATGAAAAAAGTATTAGCGTGTTTGTTTTCGGCAGTGCTTATGGTAGTTGCAACAGCTTGTTTCACGCTGAAGGAACCAGACCTGGCCCAGGCAAGCACAGAGATCCGGCTGGCCCATGTGGTCAATGAAGAAGACAGTTTTCACATTGCGGCCATGAAATTCAAAGAAATCGTAGAGGAGCGCACCGACGGGGAGATTTCCATCTCCATTTATCCCAATGCCCAGCTTGGCGACGAAAGAAACCTCCTGGAAGGCATGCGCATGGGCACTGTGGACATGGGGGTCATCACCAACGGTCCAGTGGCCAACTTTGTGGAGGAAATCGCAGTCCTTGAACTGCCCTTCCTTTTTCCCAGCCGGGAGGATGCCTATGACATACTGGACGGCCCCATTGGCAGCGAATTGCTGGATAATCTGAAAAGGGTCAACCTCAAAGGCCTGGCCTATGCCGAGCGGGGCTTTAGAAACCTGACCAACTCCAAACGTCCGGTGCACACTCCTGAGGACGTTTCGGGCCTGAAGATCCGGGTCATGGAAAACCCGGTGTACATAGATACCTTCAGGGCCCTGGGAGCCAACGCTGTACCCATGGCCTGGACCGAGGCCCTTACTGCCATGCGCCAGGGCACCATTGACGGACAGGAAAACCCGGTCAATGTCATTCATGCCTTCAAGCTGGACGAGCAGCAGGATTACCTTTCCATGACCAGACATACCTATGCCCCGGCTATTTTCGTAATGGGCCAGATGAACTGGCAGGGCCTGTCCCCGGAACAGCAGGAAATATTCGTCGAGGCTGCCCAGGAAGCTTCAGAGCATGCACGGCAGGTAAACTTTGAAATGGAGGAAGAGCAGCTGCAGGAACTCCAGGAAAGGGGCATGCAGGTCATCGAGGAGCCGGACCTGGAAGCCTTCCGCAGCGAGGTGCACTCGGTGTATGATAAATACGGGGATGATTTCGGGGAATACCTGGAGCGCATCCTGGATGAGCTTTAACCTCCCGGCATCCCCGAAAAGATACTTTCTGGACAATTAAAACACATACAGAAGGTTGACAGCCTTGACAGGCAAAATAATAAACGGCGTCGATGCACTCTGCAGCCGCATTGACGCCGTTGTAGGCATAATTGCTTTTTGCGCCCTGCTGACCATGATAACGGCCATCAGCATGCAGATAGTTTTCCGGGTATACTTCCAGGCCCTGCCCTGGTCAGAAGAGCTTTCCCGGTACATGCTGGTCTGGCTGACCTTTCTGGGCGCAACCATGGCCTATCGCAGGGGCCTGCACATTACAGTCACCTTTGTGGTGGGACTGTTGCCGGATATAGTGCGCCGCCTCATCCGTACAGCCACCATTGCAGCCTCTATTTTCTTTTTCGCCGCAGGCATGTGGTACGCACTGAGCTACATAGAGTTTCAATCCGGACAGGTGACAGCATCTCTAAGGCTCCCCATACCACTGATCTACTCGGTGATGCCTTTTTCTTTTGCCGTCATGATCCTCTACGGCCTGCACGCCCTGCTCCTGGAAATGTTTCCCGGGCATCAGCCCGGCTACAGGGGGAAAAAAGCCGAAGGGCAGGGCCAGGACAGCCAGCCCCGGGACGGGAATAAACAATGGCCCTGATCCTGTTCACCTCTTTTCTGGTTCTCTTGTTTCTGGGAGTGCCCGTGGCCATTGCCATTGCACTGGCCTCCATGGTCATTCTCATGCAGGAAGGCGTGCCCTTGATGCTTGTGGCCCAGAGGATGTTTTCCGGCACTGACAATTTCTCCCTCATAGCAGTCCCCCTTTTCATTCTGGCCGGGGACATCATGGCCAGAGGCAGGATTTCCGAGAGGCTGGTGGAATTTGCAGACGCTCTGCTGGGTTTTTTAAGGGGTGGACTGTCCATTGTGGCGGTCATGGCCGGGATGTTCTTTGCGGCTATATCCGGATCCGGGGCAGCCAGCACTGCCGCCATCGGCTCTTCCCTGGTCCCGGAGCTGAAACGCAAAGGCTACTGTGAAACCAGCTCCGCCTCCCTTATAGCCGCCTCCGGCACCATAGGTGTAGTTATCCCCCCGTCCGTGCCCATGATCCTGTATGCGGTAATGGCCCAGGAATCAGTCAGCCGCCTTTTTCTCAACGGATTTATCCCCGGGGTCATCATGGGCCTGGTATTAATCGTCATTGCCATCCGCCAGGCATACCAACGCGACTATCCCCCCGGGTCTCCGTTCAGTGTTGCCAACATAGCCCGCACCTTCTACAGGGCCATCTGGGGCCTGCTTACTCCCTTTATTATCCTGGGAGGCATATTCTCGGGTTTTTTCACCCCTTCCGAGGCTGCGGTCATTGCGGTGAATTATTCCCTCATCGCCTCCCTGTTCATTTACCGGGACATGGGCCTTAAAGATATCTACCGCATCATGCGCCGCTCCATCATAACCACCGGGGTAATCATGTTCATCATAGCCACCTCTTCAGTCATGAGCTGGGTGCTGGCCAACTGGAACATACCAGCCATGATAGCCCAGTCCGTGCTGGAGATATCCACCAATCCCTACGTGCTGCTGTTACTGATCACCCTGCTCATCCTGGCCACCGGGATCTTCGTGGAAACCGCCTCGGCCCTGATCATACTTACCCCGGTACTGCTGCCCCTGGTCAAGCTGCTGGACATCTGCCTTGTACATTTCGGCCTGATCATGGTCATGGGCCTGGCCATCGGCATGATCACCCCGCCAGTGGCCATAAACCTTTACGTGGCTTCATCCATCACCGGCCTGCCCATAGAAAGAATATCCCGCTCGGTCATCCCCTTTCTCCTGGGCCTGCTCCTGGTCCTGTTCATCGTGGTCTACCTGCCCCTGTTTGTTCCGGTTATTTTTTAAAATTGTGCAGATTGACCACGCGAGGCGCGTGGCAGGCTCAGCCAAAGGGAAAAGAACCGGTTCCGGATGAAAACGAATTGTCATGTTCAAGTCAGCGCTGCAGGGTTTAACACCTGCCGGTACAGCCGGATGTACCTGCGGGTCATTTCTTCCAGGCTGTGCTCCCGGACTACGTAGGCCCGGGCCTTGCTGGTCATGTCCTGAAGTGATTCCGGGGAGCGCAGGACCCGGGCCATGCTGCGGGCCAGACAGACCGGGTCACCCACGGGGCAGATCAGCCCCCTGCCTGAGACCAGGTCTTTTAACCCCCCAGCCTCGGTGGAAACCACCGGGACCCTGTATCTGAATGCATCCAGCACGCTGCTGCCCAGGCCCTCTTCCTGTGAACTCATAACAAAGAGGTCGAATACCGGAAAAAAGCTTTCCAGGTCCTGTTCAAAGCCCATGAGCAGGTAGCTGCGTTTAAGTCCCAGGCGGCTTATTTCCCGGCGCACCTCCGCCTCCAGAGGACCGCGACCGAAATGCACAATCACGAAATCCGGGGCTCTTTCCTCCCTCAGCCGGGCTGCGGCCCGCACCAGGGTCAGGGGATCCTTGTGCGGCACCAGGGCTGCGGCGCAGGCGATGATTTTCCTGGGGGCCAGCCTCTTTTGCAGGCTCAGGGCTTCAGCTGAGGGTGAGCGAAGACTTACGGTGGTATCCAGGCAGCTGGGTATGACTTCTACCTGCCTGCCGGGCAGGGTGCCCTCCATGATATCTTTTATGGCCTGGGAGATGGCTACTGTCTGATGAGTATAATGGTATTTGAGAAGGGAAAGAGTACCCCGGGGGACAAAGTCCACCCGCCTGGTGTAGACGATTCTGCGGCCGTGCAGGGGCCTGGTCATCACCGCCAGGCTCTGGCCACGCCCGGTCTGGGCATGCAGGATATCAAAGTCCCGGCCCTGCGTGGCCAGAAAACGTAAAGCCCCAGCCTGAGTTTTGACCTCACTGACCGCAACGGACTCAGCCCTGGCCCTCCTGGCCAGAGGCGAATCCCTGAGGCATACAAGTCTTACGTCCTGCCCGGCCCGGGCCAGACCCTTCATGGTGAAAAGGGTCTGTCTCTCCCCGCCGCGCCAGCCTTTTTCTGTATTAATCTGCAGGATTTTCAAGGCGCTCAAAGCAGGGTATGCACAGGGTCCGTTCCTGAAGCCGCCTGGTACGTGTCTCCATGACCTGTTCGCCGCAGGTTTCACAGGTCTGGCTGTTTAATATCCTGGCCTTGCGCGGAGCCTTGTGTTCAGGGGTTTTGATTTCAAAAACTTCTTCTAAGGGGGATTCCATGATGCGCCTGGAGAGCATGGACCTGGCCTCCCCCAGTTCCTTTTCCTCCTCCGGGGTCAGGCCGTGCTCCTGCATTTTGGCGTGCAGGCGGCTCAAGGTCCTGCGAATATCCCCGTATACCTCAGGCCTGGTCACTAAGCGGGCGGCGCGGCCGTCGCTTCGGCGATAAAAGCTGAAGGCGTTTTTGCCCAGATCCCTGTAAATAAGATTGCCTTTGCCGAAGGTGCATCCGGTCAGGTACTGGATGGCATCCACCCCGCACATATCCGTCTCCACCACGGCCACTATCTCCTCGTCCCCGGACCTGCCCATCTCCTGCAAGGCCCACTCCCCGGCCCGGATGCCTATGGCCAGTCCCGGGCACCAGTGGCCGTGAAAGGACGTCACGCCTTCGATCTGCTGACTGGATAAGCTGCAGCTCATACTGAACTCCTGTGTTGTGTTTTATTCAAAATCATACTGCAGGGGCAGATCCATCTCCTCCCAGGTGCCCCTGGCCCGGTTTTCACCATCCCGGAAAAGAAGATAACTATCAGAGCCGTAATGCCCGATCCTGCGGACAGCATCCCGGGCTGCTTCTTCTGAACCAAACATAAAATACGCCCAGACTGTTTCCGGGTCTTGGCCTGGGTTCACAGCCATGAACAGGGCGTTTTCCGGGTCGTCCAGGGACTTCTGCTCAAAAAAGGACCTGCCCTGCTGCATGGAGGCCTTGCCTGCCTGCTCAAAATTCTCCCGGGCCAATTCTTTTTCAGGCATGCCCAGAAAAAGTACATCCCTGCCCAGCAGGTCCTTATCCCCTGCCTCGTCTTCACTAATGACGGATACGTCCTGGCGGTTCAGGGTCTGCAAAAGCATCCGGGCCGCTTCCAGCTCCTGTTCAGACATACCTTGTGCGGCTACGGCATTCAGATCTCTGGAGCCACGTATCCTTTCCACGGTGGCGGGCATTTCTTCCGGGTGCAGGCGGCGAAACACGTCGGAGTAAGGGTCAACCATAAACTTTGAAGGCCTGGACCGGGCCTGGAACTCAAAGGTAGTTTCCCTGCCGTCCAGGTGCAGCTTATGCACGAGCCGGCGCGTGGGGGTCTCGATATGTACAGGCAGGTGCAGGTCAAAAACCGGCTCTTCCTGCCTGATGGTCCCGCTGATGGTCCACCTGCCGGGCAACCCGGAGACATCCACGTCGTCCAGGGAAATAAAAGGGGCACCGGATCTTTGCACCCACTGCTCAAAAAAAGGCTTTAAGTCCTTGTCTGCCACCTCAGAGAAAACCCTTGCAAAATCACTCCACCCGGCGGATTCAAACATGTATTCACGGACCATGCGCCTTAGTCCCTCCCAGAACTCCTGTTCCCCCACCTCTGAGCGCAGCATGTGAAAGACCATGGCCCCCTTGCCGTAGCCTATGGCCTGGCTTTCGCGGCTGTCGCGGCGCGTGAACTCTTCCAGGGGAAAGTCGTTGTCCTGGCTGACCAGGGAAGAAAAGCCACGCACGAGCCTTTCGCGGTACTGCTGGGCCTCTTCTTCGGATTCGCGCTCCAGAAGCAGGTAGTCGGCCACATATGTAGTCACGGCCTCGGACCAGTTGCCCTGGCTGTAATCCACCCGGACTCCGTTGCCCCACCAGGAATGGGCGATCTCGTGGGGCAGGCTGGTTTCCAGGATAAATGGCAGGCGGATCACCCGGCTGCCCAGCAGTGTCCATGAAGGCAGGCCGTATCCGGTGGGAAAGAAATTTTCCACCACTGCAAACTTTTCAAAGGGGTATGGACCCAGAATGGCCTGAAAAAAGTCCATATGACTGCGGGCGGCCTGGAGATAGTCGTGAGCCAGGTCCTGGCTTTCAGGGTAAAAATAGGTACTCACCGGGACATCACCGGAGTCGTCTGTTTTTACTTCATAAGGCCCGGCGGATACTGTCAGGCTGGGCAGGGGCACGTCCACCTGCCATTTTGACAGGCTGTAATCCTCCCCTGTGGTATGTTCCTTGAGCCTGCCGGCGGTTACGGCCAGGTATCCAGCAGGGGCCTGGACCCGTAAATCCCAGGTGGCCGGTCCCTGCCGGGGATCGGGGTACCAGCCGCTGCCCCCGGACAGAAAGGTTCCCTCCGTAGTAATTGCTCCTGCTACCCCGTAAGTTGGGTCCTCGGTATGCATGGCAGGGCCGGGCGTCTCATCATCAAACTCGGCTTCGTAGTCGATCTGCAGGGTCGCCCTGGAACCTGCAGCCTCCCGGGGAAGCTCAACTTCAAGTACACTCCGGCTGAAACTGTGCTCCAGCTTTTGTCCGTTGAGGCGCACACTTGCCACCCGGGCCTGAGGACTCAGGTGCAGCCGCTGCTTTCTTTCAGCTTCAGGCAGACTCACCCGGGCCCTGCCTTCGAGTTTTTGCTCCTGCGGCACAAGAGTTATCTCCAGCTCATGGTGCACATGCCTGTCTGCACCCATGGCAGGGGAGCCGGCCAGAATCATTACGAAGCCCAGAAGGACGGCAGTGGTGGTTAATATTATTTTTTGCATAAAGGTCTTTTTAAGTTCAAATGGCCGGGATTGCAAGGCAGGAAGCTTCCTGGCCCAAGGAGCAGTTGACTGGCATATTTTTTTCACTTACTTTGCAGCCAAATGGTTTTAATCCTGACAAGTAAATGCAATTTTATTTTAGAATGTTGCTTTCACACAAGCATGTCATTTTATGCAGAGCACGGTCTGCTCCCCTCCTTGGTTAAGGAGGAGGCCGGGGGTGGTTCGTTATAAATGATATTTTCCTTATACATTAGCCTGCAGACTTGCTTACGAGCAAGGCCGATGGAGACGCTTTCCGGGGAAACTGTTTTCCACGGAACCGATATTAATCTGAGTCCTTTTTTTGTTGGCTAAACTCAACAACTCATTTTTAGTACAAGGTAAACCAATATGCAGTTACAGTTTACGATCCATATCTGGAAAAAGGGTGACTGGTTTTTGGCAAAATGCCCTGAACTGGATTTTATCTCCCAGGGCACAACAAGGGATGAAGCCGAAAAGAACCTGATGGAAGTGATGCAGATTCAGTTTGAAGAAATGTCGCTGATGGGCACGCTTGACGACTACCTGAAAGAGTGTGGATACGACTTTGATAAAGACACGGGTACAGCAACACCCCAGGCAAAAATGATCGGCTCTGAAAGCTTCGAGATGCAGGTTGTTTGATGCCCAGGCTTTATCCCACCAGCTGGCGCACTCAATTGAAAATATTCGAAATTTTCGGTTGCACCTACATAAGGAAAAAAGGCTCGCATCATATTTTAAGATGCCCGAAAGCAAAACGTGCCGTAGTGATACCAGAATATGACGAGATTGATATTGATATAATAAAAAGCAACATGCAGACTGCGGGCATGTCTAGAGAAACATATTTTGAACTAATGGCAAGAATATAAATTCTGACCTGCCGTTGGCTATGCCAGCAACCCAAGCTAAAAATGCATGCTCTTATCCTTCCTTTTTCAGTCTAAACCCAGATAATCCTGACCAGGTGGGAGACTTGCCTGAACTCTGGATCACCGGTCACCAGAGGAGCATCATTTTCCAGGGCGGAAGCCATGGCAAAGGCGTCGGCATAAGAAATTGGATGGCGGGCCTTGAATTCAGCTGCACGGTAAATCAGCTCGTTTGGACAGGGCAGAATCTTGAGCTTCAGGCGTTTCAGGTGGATAAAGGTTTCCAGTTTTTTCTGTTCGCCGAAACGGCGCTGGGTAAGGTAGATAATCTCGCCGACGTTGATGGCGTTGATAAACCCTTCTGTCTGCCCGCTCACGACCCGCTGCAGCAGCTCACTGACTTTATCAGCTCCCGGCTCTTTTTGCAGGAAACGCAGCAGGGCAAAGCTGTCGAACAACAGCTTAGTCATCTGCAAAATCCTGTGTGCGCTCCCGTGCAAGTTCCTCTGCCAGGGAAGGCTCCGAGCCCAAAGAACCATAAGCTTCGACGACCGGATCGCCCTTGACAGGTACCAGGCAGATGATGTCGCCGTATTCTAAAAACTGGATCTCGGCTCCGGGTTCTAGTTGGTGCTTCTTGCGTAATTCCGCAGGAATGATCACTTGCCCCTTGCTTGATATTCGAAATATTGACTGCATATCCACCTCCAGCGTAAAACGTTTTGCCAATAGCGTAAAGCGCAGCTGACAACATGTCAACGCAAAAAGCCTCTCCTGCGGCACCCTCTAAGCTGAGATTTATATCCGGCTCTTTGTGAACCCTCCTTGAAATCCTATAGTTTTTTTCAATACGAAACACCAGAATCTATTTATAATATGTATTGGACACTGTTTTTAAAAGTTCTGTAAATTGCCATGTGTTTATAGCGCGCTGGAACTGGAAATGATCTGGAGCAATCAGGCGGTAATGGGCATGGAACTTATATTTGTCTGTCCGGAGCAGAAGACGGCATTTACAACCTCTAAGTGGAAAGTTGATGGAGGCCTGACAGCGGTTTCCGACTCTTCCGGCAACAGGAGCCTCAAGGGCAGGATTGAGGCCTGGTGTCCCTTTTGCTTGGTGGAACATACTTTCAGTCCGGATGAGCTTCCATGTCCTTTTAAGTCCACTCAAGACAAACAATCAACAGGAGGGGGAGATGAGCAGTAGAAACATTTTTGCCACCCTGGCCGGGATTGTAGCCGTAGGAGTTATCATCGGCATCCTGGCCCCGCTTCTGCAGTACCTGGGCAATCCGGCCAATATGGGTATCTGCGTGGCCTGCTTTGAGCGTGACATTGCCGGGGCCATAGGCATTCACCGGGCTGCAGTGGTTCAATACCTGCGCCCGGAAATCCTGGGGTTTGTCCTGGGGGCTCTGGCTGCCGGGCTCATATTCAAAGAGTTCAAGCCCAGCGGCGGATCAGCTCCCATGACCAGGTTTGTCCTGGGCATGGTGGCCATGATCGGGGCCCTGGTTTTCCTGGGCTGCCCCTGGAGGGCAATCCTGCGCCTGGCCGGCGGGGACGGCAACGCTGTTCTAGGCCTGCTGGGGCTGGCAGCAGGGGTTTACATCGGAACCCTATTCTTTAGAAAAGGCTACAACCTGGGCCGCAGCTACAAGCAGTCCATAGCCACCGGGCTGATGCTTCCGGGCATTATGCTGGGCCTTCTGGCCCTGCGGCTCATCTTCCCGCCCCTGGAAGGTGAGGATAAAAGCGGTGTTCTTTTCTATTCCCTGAGCGGACCGGGTGCTGCATACGCTCCCCTGGCCATTGCCCTGGCCATCGGCCTGGCTGTCGGCTTTCTGGCCCAGCGCAGCCGCTTCTGCACCATGGGGGCCATAAGAGACCTCATCCTGTTCCGGCAGACCCATCTCATGGCCGGTTTTCTGGCTCTTCTGGTGGTGGCCTTTGTGGTCAACCTGGCCCTGGGACAGTTCAATCCCGGTTTTGAAGGCCAGCCTGTGGCCCACAACCTCTTTTTCTGGAATTTCTTCGGCATGCTGGTGGCCGGACTGGCCTTTGCCCTGGCCGGAGGATGCCCGGGCAGGCAGCTGTTCATGTCCGGTGAGGGCAACAGTGACGCTGCAGTATTTGTTCTGGGCATGATCATGGGTGCTGCCCTGGCCCACAACTGGGGCCTGGCCAGCTCTCCAGCCGGACTGGGGGACAACGGGGCAGTGGCTGCCATCATCGGCCTGGCCGTGTGTCTGGCCATAGGTTTTGCCAACCTGAAAAAACAATAGCCAAAGGAGTTTTCATCATGGCACACAAAGTGGATGCAAGGGGCCTTGCCTGCCCTCAGCCGGTTCTTTTGACAACCGAGGCCATTCAGAATACAGGTGAATCCGAAATAGAGATCCTGGTGGACAATCAGGCCAGCCGGGAAAACGTGGGCAGGGCTGCTGAAAGCAAGGGCTACCAGGTGGCTGTTTCCGAGGAAATGGACGAAGATTTCCGCATTGTTATCAGGAAAAAATGAACTTCTTAAAAAGCATTTTCGGCAAAGCAAAAAAGACCAGGGGCGTATCCGAAAGAGGCATCCTGGTTTTTCACCATACCAGCGAGGTTATCGAGGCTGAATCCCATCTCAGCGAGGCGGGCTTAGACGTCAGGGTCATGGGTCCGCCTCCTGAGATACAGACCGGCTGTGACATGGTCATCGAGTTTCCTATAATGCATCAGCTGCAGGCCTTAGACATCCTGGAACAAAAGCGCATAAAGCCCATTCAGGTCACAGCTGCTCAGGACCACCTCTTAGAACCGGTGTCTCTTTACAACATCAGGGACTTTGGTGATTTTCTCATGGTCAGAGCGGCCAATATGAAAATCACCGTGGACAGACAGAGCCTCAAGATAGTCAATGTCTCGGGCGGAGGATGCCCGGACGTGCCCTTTCTGGCTGAGCAGCTGGTGGGCAGGCCTCTGCATGAGGCCCCTGAGCCCCGCAGGTTCGGCCGGACCCTGTGCGGCTACTCCCTGCAGCTGGCCTATGAGGAGATGAAGCGCAGATGTCCTGGCTGATTGTGGGCACGGTGCCTGAAGAAGACTTCCCCTTGGTGCACGGTCCTGTGGAGGTTCATAGCCAAAGTCTCAGGGTGCTGGAAAGGGAGGTTAAAATCGCCCGGGGCACACCGGCCCTGGCCGCATTTACAGCAATGGCCGCCCGGGAGATGGGCCTTTCCATGCCGCACGTCATGCTGGTGGGGGATACCGGTGACGGGCAGGGCAGCAGAGCTCTATACGCTCACCTGGTTGAGATGGTGGACAAACTGGAGATTGAAGGGTTTACCTTTCATTACCTGCTGCCGGATATTTACTGGCACAACCAGGTCTTGTGGGCCATCCAGGAAAAACTGCCTTCAGCCATGCTGGTGGCTGATGCCGGGTTTATGTACGTGGCCAAGATGAGCGGGTTTGCAGCCGATTACGATCTGTTTACCCCGGACATCGGGGAGATGTGCTTTCTGGCCGATGAGACAGCACCTCATCCCTTTTATACCCGGGGCTTTCTCCTGGAGGACGAATCCAAGGTGGAGGAATACATATCCAGGGCTTACAGCGAGCAGAATGCGGCCAGGCATCTCCTGGTCAAGGGAGCAAAGGACTATATCGTCCGGGATGACGTGATACTTGACACTGTATCCGAACCCTCGGTTGCGGCCATGGAAGCCATTGGAGGTACGGGCGACAGCCTTACCGGCATTGTTACTGCCAGACTTATGGCCGGTGAGGACATCCCGGCGGCCTGCCATAAGTCAGCCCTGACCAACAGGCATCTCGGGGTACTGGGACGGCCCACCCCGGCCTACAGTATAGGCCACCTTCTGCCATATCTGGCAGGAGCTATGCAGGAAGCTGGCTGATTACTAACCAGAACTTCAGGCGTTTAGCACAAACTTCGAAACAACATATTGTTTCATTTTCAAAGAAAACCAGGAAGTTTTGCCCCGAAGGGGCCTCTTTTTCCGTGCAGGGACAGGGACGCTGGAAAAAACATCAGTGGCTTACTGCTGAAACCTTGTCATAAAAAACAAGAAACTTGGACAGGATTAACAGGATTGACAGGATAACCTTTTGGCCTGGCTTCCGGCCAGGACAAAGATGATTTTCTCTTCATCAATCTCTTAATCCTGTTAATCCTGTCAAAAAAGTTCTTTTCTTTATTGGGTTGCGGGCAAAGCCCGCCTTAGTAACTTACTCACACGACTTATTCATGCCGGACAACATTCATCCAATGCCCATACTGGCCTTTACTGCTGATTATTCAGACTCTGCTTCAAGGCTTGAGCGGGCCGCAAAAGCCTCCCATGGCCTGGAATTTTCGCCGGACCCCCTGAGACCGGATCTTTTGCCCGGGAGTGTGCTGCCCTTTCTGCGCCGGGACATACCTGTGCGCTTTCACACCAGGTACTTCGGCTGGGAAATGGGGCATGCAGATCGGCATGAAGCAGAAAAAGCCCTGCAAGTGCACTTAGAGACCATAAAGAAGATGCACGGCCTGGGAGAGCCGGTGGTTACCGTGCATACAGGACTTGGCCCGGCGGTTCCCATCAGGGAAAGCCATATCCGGGACAACCTGTCTAAGCTGGTGGAATTCGCCGGTAAAAAAGGCATAACCGTCTGCCTGGAAAACCTGAGGCTGGGCCACGGATCTGATCCCTACAAGATACTTGAGTGGGCAAAGGCCTCCGGGGCCATGATCACCATGGATACAGGACATGCCCGGGGATGTTCCATGGTGCGGGACAACCTGATTACCCCTGCGGATATGGTTGACCTGTTTGGCTCCAGTCTTTATGAGGTGCATGTTTACGGAAGGGAAGACCACCTGGGGCATCATCCCATTAAAGACATTGCTCCTCTGCAGGAGATGCTCACACGCCTTTTGCAGACAGATTGCAAGTGGTGGACCATCGAACTGCAGGACCTGCACCTGGCCACGTCCTCGCGCAGTATCCTGGAGCGTTTTCTTGGACGCAATGTGACTGGAACATCTCTTGACTATGCCCCGGGCAAACCAGCAGAACAGGACCCTGAACATTATGAACGTCTATGATACAGCAGTGATACACGGCAGATTTCAGATCCTGCACAACGATCACTTAAAATACCTTCTGGCCGGCAAGGCCATGTGCAGGCACCTGGTGGTGGGTATCACCAACCCCGATCCGGTGCTGACCAATTCCGTGGAAGTGGACCCGGGTCGCTCTCATGTCATGTCCAACCCATTGACCTACTTCGAGCGCCTGGTCCTGGTCCGGGAAGTACTACTGGAGGCAGGCCTTTCCCATCAGGAAATGACCATCACCCCTCTGCCCATCACCAGGCCGGAGCTGTTCAGGCATTATGTGCCCATGGACGCCCTGTTCGTGCTGTCCATATACGACGGCTGGGGCAGGCAGAAGCTTGAGCAGTTCAAGTCCCTGGGCCTGAATACCCATGTCTTGTGGGAAGTGAATCCGGAGCAAAAAGGCATCAGCGCCCAGGACATCAGGGAGTTGATACTCAAAGATCAGAACTGGGAACACCTTGTGCCGGAGGCCTCGGCCAGGCTGCTGAAAAAGTGGCGTATACCGGACAGGCTCAGGCAGATGCAGCAAGAAAGTATTAAAGCAAATTAAAGCCCGAAATAAAGATGATAAGGATACCCCCATGCTTTCGGTAAATATCCCGGGATATGTAAAAATCGACCTTGCCCATCTGCTCCTGGACTACAACGGCACCCTGGCCCTGGATGGAGAGATCCTGGACGGGGTCCTGTCCAGACTGCAAAAGCTCTCCACCAAGATTGAAATCCATGTCCTTACAGCGGATACCTTCGGCCGGGCTAAGGACAGGCTTGCCGGACTGGAGTGCAGGTTTCATCTTATCCAAGAAGGTGATCAGGCCCGGGCCAAGGCTGATTACCTGCAAAAAACCGGGGCCATGAATTCTGCAGCAGTGGGCAACGGCCGCAACGACCGGCTCATGCTGGAACAGGCCTGCCTGGGCATAGCTCTTATCCAGGAAGAAGGTGCAGCATTGGCGGCACTGTCAGCCGCTGATGTACTCTGCCGGGATATCAATCACGCCCTGGATCTCCTGCTGCACCCCCTGCGCCTGAAGGCCACCCTGCGGGGGTAGTGCCAGGTCCAGGCTCAGCATTCCCTGGACAAGCTTCAGCGTGATTCACTGGTTATATGTGCTTACACAGCTGGTGTCCGACATGTTTTTATGCAGATTGTAAACAGCATTGACAATTTGCATAAAGTGGATAATATCTCTGCATGATCAGGCGCGATGCTGAAGCAACAATTCTCAGGCTGCTGCAGGGCTTTCCTGCTGTAACCATTACCGGACCCCGCCAATCCGGGAAAACCACTCTTGCCAGAGCCATCTTCTCCCAAAAACCGTACTTTTCCCTGGAAGACCCTGATATGCGTCAGCTCGCCCTTGATGATCCACGGGGATTTTTGAGCAGGACTGCTCAGGGAGCCGTTCTAGACGAGATTCAGCGGGCACCTGATATCTTGTCCTATCTTCAGACGCATATGGACGAACATGGTCGGATGGGAATGTTTATCCTTACAGGTTCGCAACACTTCGGCCTGATGTCTGACGTAACCCAGTCCCTGGCCGGCCGCACAGCCTTTGTGCAGCTGCTGCCCTTCTCACTGGAAGAGGTGAAAAGATCTTCTGCATCCAGTCTCGAACTCGATGACCTCCTTTTCGCCGGCGGATACCCGCCCCTGTATGACCGCAACCTGACCCCTGATATCTGGATGCCGGCATATATAACCGCCTATTTGGAACGTGATGTCAGGCAGATTCTTGAGGTCCAGAACCTGGAGGCTTTTCAGCGTTTTTTACGCCTTTGTGCTGGACGCAGCGGACAGATCCTGAACCTGTCCGCCCTGGCCACTGATTGCGGAATTACGCACAATACCGCCAGATCATGGATAACCGTCCTGGAGACAAGCTTCATACTCTTCAGGCTTTATCCGCATCACGCCAACTTCCGTAAGCGCCTGGTCAAGTCTCCCAAGATATACTTTTATGATACAGGACTAATGTGCAGGCTGCTGGGAATTCAAAATGCACAGCAGCTGGCCTTCCACCCCCTGCGGGGCGCAATCTTTGAGACATTTGTGGTCTCGGAGCTCAAGAAAGCCTGCTTCAATTTCCTGCTGAATGTGGAACTGTATTTCTGGCGGGACAGCAACGGCAGGGAAATAGATGTTATTGCAGACTTCGGAGGCAGCCTCATGCCCATAGAGATCAAGTCAGGCCAGACTGTCAACAGGGATTTTTTTACAAACCTGGAGCACTGGTTGAAGCTGGCAGGCAAGACAGCCTTTTCACCAGTTCTGATCCATGGCGGAAAGGCTGAGATGATTCGCAAAGAAATCAAAGTGACAGGATGGCAAAATGCAGCCCGCATCCTCACCACTGACAGCTGACATGCTTGACGGTAACAAGCAGAGTGGCGAATTTAGCTACATGAAAGAAATATTTTGAAGTAGCCGGTTTCACTAGGATTTGCAGCCCACAGCAGCCTGCCTGTCACGCCTATGGCGTGATTGAATAGCTCAATGAGCTAGCCCGCAGGGCATTCAACTGGGGTGCCAAAAACAATCTTCTCTGGCACGGGAAGCCTTCAGGCGTACACCCGGCTAAAATGCGCTTTGCTGTCCTGCGAAATTCTATCGGGCAGGCAGGTGCTTTACACACACAGCTTTTGAAGAATAAAGAGCCCAAGCAGCCTGTCAGCGGCCTGTAATCCGCCTTACACTCATGCTTTTAGAGCCAGTGGGGGCAGACCACGTTTTCTGCGCAAAACGCCGCCTGGAGGAACAAAACGAAAACAGGCGGCAATTCCAGCCTTTGGGCTATAAAGAGGCAAAACACTACACGCCGAAGTCTTCCCGGAAACGGTCGATCTGGTGCATCCGCTCATGCAGTATTGTCACAATGCCGATGTCACCGTTTGAAAGCCAGCGCCAATAAACGAAATGACGTTCATAGCGGAAGAAGTAGCCTTCGATACCGAACTCGGCCGGAACGGGGCGCGATAAGGTTCTGTGATCCGCAATGCCGTTGAAGGCATCAAACAGGCCGGTAATATAGCGGTCGGCCTGCTGCATGCCCCAGCGGTTGAGGGTGTGATGGTATATCTCGTCAAGACGGTAGGACGCAGCATCCTGGATGCGAATATTGGCTTTGGTCATGCCGTGTCAGGCCCGGTTCCGGTTGCGTGCAATTACCTCCGCCGCCGTCAGGGGGTGATACGATGCTTCGGGTGCTGCGTAGGCGTGAGTCAGCTCGGCCTTGAGGCGCTCGAACGTGTCCGCTTCCTTACGTTCCTTGTCTCTTCGGATCAGGTCTCGCACATATTCGCTAACATTCTCGTAGGCGCCATGCTCACCCACATTCGCGGTAACGAATTCGCTGAGTGCGCCGCTGAGGCGAACAGTCATCGTCGTTGTAGCTCGGCTCATGAAACGCTCCTTTCACTCCTTTCATGATTCAATGTTTTATGTGTAATATGATCATTCAATATTGAAGACATGTCAAGAGCCGAAATGGGGTCACCTATGGACAGGTTAGCAAAATGCAGCTCGCACCCTGACCACTGACAGCTGACATGCTTGACGTTTACAAGGTGAGCAGTTGTGGCATCAAACTGTAATCACCTTGTCCGCGTGGCTCATGGCCGTGATGATGTCCAGCATGTTGGTGGTCTGACCGGCATCCTTGGCATCGGTGAGTCCGAAAAACTCCAGACAGGTGCCGCAGACCAGGATTTTTACCTGGTTTTCTTCCAGCCTCTGCACGGTCTCCAGCACCGGGCTGTCTTTTACAGCCAGCTTGACCCCGGAATTGACAAAAACAAGCATCCACAGACTGCTGCCCATCTCCGGCAGGGTCTTGATGAAGTTCTGCATGAGTTTTGATCCCAATTCATCGTCACCCGTACCCAGCCTGCTGGTGGACACAAATACCATGGTGCGCAGGGTTTCACCTGCCCCGGGCCCGGGTGCGGCAGCTTCATGGGATCCGGTTGCCGGCGCTTCGCCTCTGCTGGCATGGATGGTCCAGATGTCGCCGTTTTTTTCCGGTTTTTCCAGGGCGTAACCCTGGGTGGACAAAAATCTGGATACATTTTCCAGGGCCGGTTCGTTGTCCACCTGCACCTGCAGGGTATCCGGGTTTATCGAGTCGATAATTTCCCTGCTTTTGAGTACCGGCTGGGGGCAGGGCAGCCCCCGGCAATCCACTTTTTCATGTCTGCTCATTTCTTTTCCTTGTACTTGGTTCAGTTACTGCTGGATCATGCTAATAGCGGTCCAGTCCTCAAAAATCGTACCTATTCATCATCTGTGGCCCAACAGCTAGGGTACGGGGGTTCGGCAAACTGGGTCCCGCACTTACTTTTTCTATGTCTGATCAATTTTCAAATCAAGATTTGCCAGAAAGTAAGTGCGGGATCTGAACGACGTAGGAAGCGTTAATCAAAACCGTAAAACACCGAACCTGATTCAAGGCATGTTACAGAATATACCCTGGTTATCAAATCAGTGTATAGGTTTTGATTTACGCTTCCTTGGAGTGAGTTTTTACGTCCTGTTTGCCGAATTCCCGTACCCTGGAGCACATTTCTTCAGTGAATGGTTCCCAAAAATCAAGAAAATTCTTTCCTCAGTCTCCTGGCCGCTTCAGCAATGGAGCGTATCTTGGCCGTGGCCACTTCTTCCACATTTACGCAGCGGTTGGCAAAACATCCGAAACCACAATCCGTGTTCAAAAAAAGCTGTTCCGGACGATAATGCTGCAGGGCAAGCCTGGTCTTGTCCATGATTTCTTCCGGGGTCTCGGCCTCGGTGGTGCGGGGGTTGACCACTCCCAGCCCCAGTTCTCTGGGGATATCCGTCCCTGGTATACTGCCCGAGAGGGCCTCTCCAACAACCTTTATTTCCCCGGCCCTGGGGGTGGCATACTCCAGCACGTACTGATGCACCTTCATCTTGGTCAAAGCCGGCAGGAGCGGTTCATAATCACCGGTGAGCAGGACGTCTTCCCGGGTGCTCCAGTTGCCCCGGCAGATGTGAATACCTGTGCGCGGCCCACTGATACCATCAATAATCCTGTTCATAAGCTCGGCAGCGTAATCCAGTTCCTCACCCACGTCACGGCGGGTGGCCAGGGTGGCTCACATAAAGGTACGTCTGCCGCACTCCTGGGACATGACTATTTCCGTGAGAACAGGCTCGTCGAACTGGACGAATTCGCACCCGGCCTGAGCAAGCTCCTCAAGCTCGCTGCGCAGGATATGGACAACATCGTCGCCCATTTCAAACTGGTCTTTGTAGAACTTTCCGGCATACCTGGTCACCCACATGGACCGGGAAAGCAGATACGGACCGGGCAGGGTTACCTTGACCGGCTTGTCGGTCAGGGTCTTGACGAACAAAAAATCATTCAGAGCCAAGGGTTCGCGTCTCTGCATGCGTCCCACGCATGTGGGATTGCGGATGGCCGAGGCCGGAACATCCAGCTTGTCCAGCATTTCTTCAAAACCTGACTTATCCTCCACCTCGTCCAGCATTTCCGCCAGGGACATGAGTTTTGTGCCTTCCACCTTGTCCGTGATGAAAGAATAAAAATTATCCCTGCGGTGCTCCCCGTCCACCAGGATGTCCAGGCCGGCTTTTTCCTGGATCTCAACAGTTCTTGCAACCTCGTCATCGGCAATGCTGTGAAACTCTTCCTTAGACATTCTGCCCAGACGATGGTCCCGCAGGGCCTTGAGCATTTTCTTTGAGCGGGGCCAGCTGCCCACTTGAGTAGTAGTAAACATGACTAAACCACCATTAGTTTGATTTTAAGCTCCGTTCCCTTAGCCAGGGTAGCCGCCAGGGGTGAGCGTTTGACTGTTTTGCCCCAGGCATCTCGAACTTTTTCCTCGTCATCCATGCTGGAGGCATAGCACTTGACCTCGATCTCGCCAAAGCCGGGATCCCCTTCTTCCAGCCCCACATGGGCCAGGACATTGGTCAGCCTGCCCCGCACAGTGATTTCGATGTCGTCCACCTCTATGCCCTCTTTGGAGCACTCAGTGGCATACCCTGAAGCCAGGGCTCCGCCCAAGGCTCCCAGCAGGGCTTCCACCGAACAGGGATGTTCGTCCTTTTCTTCAAAGCTTATGGGCTGGCCCATGTTCCAGGAAAAATTGCGGCAATAGACAGTGCTCTTCTGGGATCCTGTAGAACGCGTCCTGACCCGCCATTCGTATTCCCTGGCCTTTTGTTTGTCCTGTTCTAAGGCTTCTTCCTCGGATACCTCTTCTTTCCCCGCGGACTCCGGCCGGCCCCGGCGGACGAAGTAGCGCACAAACCCGTCATCGTCCTTATGCCCCAGGTATTCATGGCTGGCCAGCCGGCACCAGGGGGGAAGATCGTCTTTTACAGTGGCATCCCGGCTGCGCAACTCCAGTATACCCCCCACGGGCACCTTGAGCATGTTTTCCTTGATCATAAGGCTCAGCCCTGATCCACAGTCCAGGTCTCCTCCATCGAACATATGATCCGGGGTGATATCATCCACGCTTATATTTTCCTTTTCCTGGGTCATAAACACCTCGCAGGGCATGGTATCCGCTTTGAAAAGCGGATACCATGCCGGCTGATCTTAAAGATTAATAGGCTACACTGGGCGACCCTGAAGCCAGCCACTCCACCAGGGCCGCACCTCCGGCCGGGGTTGCCCCTTCAACCAGATCGTCTTCTGTCAGGCCTCTTTTTTTCAAGCACGGGGTGCAAACCCATATCTTGCCGCCTGCGTTGACAAACTTGGTAACCAGTTCCTTGAGAGGAGCAAAAGGGGTTCCTTCGTCAATCTTTTCAGCCTCGCCTTTGACAGCGCAGTATACTCCGTCGCAACTGAGGAAAATCATGGTCTCCTTTTCGCTGCCCTGGGCGGCATTGGCCACTACAAAGCCCAATGTGGCCTTGTCTCCGTCGGTTCTGCAATGGGTGATGGTCACGCAGAATTTTTCAGCCATAGTTTACTCCTTTTTCAGTTGGGGTTTATATTCCACAAGATAATAGGGATGAGACATGTCCAAAAGGGCGTTGCCGGTCATGCGGCACCAGGCTGGAAACTCATACGGTGCCGCCGGATCTTTGGAGATGAGCAGGATGCGGTAGCCCGGAGGCATGGGTTTGAGATAGGTATATAGATTAATGATCACCCTGCCGCAGGTCTCCTCACCGCCGTCAAACTCATCGTCGAATTCCCAGTGTTCCGGAAAGGTTTCACTCATAATACCGCTCAATTATCAGCATGGATTTGATTTTTTAAATTGAGAGCCCTGCAAAATATCTTTTCGCGGCCCGAAAGCAATGGCTCATCGTCACCTGATTGAGACAAAAAATCATTTTTTAATGACAGACTTTAACAGTTACATGTGGCATGAGGACTGGCCCTCCCCGCACTTGTTTTTAAACGTGCCAGTCATCCTTCGGAAAAAGGTTTGGAGGTGCCCGTCCCCTGCTTTCCTTAAAAAGGGCCAAACTGTTAATAGCCAGTGAGAAATTGCAGGATAAACCTGTTACAGAAAGAAAATCAAAGGGACTTTACAATGAGGAAAGGTGTTTATCAAATTGATAATTTCAATTTAACAAGGGATGAACTATTATGTCTGTCTATGCAATCTTTGGTTATGTCCACCATAAATAAGTGCGGGACAGTCCCCGGTCACGCCAGAGGCGTGAGTGCCAGAAGCTACCACTGAAGACTCCCTGAATGCTTACGCTTATCCTGATTATCAAGGGCCACAGCAGAAAAGGCCCGGGACACTTCATGCATCCCGGACCTTGCTCTACGATATTCCCTGGCCTGTTCCACTATGCCCGTCGGGTGCAGGCTTTTTAATCTATCTCATAACTTCCATCGTCTTTGTAAGAAATACTGGCGTCAAGATAGTAAACATCCAGCTCCGGTCGTAAGTCGTCAAAGGTAAAGTAGGCCTCTCCGCTGCGGGCACCTGTGGCGCAAATAAGAACAATGGGTTTTTCCGATGTATCGAAATCATCCATGGCCTCCCGGATTTCTGCCACATTCATGCGCACAGCCCCTGGAATATGCCCCTTTTCAAATTCATCTTCTTCCCGGACATCGATCAACTGGATGCTGTCAGGGTCTGTGGCAAGAACCTCCTTGAAAAACTCTTCCTCAATGGACCCCGGAAAATCCCCTTCCTTTATATCCGAGGGCTCTGAGGGTTCTTCGGCACGCTCTTTAGCGGCAACATCAGCTTCGTCCGGCTCAGTTATGTCATCTATGGTCCAGGTCTTGAAGCCGCGATCTTCCCAGTCGGCATTGCCCTCGGGATATACAACCACATTTTCATAGCCCATTTCTTCAGCTTTCCAGGCTGAATCATGGCTCAAACGGCAGGCAGTATCCTGACAGTGGAAGAACAGGAGTACGGACTTGTCATCTGGCAATACCTGGTCTGCTTTCTCCTCAAACTCGCTGTCCGGCAGGCTCACAGCGCTTGGAATATGGCCCCGGTCATAGCGTGGGCGCTTAGGCCTGGAGTCAATAAGCAATACGTCATCCCTGGGCTCCTCCTGGATCAGATTGTCGCAGACGATGGACTTGACGAAATATGCATCAACATAAGTATGAAACGGATTGGGAACATCAACTTCCACCTCCACACTGGGAATGGGCTGGCCCGGCTGGTATCCCGCCTGGGTTGCCGGTTCCTTGTTAAGACATCCTCCAGCCAGAAAAAGGAACAATACTAAAGCCAAAATGGACAGTGATTTTCCTGATACTTTGTTAATCATTACAAAACGCCTCCCTGGTTGATGGTTAATAACTTTGGCTTTTCAGCAGTTCATCGTTATAGTTTGCATGTTCAAGCATTCAGACTTATTAGCAAGCTGTTAAATTTTACGGGACTATCTGCCCCTATCCGTCATTTTATGACGTTTCTCGCTTGACCTTGACTGTGATAAAAACCTGAGAGGAGAATTGCTCGTAAAGGACAGGGTGTTTATCCAGAAAAATTCTTTAGAAGCCAGGATAAAATGCAAGTAAGCGTAAAATTACTCCTGGACAAAGCAATATCTGGACCAACGATGTGTGTGCAGAAAAAACAATAATCTTTCAATAAGTTATAAATTCATAGAACGTACTGATAAAATTGCTGAGTTATAAATTTTTGAAAAAGCAGGCATCACTGTTTAAACAGTATATAATAATTGATTAAATAGTCATGGATATCTATTTGCAAAAACGATAGAAAGTAAAAATTACTATTGGTAATTATAATGATGGAAATATGTTAGACGTTACATTAAAAAATATTGATTAATAGAAAATAATGATAAGAAAACAAGCAATATATTATTTCTGTAGATACATTAGTGCATAAGAAAAAGAGTCTTTTTGCACATACATGCGACAGAAAGCAAAGAAATGAAAGGCCTATCAGGCCGGCATGTTTGAATTAATCTCAGATTGGAGGCTTCTGTAACCATTCAGGGGGTCCTCGATGTTGATAACTGGCACAAGGCCTGGGGACTGTCCCTCGCTGTGTAGGTCTGTGCAGGATCACGGAATTTTGCGCTTGTAATATTGGTGATTGTGAAGGCAATGTGTCGCGGGGACTGTCCCCAGGCCGATTTCGGCACCCCCTGAATGGTTACGGCTTCTTGCAGTTGCGTCTTTGATGGTGGATGTATGCTTGACGCACCTGCAAAAAGTCGGGGAATGAAAAATTCAGAAATCAATCACGCGCCCTGCCACGCGTTTGGCGTGGTTCGCGTGACATAACTCTTTTTTTTTACTGCCTGCCCCGTGAAATAACTCCTTGGAGTTCCCGAAGGGATTTCACTGGGGATCTCTGACGTCTGATCTCTGACATCTGTGACTGCAAAAATGACTTTTTGCAGTCACATCATGCTTCAGGCTTGATATGCTTTTCTACACTGTTCATCAGCATTCTCGAACAGCTGAACAGGGTTCTTGCTTTGTGGTGGATGAGATAAAAGCTCCTGACAATATCCAAGCCTGGTACGTCGATAATTGTAAGCTCTCCAGCTTCCAGGTATTCCTGTACTGCAAGAAAAGAGGTTACCCCGACTCCTGCTCCGGCAAGCACACATCTGACCATGGCCTCGGTGGACTGCACCAGGGCTGCAATCCGCAGATCGCGTAGTGAGACACCGCAGTTCATCATGGCGCTTTCAAAGGCATTTCTTGTCCCGGAGCCTTTTTCGCGTTGTATCCAGGGCAGGTCCTTGAGGTTTTCAGGGAATACTGTCTCTGGCAGGTCCAGTTTAAGGTCCTGGCTGGCCACCACATGCAGTTTGTCCTTTAAGAGCAGTCTGTGTTCAAGATCGAAATGATCCACAAACCCCCCGACAATGCCGAAATCAAGGTTTCCGGCCAGAACTTCCTGGCAGATCTCTATTGAATCCCCGATTCGCAGGTCAACGCAGACCTGGGGATACTGCCCGCAGAAATCTGAAATGACCATTGGCAGAAGATAGTTGGCAGGTATTGTACTGCCGCCTACAACGACCTTTCCGCATACATGATTGTTCAGGTCATGAATGTCTGTCCTGGTCTGTTCTATAATCCTGAATACATTTCTGACCCTGTCATGAAGGAGATGTCCAGCCTGCGTGGGAATAATCCTCCTGCCGATCCTGTCAAAAAGCTGAACCCCAAGCTCCTGTTCAAGGCTCAGCACATGTGTACTGATGGTGGACTGGGACAGGTAAAGGTCTTCACCAGCCTTGGAGAAACTCTTCATTTCATACACGCTCAAGAATGCCTGAAGTTTACGCTGGTCCATAAAAGATATTCCTTCCTCAGTGCTGTTTTAAACCTCATGTGGCTCGGATACCAGCCTGCCATAAACAACCATTAAGAATCTCTTAAACGATTACGTTCAGGGAAACCGTTTCAGATTCTTAAAAAAATAATCAAAACTCTGCAAACAATCCAATTGAAATACATAATGCTAATCAGCTAATCACATCATCAATATCAATCCAAATACAATAAATATGGCATAAAAGCCATTTTCTATTGATGAATATTTTTATGAAGACTGGAAGTCTATTGATTTAACTCAATACTGAAGAAATAATTTAATCTTGTTTGTAGATAAAATCATTATTTAACATCAAAAATGCATACAACTATCTAAACAAAGTATTGGACGCAAAAATGGATGACTGATAATAAATACCTATATGCATGCAGAAATCAGTAAAAAACTTAAAGTTAAAAATCTAATCTTCTGAACCATTAAAAAGCAGAAAATGAGATAACTATGTCCATGCTCAATAATACCCGCACAGGACTGCCTTTCTTCGGTCTTGGTTATGACATGAATTCCGTGACGGTATTTGCATACTGCATGGACTATAAAAAATACTATTTTTCTCCGATATATAAAGGGTGGTACCACTGCATCCCTGTTTACTGCGTTTCAGGTTATGATCTCCAGATTTTTCTGGGACGTCAGATCAGGGGACAGTAGTGGCTGTCATATCTGTGTTAATTTTTTAACTGAACAGGAGGCACTATGATTTTGAATCGCAGGGGATTTATCAAACTATCAGTAGCAGCCGGGTCATTTCTGGCCTTTGCTGGCCTGGGTTTCAATATGAAGCCCACCACGGCCAAGGCTCAATTGCTGCGCATTAACTGGGGCAGGGAAACCACGAGCATTTGCTGCTATTGCTCTGTGGGATGCGGTCTCTTGGTGCACACTTCTAAAGAGGGCCAGGGCCGGACCATCAATGTGGAAGGCGATCCGGATCATCCCATCAGTGAAGGTTCCCTCTGCGCCAAGGGGGCATCGGTCTATCAACTGGCTGAAAATGAAAACCGCCTCACCAAGGTCCTGTACAGGGCACCTTACACCGACAAATGGGTGGAAGCCCCCTGGGACTGGGCCATTACACGCATCGCCAGAAAGGTCAAGGAAGCCCGGGACGAAACTTTTGTCAAAACCAACGACCAGGGACAGGTGGTCAACCGTACCGACGGCATCGCCCACGTCGGCTCTGCCGCCCTGGACAATGAAGAGTGCTGGTATCTGCAGGCCCTGATGCGCAGTCTCGGCCTTGTGTACATCGAGCACCAGGCCCGCCTGTGTCACAGCTCCAGCGTACCGTCCCTGGCGGAGTCCTACGGCCGCGGGGCCATGACCAACCACTATACCGATCTCATGAACAGCGACTGCATCCTGATGATGGGCGGCAACCCGGCTGAATGCCATCCGGTCACCTTCAAATGGATAATGAAAGCCAAAGAAAACGGTGCCACCCTCATCAGCGTGGACCCCCGCTACAACCGGAGCTCCAGCAAGGCGGACATTTTCGCCCCCATGCGCTCCGGCACGGATACCCCTTTTCTGTTGGGCATGGTCAAGTACATCCTGGACAACGATCTGTATTTCAAAGACTACGTGGTCAACTACACCAATGCTGCGTTTCTGGTGAATCCCGATTTCTACTTTGATCCTGAAGAAGGGCTTTTCAGCGGCTTTCAAAAGAAAAGCGAGACCAATTTCGCAGTATTTGGCTCCTATGACAGGGACTCCTGGAGCTTTCAAAAGGACAATGACGGCATACCCAAAAGGGATACCTCCCTACAGGATCCCAACTGCGTATTCCAGCTGCTCAAGAAACACGTTGAACGATACACCCTGGACCGGGTTTCCGAAACCACTGGTACACCCAGGGACAAGCTGGAAGAGGTTTACAAGGCCTTCGCCGCCACCGGCGCTCCGGACAAATCCGGGACCAACACATACGCCATGGGCTGGACCCAGCATACCATAGCTGTCCAGCTCATCAGATCCATGGCCATGATCCAGCTGCTGCTGGGCAACGTGGGCAATGCCGGCGGCGGAGTCAACGCCCTGCGCGGAGAATCCAACGTCCAGGGATCAACCGACAGCGCCCTGCTCTATCATATCATCCCGGCCTACAATCCAACCCCCAGGGCTTCCTGGCCCACTCTGGAGGATTACAACAAGGCCAACACCCCGGTCAGCCATGATCCCAAGAGTGCCAACTGGTGGCAAAACCGGCCCAAGTACATAGCCAGCCTTTTAAAGGCCATGTATCCGGACAAGGAACCGTCTGAGAGCTATAACTACATGCCCAGGCTGGACGCAGGACAGGACTGCTCCTGGCTGGTCATGTTCGACCATATGCACCAGGGCAAGTTCAAGGGGTTGTTCGCCTGGGGCATGAACCCGGCCGTGAGCGGAGCTGATACCAACAAGACCAGGGAGGCCCTGAGCAAACTGGACTGGCTGGTCAACGTAAACATCTTCCACAACGAGACGGGTTCCTTCTGGCATGGTCCGGGCATGGACCCAGGCAGGATAAAGACCGAGGTCTTCATGCTCCCGGCAGCGGTATTCTACGAGAAAGAAGGCTCAATTACCAATTCCGGGCGCTGGGCCCAGTGGCGTTATGAAGGCCCCAAACCCCTGGGGGGCAGTAAGCGCGATGGGGACATGATGGTCATGCTGGCCAGAAGGCTCAAAGCCCTTTACCAGGAGGAAGGCGGAGAATTCCCGGAACCCATTGCCAATTTTAACCTGGACAATATAGTCACTGACGGTAAATTTGATGTAGAAAAAATGGCCAGGCTGCACAATGGCTACTTCCTCAGGGATAAGACCATCGATGGCACCACCTATAAAGCCGGCACCCAGGTGCCGAGCTTTGCTCTGCTCCAGGACGACGGATCCACTGCCTGCGGCAACTGGCTGTACTGCGGTTCCTTCACCGAGGATGGCAATTTGATGGCCCGCCGGGACAAGACCCAGACGGACATGCAGGCCAATATCGCTCTATTCCCCAACTGGTCCTGGGCCTGGCCGGTGAACAGGCGCGTGCTGTACAACCGGGCCTCTGTGGACAAGAACGGCCGGCCATACGCTCCGGACAAGGCGGTCATCAAGTGGCAGGACAACCAATGGGTGGGTGACGTACCCGACGGCGGCTGGGGACCCAGCGAGAAACACCCGTTCATAATGACCACAGAAGGCTATGGCCGCCTCTTTGGGCCGGGCCTGGTGGACGGACCATTTCCGGAACACTATGAACCCCTGGAATGTCCTTTTGAAGAGCAGCCTTTTTCAAAACAGCTGCATAACCCCGTGGCCCTGCATTTCGAAGGTGAAAAACGGGCCGTGTGCGATCCGCGCTACCCCTTTGTGGGCACTACCTACAGGGTGACCGAGCACTGGCAGTCCGGGGTCATGACCCGCTGGACCCCCTGGCTTCTGGAATGCATGCCTGAACTCTTTGCCGAAATCGATCCGGAGCTGGCAAAGTTGCGGGAAATCAACAACGGCGACAAGGTTATCGTGGAAAACCCCCGCGGCCGGGTGAAGGCAGTGGCCATCGTCTCCCATCGCCTGGCACCCTACAAGGTCATGGGCCAGAACCTGCACATGGTTGGCCTGCCCTGGCACTACGGCTGGCTGCAGCCCAAAGACAGTGGGGACGCGGCCAACCTGCTCACCCCGGCCGTAGGCGACGCCAACACCGGAATCCCGGAAACAAAGGCCTTCATGGTCAACATCCGCAAAGCTTAAGGAGGAATTATTCATGGATGGAAAAGGATTTTTTATAGATCTGACCAAGTGTACGGCCTGCCGGGGATGCCAGGTGGCCTGCAAGCAGTGGCACAAGCTTCCGGCAGAAGATACCAGGAACTGGGGCTCATACCAGAACCCCAAAGACCTGTCATTTATCACATACAAGCTGGTACGCATGGAGGAAGCGGTTGAAAACGGCAAGATCAAGGACTGGCTTTTCTTCCCGGATCAATGCCGTCACTGCATAGAACCTCCCTGTAAAATGGTCGCGGATATGGACGACCAACAGGCAGTACTCCATGACGACCGTACCGGTGCAGTCCTGTTCACCTCCAGGACCAAGAATCTCTATCCCGATGAGATCAAAGGGTCCTGTCCCTACGATATACCCAGGGCTGACCAGGAATCGGGCCTGATTTCCAAGTGCGACATGTGTTTTGACCGGGTTATGAACGACAGGCTCCCGGCCTGCGTTCTAGCCTGTCCCACTGGCACCATGCACTTTGGGGATATGGACGAGATGAAGGAATTGGCTGAAAAGAGGCTGGAAGAAGTCAAAAAGATCTATCCCGAAGCTGTTCTGGGTGACCCCCGCTCAGTGCGGGTGATATACCTCTTCCAGACCAGCCCGTCCAAGTTCTATCACTCTGCCGTAGCCAGCCTGCATGGACCCAGACGCTTCACCCGCAAGGAGGCCTTTGCCAGGGTGTTCAAGAACCGCAGACCGCCGGTTTAAACTTCTATCATGCAAAGGGGGCCGGATCTCATCCGGCCCCTTTTGTTTGGCAATGCAAAGCCAGGGCCAAGCCTGACCAAGACTATCTTCCATATTCAGCCAGGGACTTGTTCAACAAGCTGTTAAATTCTTTCCGCCTGTATGACTTACGGGTACAGGGCTTATAGTTGCGGAAATAATGTCCACTGCCTGCTGTACAGCCTGATCAACACAGGGACTCATAATATCCGTGAACTCGTCAATCCTCTCCACTTCTATCAGAAATATCCTTAGTTCCCCGGGCATTTCATCCGGAAACAGCTGATAAGCGGTCTTGAGAGTCGCTCCAAGGGTTATGGCGTGGGAACTGGCCAGGCTTTTGGATGAAAAGATGTCCTCGATCCTTACTTCCATAACTGTACCCGGCTTGTTTCCCAGCCTGCATGCGTCAACAATAAATGCCCGATCATAACTCATAAGCCTGTCCATGACCTCGAAGCCCACGGTGTAAAGCTCCTGGGTATCAACGGAAAGGCCCAGTTCAAAGACCCGCCGGGCCACCTCCAGCCCGGCCCGGTCGTCCTGCAGCAGAGGGTTGCCTATGCCCAGGACAATAGTTCTAACATCATTCATGCTGTATGCCTTATTAAATAAATTGACGCAGGTGGCCTGCCCCGGACGCAGGTGTGCAAGGCGGGAAGACAGGCTTCCCGCCTTGTGACCCCATACTTAAAAGTTCTTCATTTGCTTGTACAGTTCACCGCTGTTTTTATAGATGTTTACCTCCACCGGCTGCTGTCCTCCGGTAACCGTATGCGTGGCGCAGGCCAGGCAAAGGTCATAAGGCCTGAAGGCCATTTCCACGTGGTTCAGAAGGGCCTCGCTTACATTTCCATCCTGAATAAAATGCCGGGCCGCGGTTTTTACGGCCAGGTTGATGGGTGCGTTGTTGTGGGTTGTGGACACAATAAGGTTGGCATTCTGAACAATCCCCTGGTCATCAGTGATATAATGATGAACCAGGGTGCCCCTGTTGGCTTCGAGAATACCTACCCCCTCACCGGTGCAGGACGATGGCTGGTTCCAGATATCGCTGCCGGTTATCTCCGGATCCCTGGACAGCTCCAGGCATTTTTCAGCGGCTGCCAGCACCTCGATTGCCCTGGCCCAGTGGTAAGCCTGGATATAATGCACGGGCCAGGCTCCAAAAGTATCGTGAAACTTCTCAAAATGCTCCTGGGCCAGCGGGGTGCTCATGGAATCCACCACGTTCATCCTGGCCAGGGGACCCACACAATATATATTGGTGTCCGGGCCGCTCTTTATCCCGTCCCAGCCTCCAAGTTTTTTGTTATAAGGAAACTTGAGATAGGACCAGGGCAGGACCCGTTCGGAAATAAAATCAAGGTATTCTTTGCCGCGAAAAGTACCCACAACATTGCCTTGGGCGTCTATGGCCTTCTGGGTACCGTCATATAGAGCAAAGCGGTTCTGCTCATCAACGGTTGCCATGTTGCCCACTTCGACCCTGTACATTTCTCCTGTGACCAGTTCCATGTATTTGGGATTCTTGAGCACCACGTCATCAAAGACCTGGAGGGTCAGCTTGCCCAGTTCCACCAGTTCTTCAGCCCATTTTTCGATCTGGGCCCGCTCTTCTTCATTGATCCTCTTGGACCATCCTCCTGGCAGGGCCGCAACAGGATGATTGGGCTTGCCGCCCAGGAGTTCGAAAATTTTTACGGCCAGGCCGCGTTTCTGAAGAACAAGTTTCCCTGTTTCCGCACCTACAGCCTTGATAAGGCCCACCAGGTTGCGTTCTGCCGGGGATGCGTCCGGACCCACTACGAAATCCGGAAAACCAAGGGCATAAAGCACAGCAGTATGGTCTTCCACTGTATGAGCGCTGTAGAAGAGTTCCCTCAGTTTTCTGCCCGTAGAGGGCGGAGCGACGCCGTAGACATCATCCGAGGCCTTCATGGAACACAGGAAGTGCACCGCCCGGCAGACTCCGCACACCGTGGACACGGTCCTGGGCACCTCCTCAATGGGCATGCCCTGCAGAAACTTTTCATACCCGCGAAATTCCACTGTCTGGAAAAAGGCATCGTCAACATTGCCATTTTCATCCAGAAAAATGGCGATCTTGCCGTGCCCCTCCAGGCGGGTCATGGGATTGATCTCTATCTTTTTCACTTTGCTTTCTCCTTTGATTTGACCCCTGTTTAGACCCGGTGTCTTTTAATCAGGGCTGCTGATCCGCCCATATCACGCCTCCGGGACTAAGCTTTGTTTCCAGGGGTCAGTTTTTGATTGAGTATTCCACTTGAATAAGAGTAGCGGTAGCAGAACTTGGCCATATCGTTGAATTTGGCGATAAGCTTTTCTGCTGTCTGATCATCCTTGAGACTGGAGGCCACCATGGACACGCACCTGGCTCCATAATCCCTGACTCCGGGAATAGGTCCGCCACAGCCCCGGCAGGGAATATTAACATTAAGGCACGAGGCCTGGCAGTCCCCCTGAGTCACCGGACCGAAACAGATATAGCCCTGCTGGAGCAGGCACTTGTCTTCATCGGGCAGGCCTTCCACGGTCCTGTAAACCTCTCCTATGGGCAGTCTCTGCTGGTCATGCTCGGCCGGATTGCGCTTGCACACATCGCACACAGCCTTGCCCGAGGTCAGCCATGAGCCTTTGGGAGGCAGATTGCCCGAAACAACCGCCTGGATGAGCTGGAAAATAAAATCATGATGCGGAGGGCATCCGCCCACATAGTAGTCTACATCTACAAGCTGATCTATGGTGCTGACCCTTTTGGTGAATGCAGGCAGGGTCAGATCATACTTTCCTTCCCAGAGGCACTGCGGTTCAGGCAGTATCCCTTCTGGATTGTCCGTGCTGAAAGTGTCCTTATATGCCTGGTCAAACAGTTCTTTCTTGGAATGCATATCTCCCAGGGCGGCTATACCGCCCAGAGATGCACACGCCCCGAAGGCCACCAGGGTCTTGGATTTCTGGCGGAGCACCTTGACCGTGTGTTCGTTTTCGGTGTTGCGGACCATTCCGTCCACAAAGGCCAGATCAATGTACCCGTCCTCCATGGCTTCCAGGTCCTTGTATTTTACGTCGGCCACTGTGGGGGCCCAGAAAACCACCTCCAGGTGATCCAGGGCGTCCACCAGCCTTTCGGAAATATCAACCAGGGCCGTTTCACAGCCGGCGCATCCTCCTGCCAGCAGAAAACCGAACTTAATTTTATCAGCCATTTCATTTACCTCCCTTGACCGGATTGGGACCAAGCTCCTGAAGTTCCCGGGTGAATTCCTCCACCACTTCGGCAAAACGCTTGCCCTCGGCCCCGGAAATCCATTCCAGCCTGAAACGCTTGGGATCAAACCCTGCGTCCTCAATCATTTTCTTTAGTATGGTCATGCGGCGTGAAGTCTTGTAGTTGCCTTCCTTGTAATGGCAGTCGCCGTAGTGGCAACCCCCGATGAGCACGCCGTCGGCCCCCCTGGCCAGTGATTCCAGGACGTATTCCGGCTCCACGCTGCCCGAGCAGGGTACTCTGATGAGCTTGATGGTGGGTGGATATTTGCAGCGCAGATTGCCGGCCAGATCCGCCCCGGCATAGGTGCACCACTGGCAGGCAAATCCCACAATATTTGGACTGAAAGACATGAATTTATCCTCCTGGTTGTCATTTCTGGATTTTTCTCTTCTCGCTCTGAATCTCGGCTATGACTGCATCCCTGGGGGTCTGGCTGATGGCCGCCACATGAGAGGGATCAAAGCCCAGGGCCAGGGCCAGCACCTGGGTGTAGTAAAAAACCGGGATCGTAAAATCGATAACCCCGCGCTCCTTGAGTATGGGCTGAGACATGTCGAACTGCAGAAAGCAGGAGGAGCATGTGGTGACGATGAAATCGGGATCAATCTCTTCTTTTATGGACAAAATCTTGTCCGTGAAAAGACCCAGCGACTTTTCCACGTCAGTGGTGCGCATCCCGCCCATTCCGCAGCAGTATTCCAGCCGGCTGTAATGTGGGACCTCAGCGCCCAGGGCCTGGGTAAGTTCTTTTAGAATGGTGGGAAAGAAAGGATTTTTTTCTTTGACCTGGTAAACGTCCGAAGGCCACAGGACGTGACACCCAGGCTGGATGGCAGCTTTGAGGCCCTCAAGGGAATAGGTCAGGCCCTGCCTGATCCTGTCAGTTCCAACCTTTTCGTGCAGGACGTGAGAAACATGATACACTCCCGCTGACCCCTCGAACCTGCGCTCAATGGCCTGCAGCTTTTCATTGACCCGTTTTTTCCTCTCCGGGTTATCCTCAATAAAGTGCTTGGCTTCGCTCAGGACTCCGAAACAGCTGTTGCAGCCCGTCATGAGATCCAGCTCTTTTTCTTCGGCGAGGACAATGTTGCGAGAAGAAATAGCGCACCAGGTATCCATGTCAAAAGATGGAGCCGTTCCCCAGGCCGGGCAGCACGAAGCTCCCTGCAGGTCTTCAAGCTCCACGCCCAGGGCCGGAAAGACCTTGCGGAAGGACTGCTCGATGTCCGGGGCTTTAAAGGGGATGTTGCATCCCAGATACATTCCATATTTTTGCATTGCCGGCCTCCTTTAAAATATCCCCAGCTCGCCCATGGGGCTGTTATCCAGCAGGGTTTGAATCTCTTTCTGAGCCTTTTCATTGTATGCCGAGGTAGGCGCTTCCGGGGGCAGCCCCACCTTTGCCCTCAGTTCCCGGGCATCGGTAAAGACTGCATGCCCGTATGCGTGCAGGTTCATCTGGCTGGTAATGGCCGATGTGGAAAAGGCCAGGTCATTGGCCTGGTAACGCCGGAAGGCGAAAACCACTTCCTGGGGCCTGACCCCCTGGGGGCAGACTTCCGTACACCTGTTGCAGGCCTGGCAGCCCCAGGATGAACTATCCTCGATAATCTCCTCCAGTTGTCCGTCCAGGATTTTCTTTATGAGCATCCTGCACAGTACCGGAAAACCGGCCTTGACCCCCGGACAGACAGCGGAGCATGCCCCGCACTGGACGCACCTGAGAAGACCGTGCCCTCCCAGGTCCATGATGGTCTTGACCCCTTCCGAGATCTTGTCACTTTCAAGTTTTATATACTCAGACATTTTATTCCTCCTAAACGGTTAGGGCTTCTATCTGCGCGTATATCTGCTCCTCTTCGTATCCATGCAGTACTATTGCTGCGGAAGGACAGGCAGTGGTGCATACGCCGCATCCCTTGCACGCAGTCATGTCGATCTCCGCCCGGGGATGATCGTCCACCATTTTCATGGTGATGGCGTCATAAGGGCAAAGCGGCACGCAGATGCCGCATCCGCTGCATTTTTCCGTGTGCACCTCGGATATGATGGGTTCAATCTTGACCTTGCCCTGGGCCAGGGGGACCGCAGCTGTGGCGGCTGCACCCTTGGCCTGGGATACTGAATCGGGAATGTCTTTGGGTCCCTGGCAGCAACCGGCCAGGAAAAGGCCTTCAACGGATGTTTCCACCGGACCCAGCTTGGGATGCAGCTCCCGGTAGAAGTGAGAGCCGCAGAACTGCAGACCCGTGGCATGGGCCAGTTTCTTGGCCGTTTCCGGTATTTCAATTGCCGTGGCCAGGACCACCAGGTCGGATTGGTACTCCACCGGCACGCAGCCTTCCATGTCGTAGGCCAAAACCCTGAGCCTGTCTTCAGGCAGGACTTCCAGTCCCCCTACCTTGCCTTTGAGTATATTTATGCCCATTTTGCGCGCACCGGTGTAGTATTCGTCGTATTCCTTTCCCGCTGCCCGGACATCAATGAAATGCATGTAGATATTTAAATCCGGGTACTTCTCCTTCAGGAGCCTGGCCTGCTTGACCATGTACATGCAGCAGACCCTGGAGCAGTAGGTATGAAACTTTTCATCCCTGGAGCCCATACAGGAAACAAAAGTGATGGTCTCCGGGACTTTGTTGGCTGTGGAGGGCATGTAGAGTTTGCCCCCTGTTGGACCGGTGGCTGAGATGAGCCTCTCCAGCTGTAGTGCGGTAATGACGTTGGGCGAGTCCGGAGCCATTTCCTTGAACCACTTTTTGTCCATGACCTGAAAACCCGTGGCCACCACAATACTGCCCACCTTGACCTCTTCAATGCTCCCCTGGGGGTCAAGCTGCTGACTGCGGTCAATGGCATCCGCAGGACAGACTTTCTGACAGGGAGCAATCATGGGATTGCCTGTTTTTTTGCTGATCTTGGGTTCGCGTCCCAGCTTGTGTCCGGCGCAGTTGATGCAGCTTTCCACGTCAAGCACAGCCTTTTTGGGGACAGCCTGAGGAAAATGAATATAGATGGACGGGCGCTGATCCATGCCGTGATTGAATTCATTGGGCACCCGCACAGGACAAGAGGTGGCACAATCCCCGCAGCCCGTGCATTTCTTCCAGTCTACATAGGACTGCTTGCGGCGGACCTTGACTGTAAAATTGCCGATGAAGCCCTCCACATCTTCCACTTCACTGTAGGTCATGAGCTTGATGTTGGGGTGGTTGGCCACATCCACCATAAGCGGGGTGAGAATACAGGCCGAGCAGTCATTGGTAGGAAAAGTCTTGTCTAACTGGGCCATAATGCCGCCGATGGACGGATCCTTTTCCACCAGATAGGTGGTGTAGCCCATGTTGGCCAGTTCCAGGGCCGAGGAGATTCCGGACACTCCCCCGCCGATGACCATGGCCGCCGGGGTTACGTCCACGTACTTTTCTTCCAGGGGTTTCAGCCTGGAAGCCTTGCCCACCGCGCTGGCCAGCAGCCTCATGGCCTTGTTGGTGGCTTCTTCAGGGTTGTCTGGGTGGACCCAGCTGTCCTGGTCCCGGATATTGGCCATTTCAAAAAGGTACTTGTTCAGCCCTGCTGATTGCACCGCCGCCCTGAAAATGGGCTCATGGGTCCTGGGCGTGCAGGCGGCAACCACCACCCTGTCCACCAGTCCCTCCCGGATATCCTGTTTGATCAGTTCCTGCCCGGAATCGGAACACATGAACAGGTCTTTGCGGGCTACAGACACTTCCGGCAGGGTCTCGGCAAAGGCCCTAACTGTTTCAATGTCAATGACTCCGGCGATGTTCGTGCCGCAATAGCACACATATACGCCAACTTTTGCCATGGTCTACCCCCTTGATTAAATAATACTTCCACTGGTTAAACCGTTCATAATACCTTGAGGGACAATTAAGCCGCAATAAGACCAGCTGATTATCCCGGCCCAAGATTTTATGCTGCAGAACCTCCTTTATGCTACGAAACTGTTTTGCGTAACACGAGAATTTCATTGAGCTTTTAAGTCGACACTTGCTTCTTTCGTGAAAAAAAGTCCAATACATAATTTTAATGCAGCCACAACAAATGAATTACGGTTTTCAATAGAAAAAGGAGGATGAGGCAGGGGTAGCCATTCAGGGGGGCTCGGTGGTGATTACTGGCACCAGACCAGGGGACTGTCCCGCACTTATTTTTCCAACGCCAACAGCTGAAAATGTTTCATCAAAAAAATAAGTGCGGGACAGATACAAGAGATTGGAAACAGCTAATTTTTCTTGCCGAAAGTAACCATCTCAACCTTTGATCTTGCAAAGCCAAAGTTTTGGATTTAATTTAAGACCTGAAAATGGCAGGTCATTTGCCAGTCAACCACAGGAGACTTTTATCATGGCCCGTTTTTTTAACAATGCCGGTCCTGTCAAGCCTGAAATCCACTATACCATTGATCCTCTGCAGCGGGTGGATTGGGAGGAGATTTCCGGTTACATTGATCAGCAGCGCTACTTTGTTCTGCATGCACCCAGGCAGACCGGCAAGACCAGCACCCTGCTGGCCATGATGAAGGCTATCAATGAAAAGGGCCGCTACCATTGTGCCTATGCCAATATTGAAGGGGCCCAGGCAGCCAGAGGTGACGAGACCAAAGGCATTCCGGCGGTTTGCGATGCTCTGGCAGACTCTGTGGAGCTCTATACCGACCACGCTGACCTTAAATCCTGGTATAGAAGCAATAAACAGGAAATTTCCCCTCAACACCTGCTAGCTTCTGTTCTTAGACAGTGGGCCATCATTTCCTCCAGGCCTGTAGTCCTCCTGCTGGATGAAGTGGATGCCCTCGTAGGAGACACCCTCATATCTCTTCTACGTCAGATCCGCTCCGGTTATGCCCAGCGACCCGAGGCTTTTCCCCAGAGCATAATTCTCTGCGGAGTCAGGGATGTGCGCGATTATCGCATCCATCAGGCAGGCGGGGAAATCATCACTGGCGGCAGTGCCTTTAATATTAAATCCGCATCTATTCGCATGGCCAATTTCACCATGGAAGAGGACCAGGACCTATGGCTGCAGCACACAGAAGAGACCGGCCAGGCGTTTGAAGAAGATATCTTTCCAGAACTGTGGGAGGATACCAGGGGCCAGCCCTGGTTAGTGAATGCTCTTGGCCATGAAGTGACCTGGAAAATCACGGCCTCCAGGGACCGGACCAGAAAAATCATCCTGAACGATTATCTGCAGGCCCGGGAAAATCTGATTCTATCCAGGGCCACCCATCTGGACCAGCTGGCGGACAAGCTGCGCGAGCCCCGGGTGCACGGGGTAATTGCCCCTTTGCTGGCGGGTGAGGAAACCTTATTGCAAGTTCCGGATGACGATCTGCAGTATGTGAAGGACCTGGGGCTTATCAATCTTCGTCCCAGTCTACACATATCCAACCGCATCTACAGGGAGGTCATCCCCAGAGAACTTACCTGGCCGGTGCAGACCATGATCAGCAACCAGGAAACAGTCTGGTATGTAAAAAAGGACAACAGCCTGGACATCCATAAGCTTTTATCTGCCTTTCAGCAGTTTTTCCGGGAGCACAGCGAGATATGGGAAGAGGGATTTGATTACAGGGAAGCTGCTCCCCAGCTTCTGCTTCAGGCCTTTCTGCAAAGGATTCTTAACGGCGGGGGCAGGCTCCTGCGTGAATACGGCCTTGGCCGTAAACGCACAGACCTGATCATTGAATGGCCTCTGGATCCGCAAAAGAACATGTATGGACCTCTGCAGCGGGTGGTGATTGAGCTCAAGATATTGAGGGGAGACCTGGAAAAGACCATTCAGACAGGTCTGGAACAGACAACGGATTATGCTGACCGGGCAGGCGCGGACGAAGCCCACCTGATTATCTTTAACCGGGACAGGAATGTTTCCTGGGATGATAAAATCTTCAGGCTCGAAAAAATCTACAAAAATAGAAACATCACTGTCTGGGGAGCCTGACACTGAGGACAAGTGACTGAGAAACCTGCGGGGTACAGGCGAGGCTTCGGCAGTTGCGCATCCCCTTTATTCCGGGGAAAACTCCCCTTTAAGGGCGGTAACTGTTTTTTCAGGCATCAGGATGTGAGCCTGACTCAGGTGCAGTTCAATTTCCGGAGTTTTGTTTATGATAATCATGTAGGAGTTTCCTTAGTACCCGCCGCACATGATGCGTTGTGTTATTTCGATATGAGTCCTATGTTGATGGGTGCGAATGATTTGAATGAATCGCGTTTTGTGCAAGGTTAACGAGAAAGGATGATCTTGACATCCCCCTTTTTTTTGCTGCTGCATCAATTTGTTTAAGGGTCATCTTATCAGGCAGTGATAATCTCTCCATGCCACAAACGATTCAGAAAGTCCTCCCAATGTATAGCCTGGATGTTTCCCTGCCGGGTGGCAACCCCGTCCTGGCTGATCAGAAAGAAATCCTGATATATCCCTTCCTCGGCCAGCGCTTTCAGACCCTTGAAATCCTTGGGCGTAACCCGCTCAGTTGCCTTTACTTCAACTGCTGTAGTTTCTCCAATGAGAAAATCCACTTCATGGCCATGAGTGGAGCGCCAGTATGTTAAAGGAAGTTTTGTCCTGCTGTAGTTCAGGTACGCCCTGATTTCCATGCCGATAAAATGTTCAAAACTTTTGCCATATAAATCCGAGTTGCGATCAAGGGACCTGGTGCCTGCAAGGGTGTGAACAAGCCCAGGATCAAAAAAATAAAACTTGCCGGATTTGATTGCCTTTCTTTTTCTGGACTCAGTCCAGGCGGGCAAGAAAAAACCTACCAGAGTGTCTTCCAAAAAACCGACATGTTCCCTGACAGTTGACGCTGGCACCTGACAGTCATTGGCAAGCTTGGTGAAATTAATCACTTCCCCGCTGGACAGAGCCATCGATCGCAGAAAACGGGTAAAAGGCGGCAGGTTGCGAACCAGTCCTTCGGCCATTACTTCTTCTTTCAGGTAAGTATTGACGTAAGCGTCAAGCTCTTCTTCCGGAAAATCGCTGAGATAGACAGCCGGCAACCCACCATAACGCAGATACTGATCCAGATCAAAATTCGGCGCTTCTTTCCATGTCAGGGGAAACAGCTTTGCCTCCCAGACGCGTCCGGCAAGAAGATTGGCCTGTCCTCTGCGGAGTTTCCTGGCACTGCTGCCCGTTAACAGAAACCTGATCTGCCGTCTTTCAATGAGCCTGTGGACTTCATTTAGTAATTCCGGGATGCGCTGAATTTCGTCAATAACGATTAGCCGGTGACCCCGGGCATCAACGATGGATTCCAGATCATGTGGTGCTGCGGACAACCTTAAAAAAAACCGTGAGTCGAGAAGGTCGATAATTGTTGCTGCTCCGGATAATTGCCGCTCGACCAGGGTTGATTTCCCTGTGGCCCTGGGACCGAACAGGAAGAAGGAATTTTTTCCAACAATTTTTTTAGATCGATTAAGCGCTCTATTTGCATATCACAACCTCGATGATTTTCCGTATATATGACAATTGAGCTGTGAATTTTCCGAAGTTCAACTCAAAATACATGTCTTCTTGGAAAAATGTTCTCATTTTTTTCTTCGGATAGGCGACTGCCAGGTCCTGGACAAATGGCTAAAGGACAGAAAAGAACGTATGCTGACCCGTGGACGAGATCAAGAAATACTACAGAGTTGTCACGGCCGTAATCAAAACCGCTGAAATCCAGAAGGAACCTGAGAATGTTTATCTGGAAGCAAAAAAGAGGAGTGGGGCGTAGCGTGGTGGTGTAACTTTTATTAAATCCCCAGATGGCCGCTCCAAGGGCTCCAGCGAAGTCCTGATCAGGAGGGGTGAGGATATCTGAGACAATTATTTCCTGCAAAAGACGAATTATGCAAGGTTTGTGAGCCACGCCCCTGCAAAGAGCAAAAGTATCTGTTCAGCGCTTTGGATGTGGCATGGGGACTGGCTCTTCAGTCACACCTGAAGCGTGATTGTCCCAGGAAATGAGTTCTTTTGAGCGTAAAATGATGCTCAGGTGGGTCCCGAAGTGCCTGTTCCCCGGGCCGGTTTCTTAAACCCTTGCCATCTACAAGACCATCGTCTCATTACCTGGGTGGTGCACAGATGCCTGGAAAAATCTCTCTCAATGTCTTCTGGTCCAGGACTTCATGCAGGGGGACATCCAGATCATGAATTGAGGGCGGTTCCTGGTCTTCAGCCCGGCCGGCCTGTTCAGGCTCTTCCCTGCTGTTCTGAGATTGGCTTGAAGGAGGTATAGCTTTGCCCCGTGCCGGGTCAGGCCTCATGTTCATGTTGTTCTTAATCCAGTTGTCTGTTTCATCGTGGGTACCCAGAAACAGAAAAATGAACCAGTCCTTTTCCTTGACCGCAACCATCCTGTGACCGTCTACCAGCTGAAACTTGATGCAGTTTTTAATCCTGGCCTCACCGTCCCGGCTGAGCTTGATGCGCAACTCATGGTCCAGATGGTTTTTATCCGCCAGGCTGCTGATGATCTCCCGGGCCTGGCGGGCGGCTATTGCGGATTTGTTCCCTTCGCTGTCCATCCTGTCCATTTTCTTGTAAAACTGCACCGGATCATGGATTATGGCGGCCATGCAAGCCTCCCTGCCTGGACTTGGCAATAAGAATTATGCTTATCAAGCTAAGCCTTACAGCCCCAGTGCTGTAAGAATACGCGCAGAAAGTAATTTTTTGTGGCAAGACCCGGATGTCAGCACACCCGGGTCTTGCTGTGCCTGCTCTTACGGGAAAACTACGTCTTCAGGAAACTCATCATTATAAGCTTCCTGGCCGCCTTCAAGAATCAGCAGCCTATCTTCATCGATGCCATGGTCCATGAGATAATCACAGGGCCTGGTGGCACCACTCCCGCCTCTTGGGCAAATGACTACGATATCTGCATCAGTGCCCCTGACCTTATCCAGGACCGGTTCCAGCTTGGCATAATCTTCATCTGACTCCAGAGGTCTGGCGAAAGTGGGTATGGCTTGAGGCAGATACCCTGACTCCCACTCTTCTTCAGTCTGAGAGCTGAAAACCACCAGTGAACCCTGCTCAACCTCTCCGGCATCCAGCCTTTCCTTCAGCTCTGCCGGGGAAATATAGTTGTAGCTGTCATCCTGAGTACAAGCTGTAGCTACAAATGCCAGAAAAACAACCAAACAGAATTGTGCCCATAAACATTTTCTCATTATGCCTCCATATTCAGAAATTAAAAAAATTACGGCTGCCTGCCTGCACAAGTTGTTCATATCTTGTGGAGAACATATAAATCACCTGCAACAGCCTTAACATAAAGCATTAAGTTTTAGTTTATATCCACAGCAAAAGAGTATGTCTAATAGATAATTTCTATCATACAAGACAGATTGTATTGCTTTTATCTATACGCTTTGATTTTGCTGTATTTTCGGTCCAACTATGATTTCTTCACGTGCCGTAGCAAGATATTATAGATTTTTTTGATACAAAACAGGTCAAACTATTTGAATTAACAATTTGACTGCTGATTTTTTAAGAGTAAATTTACCCGGTTGCTGAATTCTTAATAATTATTGCCTTGATTATCCATGCAGGGTGCAGACATCCGACAAATTTACAAGAGGTACTTTCCATGTCTAAAAACCTTACAAAACTGCTGATCCTGGCTGTCATCGCCTCCATTGTGGCCGCCTATTTTCTGCTGGACATTCATGCCCACCTGACCCTGGACAACATCAGGGCTTCCAGGGCCGAGTTTGAAACCCTGCTGGAAGAGCGCTTCCTGACTGTGCTGGGGATTTATCTCCTGGTATACATGGTAGTGGTAAGCCTGAGCCTGCCTGGCGCACTTCCTCTGGGACTTCTGGCCGGAGCTATGTTCGGGGCCATAACCGGAACCATAATCGTCTCCTTTGCCAGTACCATCGGGGCGACCATGGCCTGCTTCCTGTCGCGCTACCTGCTCCGGGACTGGGTCAAAAGCAGGTTTTCCGGGTTTATTGAGGCTGTGGACAGGGGGGTGCAGAAAGAGGGGGCCCTGTATCTTTTTACAATGCGCATGATTCCGGTGATTCCCTTTTTCATAATCAATCTGGCCATGGGCATCACTTCCATACGCCTGCGGACCTTTTTCTGGGTTTCCCAGCTGGGCATGCTCCCTGGCACCTTTGTCTTTGTAAACGCCGGAAGTCATCTGGGACGCATCCAGTCCACCGAGGACATATTCTCTCCAGGACTGATCATCTCCCTGGCCCTTATCGGGATTCTGCCACTGGCAGCCAAAAAAATTGTGGGTATTTTAAAAAAGAAGTACGGCTCCCAGGAAGACCATTCAGAGTTATCCGTTCCGGTAACCAACCCTGCGGTATCTTTTGCGCCGCAGGGCATGCCTTCAGAGTCTCTGATCCACCTGGCCGAGGCCAACCAGCAGGGATGCAGCAGGTGCGAGGTCTGTGTTTCACAGTGCGAGTTTCTGAAAAAATACGGCATGCCCGGGGATATCGCCCAGGGAATCCTGGATGGGAAAAACAGCACTGACCCCTTCGAATGCAGCCTGTGCGATCTGTGCGGGGCCATCTGCCCGGAAAAACTCTCTCCCGCGGATATGTTTCTGGATATGCGCCGTCAGGCAGTGCAGGAAGAAACTGTAGACCTGTCCCGCTATTCACCCCTGCTTAAGTTTGAAAAACTGGGTCATTCCAACCTGTTGTCCAGATATCCCGCGCAAAAGGCACACACTGTTTTTTTCCCGGGATGTGCTCTGCCCGGAACCAGACCGGAAATCACCTGGAGGATCTACCAGGAACTTAAGAAAGCCTTGCCCAGTCTGGATATGGTCCTGGACTGCTGCCACAAACCTTCCCATGACCTGGGGCGCGATGATTTTTTTCACAAGAATTTACAGGAAATCATGGGGAAGCTGCGTGACCTGGAGGTCAAAGAAATCCTGGTGGCCTGCCCCAACTGTTTCAAGGTGCTAAATGCCTACGCCGAGGATTTCAAAGTCAAGACAGTTTACCAAGTCATGGCTGAAGAGAACAGTTTTCAAGAGGTTGAAAAGCCGGGGAGGCTGGCAGTACATGACCCCTGCCCTCTGCGTTACCAGGACGGCATCCAGGATGCAGTGCGCCGGCTTCTTAAGGCCAGGGGGATTGAAATAAGCAAAATGAAAAACTCCGGCAAAAAGACATTGTGCTGCGGTGAAGGCGGGGCTGTCGGCTTTCACAATCCCGGGTTTGCCAGGACCTGGAGCCTCAAGCGCAAAAAAAGAGCCGGGCAGGACATGATGGTCACCTACTGCGCCGGTTGCGCCGGTTTTCTCAGCAGGCAGGGTCCCACCATACATCTGGCGGACGTACTTTTTGAACCTGAAAAGGCCTTGGCCGGCAAGAGCAGGGTGTCCAGAACCCCCATGACCTACTTAAACCGCATCCTGCTCAAAAGGCGGCTGGGCAAAAAAGGATAAAAAGGCCTTTTATTCGTAACCATTCAGGGGGGCCTCGGTGGTGATTACTGGCACCGGGCCGGTTCCGGCGTCCCACCCCCCTGAATGGGTACCATCAGTCTACTCTACAGTCTTGTCCTTTTAAATCTATTCATCAGATTTTTCCAGAAACCCTGGTCCCTTTTGCCGGCATTAATCCATTCCAGGTACTTGTCCCGTCCCTCAATGATTATAGTGTGGGCCTTACGCTTGGCCTTTACCCCCTGAGGCAGCAGCCGCATGAAACGCTCCACTTCATAGGTGTGCACTGTTTTGTCCGCATGGACAAAGATCTTATTGCCATGTTCTTCCTGGGTCAGGACCTTGGTCGCAAACAGTTCCTGCCACTCCATCTTGTCAATATCATAGAGCTTATCCACCGGGACCTGCGGAAAGTAATCCGGAACAGACCTTTCAGCAAACCGGTAAAAATCGGCAAAGATTTTTCTGCTCAGGCTCAACTCATCCACCAGGAGATCTTCTTTGATATTATCTATGGGCTGATCCAGTTTTTCCAGGTAGCTGTGGGCAAAAAGCTTGAAGAAATCACAATCCGTGTTCAATATCCGGTTCAGGGTTTCGCTGGCCTGGATATTTTTCTGATCGAACTTGACATCAAAATTGATCCTCTTGATCCTGGTATTGGCCCATTCCGGGGGATTAAACCGGTTTGTGGTCATGATTATCTGGGGCACAGGATGTCCCGGGTTCCACCATACCTCCCAGTAATTCTTGAGCACTGTTTCAATGTTTGAGCCTGAGCCGATATTTACATCATCAAACATGAGCGGAAAAACCGTGCCGAACATCTTGGCGCTCATGATCCTGGTCTTGTTGAAATATTCCTGGGCAATGGGCTCCAGATGCCTGCCGGCCATCAATTTCAGGCAAAAGCGCAGGAAATTGGTCTTGCCGTTGAATGAGGGCCCGTACAGATACAGGTAGCTGGGACCCCTGGAATACATGTCCACCTGTTTCTTCAGTTTCTTGAACTCATGAGCAAACGGAGCTGAGAGCACATACAAAAGCGCCTCGAACACATTGGCCTGAATTCTTTTATGGTCTATGGATTCCCCAAAACCGTATGATTCCACATACTCCTCAATATATTCCAGACCCTGCCGGACTTCCTCCCTGCTGTGTACCGGCCTGGACAAGACACCCCGGTAGTCCCCCATGTGCAGGAAAACCTGCCGGCTGGATCTGTGCGTACCCATAAGGGGAACCCCGCAGCTTCTTTTGACGTAATCCGAAAAATCCCTGGCGCTTAACCTGAGCTCGGACTTGACAATACTTGGCTTCAAAGGCTGCAGTTTTTTCTCGATGCCTTCCTGGGTCTTTACATCTGAAGGGATTATCACTCTGATCTCCCCGCTGGCCGGCTGTTCCTCGTCCGGTTCCCCGGTATCCGGGTTTTCGGAGTGTTCATTATTATCAACAGTGCTCAATGCCTGCCGGGTCAGATCTGTAAATACACGTGAGGTTTCAGATTCCGCCAGGTCCTTTACTTCCCCCACATCCTGGGAAAGCCAGGTCCTGATGACCTTTTCCTCATCTTCATCTCTGTTTTCCGCCAGTTTGATCAGATCATCCAGAAACAGCCTGGAATTTTTCAGGTGCTCCTTGTAGTCCTGGACAAACTTTTCCAATAGTGGATCTGGGCTCTTTAAATCCCAGTATACCACATAGTTGTGCTGTTTTGTGGCTTTGGCAGCCGGCTCGCTGAAATTGGCGCTGCCTACTATCACCCTGTACATGTCCTCGTTTTTCAGGATGTAAAACTTGGAGTGTATGGTCTTGCCCCTGGGAAAAAAGACTGTCAGCTTCTGCTCTTTTACCAGGTGCATAAGTTTTTGGATCAGGCTGATCTGCTTGTTCTCCAGGTCCTTCTTGTAATGTTTGACCGAGATGTTCTCCCCCACCAGAAGCTGCATGTACTCGAATTGGAATTTTTCAAATATGGACAGCATCAGGGTAGGTGAAGCCACATAGGAGACGGCCCTGATTTCCTTGTACCCGGAAATCAAGCCTTCAAAATCCTTGGGCTTTTGCAGATACAAAGTCTGCGGCTGGGCACCCTGTCGGGGCAACTGGCCGGGCCGGGCTTGTTTTTTGGTCATGGCCTGAGATGGGTCTATGGGTTACACGTTGCTGGAGGATCGTATACAACCTCCCGGGAAAATTCAAACGACCAGGCTCGTCCAAGAGTGAAACCGGATCCTCTTCCAGGGTGTTTCACCGGGGTGACTCAAGGCCTGCTTCAGGCCGGACGTGAGGTTTTTTTCTTTACGAAAAAAGTACCCTTAAACCGGAAGAGCCTCGTGCAAAGTCAAAGCAGGATGTATTAATGGACGAAACCAGAACCACCCCAGAGGCAGGATATGGGTACTGCATACAGATCCTTTCCAAAAGGAACCACGGAATCGCCGTCATAAAGCACCACTCCAGCTGTGAAACTTTTCTCTGCTGCTCTCTGGAGCTTTTGCAAACCATTAAAGTCGGAAGACGTAACTGTAGAGCCCGCCTTAACCTCAATCCCTGCCAGTTTACCTCCGGACTCCAGAACCATATCTACTTCATTATTATCCTTATCGCGGAAATGGCTGAAAGAAATATCATCTTCCTGCCAGCCGGCTTGTCGGCGCAGTTCCTGAAGGATAAAAGTTTCCAGGAGCTGTCCAAACAAGGCGCGATCCTGCCATAGAGACCCGGCATCCACACCAAGCAGAGCACATGCCAGGCCGGGATCTCCCAAATGCAGCTTGGGCGTCTTTATCAGACGACTCAGGCGGTTGCTGTGCCAGGGTGGGAGTTCCTCCAGCAGAAAAATCCTGGACAAAAGGGTCAGATACTCCCGAATTGTCGGCCGGCTTACCTGAAACGGAGATGCCATATCAGATACGTTTATCAGTCTCGCCGTCTGGCCGGCAGCCATCTCCAGCAGGCGCGGCATAACGTCCAGCCTGCTGATGCGGGTCAGATCAAGCACATCCCGCTGCACAAGGGTGTCTATGTAGTCCCGGTACCAGGCTGTTCTTCTGCGGGCTGTTGTCCGGGATAACGCGGCAGGGTATCCACCGGCAGTAATATGTTCGGCCAAAACCCTGCCCTGACGTCTGCCAAATACACCAATCCTGAACCCCCTCCCAAACAATGCATTCAGGAAAGCAGCCGGCTTACCGGCAATCTCAGCCCGGGAAAGCGGGTGCAGTCGCAGAATGGCCATGCGCCCGGCCAAGGAATCAGCCAGCCGGGGAACCATAAGTACATGTGCCGACCCGGTCAGAATGAACCGCCCAGGCTTTCGCCGCTCGTCCACCACCGCTTTCAAAGAGGTGAACAATTCCGGCACCCGCTGCACTTCGTCCAGGATTACCTGCTCGGGCAGATCAGCGACATACCCTACCGGATCGAACTGCGCCGCAGAGCGTTGCACGTCATCGTCAAAGCTCAAATATGTGAACCCCCGCGCATCACCCACCAGTCTGGCCAATGTTGTTTTGCCGCATTGGCGCGGACCATGAATCAGAACAACCGGCGTATCAGTCAAAGACTCCAGAACACGCGGCATAATATATCGAGGGTAAAGATTATCGGGCCTCATGCTTGCCATTTGTAAACGGACAATCGTGTAATTGCAAGCAAATTGGGCGTCTGATTGAAAGAAACAGGCCGTCTGATTGAAACCTGAAACTATAAGCCCAGATATTTTTCATCCCTGCATGTCCAGCTGACATGAAGATGAACACCGGCATTGAGGTGTGTCCTTTAACTCCATTATCTGTGCTTTAGTCTTCACGGTCTTTTCCGGTTGAAAAGATTGGCTGGAAATCATCTCGACCCAAAGATAATCCCCTGAGCTTCTTTTTTCAAGGCTTGGTCAGGAATTTCAGCCGCCCAGACCCCCAGCAGGTCCAGGACAACCGTCTCTTGTCCCTGGGCGTGCTGATTCAAGAACGGTCATTCTGAATTTATCACTTGCTCAAGCTTGCTGATCAAAGGAGGCAGGTTTACCTGAACCGTTCTCCAGATCACTTCATGGTCGATGTCAAAATAGACATGAACCAAACGGTTGCGCATGCCTATTATTTTTTTCCATGGGATGTCCGGATAATCCTCGCGAAGCTCCATGGAAATTTTTGATGCAGCCTCTCCGATAATTTCAATTGAACGGATCACTGCCCTGACTGTTTTACCGTCATGCAAAAAATCTTCAAATGACAAACCCTGAACATATAAGCAGGCTTCTTTTGCCTCCTCAATAATATGTTTCAGGCGAATCCTGTCTTCAGGCTGCATATTCCACCCTGGCCTTCTGCATGACATCTTCACGGAAATAACGGCTGAGTTCTGCAGGGGTCCTGAGATCCACCTTCAGTCCGGTCATCTCTGAAAGTTCCATTTCCATACCGGCCAGGTCCAGGAGGCCTGGTACATGCTCCTTGTGAAATTCCACCAGGATATCTATATCGCTGCCGGGCTTCAGCTCACCATGCAGTGCTGAGCCGAAAACAGACATTTTCCTGATGTGGTGCCTGTGACAGAAATCCTTTATCTGGGAGGCAGAAACATGATTTTTCAGTTCAAACATATGCTCACCTCTGTGATTGCCTTGCTAAAGCGGGCTATGCCCGCAACCCATTTTTCCTCACGCAAAGTCGCCCAGTTAAATCCTCTTCGAGGTGCTTACGCATTTAATCAGGCCAAGGCGTGACAAGCAAAGATCGCAAAGGAAGAAATTTATTTTTGCCCGGTGCATGGCAACATTCAACCGGGACTGCTCTTCGGTATAGGATAGCGGGCACGGCATAAACTCCCCTCCTTAGCCTCTGATTTTATAGCACATCCGGCCTACACCTGCAAAACATCCAGCACTTCCCCGGGGAGCCTGGACACCGCCCAGGACCACTCTCCAAAGCCGCCGTGTTCATAATGCTCTTTTAAAATCCTCTTACAGTCATCAAGTACTTGATCAATATCCATATCTCACCCTGCCACGCGTCTTAGCGTGGTCAGCGTGATAAAACTGACTTTTTGCTGACGTATCTTTACTGGCCTGAAACCTGAAAGACCTCTGCCCCTTGTTGAGGCAGCTGAACAAAGACAAAAAAGGACTCAGGGTAGAGATAGTCATCACCTGATTCGTCAATAACCCTCAAGTAACCATCAAGACTTGCTGATTCGTCAGGGATGACCTGATACACCTTGCGCTTTTCCAAATCATCACAATCCTTGTTCTCAATACATAGCACAAATTGATTTTGCATAACTCCATATATTTCAGCGATTAGCAAACCAGACAGCATAATCTTTTACTGGTTGATAGTTTGAAGATGTTCGGTCAATGACTTCCAGGTCACATAATGGAACTGCGTATTTTCGTCTCCCGGCACGGATCGAAACTATAATCCCGTATAGATTGTCCCAGCCTTCAAAGCCATGAACTTTTACCTTGTCAACCTGCTGCAACAGTCCTTTTTCCTGAAATTCCGATACTACTGCTTCAAACGGCAGCTTTAAAACTTCTTCTAGATGTCTTTCCCAGGCATCAAACGCATGTATCTGTTTAGCGCTTTTAAGGAAAGCAGGGGACAGGCACTCCAGGACCCACTTGAGCATCATTTTGTGCTTAAAACATCTCATTTTTTGGGACAAGTGGGTCCCGGAAGAGCCAGTCCCCATGCCACATGCAAAGCGCTAAACAGATACAAACGCATCAATATCATCCCCGCTTTTTGCTTTTTCCAGAACATTCAGGATGCGTTTTCCCTCTTCTCCCAAACCAGCCCAAGAATATTTATTGTTAAGATGAGATGATATGTTTTCACGATCTTCATTATTGTCTCTTGGATCAGCCGGATCTATATCCTCTTGATATAGATACATCCTTTCCCAATCCCAGTTCATTGCTTCACATTGTTCAATAACTTCACTTGGCATATGTTTAAGTGTGTGGCTGTCCCATTCTATCAAAAACGTTTTTTGATTCTTATCAATCTCTACAATCCTGCCTTGCCAGCCTCCAATATCAATCTCCAGGTCAGGATCTTTGGTACCGGATTTAACTACAACAGAATCTCCTGCTTTCATGATAGATTTTCTCATAATTTTTTGAGCAACTTTAATTTTGTTTTCCTTTTTGCCTCTCCGGTGGATAATTCCATGTGTGTTTTCCGTTTCCTACCAGTGCACCCCGATAATAGGCCGGTAGTTCTGCTGAATCTGCTTCTCCCGCAGGGCCAGGCGGGCCACAAAGGGTATATCGAATCTGGTTTCAATGCTCATGTGCAGGGGCCTGAACAAAGCCAGTTGTCAAGTTGGGTCGGACAGGACGCATGGATTAAAGGTCCAAGCCTTAACACATCGCCTTTATTATTTATTTCCGGGGTGATTTGTCTTTGCCTTCTTCTGATGCCTGTCTTTTTTGTCTGCTTCCATATACAAAAACCCCATTTTTTCTTCTTGGGTCCTCCTGTGAAAAGCCTGGTCCTCGGCCATCTTGATGATCCTGTCCGCAGCTCCGGGGAGAATTTCTTCGTATGCCTGAAGCTGCTCCGCCGGGGGTAATGGGCCTGAGTACTGTATAGCCGAAAAAACCGCCTTACGTTTAGCTGGAGTCATTTTTTCAATATCACGCAGGACTTGGTCGGTATCGGCTTCTTCTTGGGCATGTGCGTTCCTGATCGGATCGTCTTTCTGGGAAGAACTGGATGGAGAGTTGTCCTTCTTATTTTGCGATTTAGACTCTTCAGACATGGCTAAGCTTGCTTCCGGTGCGTATCAGCTTCTCTGGACAGGGCTTCCTTTAGATCATTGCCAACCTGATCCCAATCAGAACGTACAGCATCATGGTCAAGTGTATCGGAATCCGTCCTCAGGAACTTATTGCAAACATCCAGGTCATAACTGCCGGCAAAGTCAAAAATCCGGCCAGCTCCAATGGCTACCCGTTTCAACCTGTCTTGTCTTAACATATCTCTACCTCGCTTTATTTTTTCCATTGGCATATTGATGCTTAATTAATCCATCAAGCACCATTTGTAAACATTGTCCTCATAAATGCGCTTTCGGCACTCTCTTCTGATTTTATAGCACATCCGGCCTACGCCTGCAAAACATCCCTCACTTCCCCGGGGTCCCTGGACACCGCCCAGGACCACTCTCCGAAGCCGCCTTGTCCATTCACTCCCCGGACCCACTCGTCCAGGAACCTGCGCTTGGTCTGGTCCTTTTCCGTATCCCGGCCCTTGGTCTCCAGGATCAGGAAGCGTTCGTCATCACAGAAAAGTACCCCTAAACCGAAAGAACCTCATTCAAAGTCAAAGCAGGATGTATCAATGGACGAAACCAGAACCACCCCAGAGACAGGATATGGGTACGGCATACAGATCCTTTCCAAAAGGAACCACGGAATCGCCGTCATAAAGCACCACTCCAGCTGTGAAACGTTTCTCTGCTGCTCTCTGGAGCTTTTGCAAACCATTAAAGTCGGAAGACTTAACTGTGGAGCCCGCCTTGACCTCAATCCCTGCCAGTTTACCTCCGGACTCCAGAACCATGTCTACTGTGTACTTTCGGCAGACGTGCGTAAGCAGAAAAAATTTCACGGCAGCTGGCGTAGGCTTTGCTTGGAGGGCCAGTTCAGGGGCTGGTCAATTTTCGGTTATCACAGCACAAGTTGAGACACCTCCTCCATGACTCAAGGTCCAGGAGGAGGGTCTGCTGATATTGCGCTGGCTTGGCGTGGAGGAGATTATTCGTTGGGGAGGTTTTCTCGATAGTTCCAGGGCATCCATTTTTGTGGAGCCGCGAGGGCCTCTTCTATGTTTTTCTGAAGCTGGGTCAGGTAGTCAAAGGAGTTCACTTTGTTAAGCTGACAGGTATGAATGAAGCTCATGAACAGATCGCCGATCCTGGCCCCGCGCAGGGTGCGGTAAAATAAAGAATTCTTCCGGTGCTGGATGGCTTTTTTCAGGGCACGTTCGCAGATATTGTTGTCCAGGGGAGCACCTGGTTCTCTCAAAAAAAGAGTCAGAGGATCCCAGTGTTTTTGCATGTAAGCCAGGGCTTTGCCCAATCCTGAATTGGGCTCTACTTTTTTCTCCTCCAGCTGGGCCCAGGCCCAGGACTTGAGTTCGCTCATAACCGGTGCGCTTTCCTGTTGATGCCATACAAGCCGTTCTTGAGCAGACATCTCCTGCTTTTTGGCCATGTCATCATTTTTATAGACAATAGCCAGCTGTTCAATGACATACCGGCACTCATCAGGGAAATTGTCCAGGATATCGACAAAGTTGCGTCTGCCATGGGTCAGGCAATTGGCTAAAATGATCTGTAAGCCCTTGGGAATGTTTCGGGCCAGGGCATCACACATGTGTATTGGCGGGGGCAGGTTGTGGTCTCTTTTTTTGAGAATCTCCTCCAGATTCTCCCCCGCATGCTGTCTGCCGGTGGCAAAGAGAGCAATATGGCGTCCCTGAAGTACAGAGACAATCCCGGTGGTGAACATGCCTTTTCTTTTCGGCCCGGCTTCCTTGTTCTCCTTGATAAGCTGCTGGATTTTCATGTTGGTGTCGTCGTTATGCACGACCTCACCTTGAGCCGCTTGGCGGATGAGTTCATCATACACAGGAAGAAGCTGTGTTCCAGTTTGTTCGACCAGATCCCATTGTGTTGCGGCCGGCAGGGGTATGCCCAGAGATTCCTGGAGCTTTTCCAAGCGATGAAAAGGAAACCCGCTCCCGTACTTCAAGATGGCGATCATGCTCCGGGCAGGTTCGTCGTATTTTTTTTCTCCAATGTCTTCTGGAGGATCTGCGGTGAACACCTCGAGACAGCAGTTACAGCGAAGGCTCTTAAGCTCATGGATCTTGGCTGTAAGTGGAGCTGTGGCTGTAATCCGAATGCGGAACTTCGGTTTTATGGGATAGACTTTTCCTTGACCGCACAAGGGGCAGATATCGCCCGGCTTCAGGGTTTGGTGAGGGTATATGCAATTTGCAGCCCCGGTATAGTCGTCTTTTCCGTTTCGGCCGTGTCCCTTGGGTGGTTTTTCATCAGGAGGCTTTTGCAAAGGATCTTGACTACCCTTCTGGTCCTTGTTTTGCTGGTCATCCTCCTGGAACAGTTTCTTTTTTGTCTCTGAAGAAGCGCCAAAGATCGTGCGCAGGAGACGCTTGATGGAGGCAGCTTTATCGTCCACAGCCTGATGCAAAAGCTGGATGGCTTGGACCAAGGCTTTGATGATATCCAGATCTGTCTCTTCCAGCTCGTTTTTTGATGCGCGCTGTAAAAGGGCGTCGATCTGCTCTTGGTCCAGATCGATGGATTGGACTTTCTTTTTCACCGGTTGAGCCCCCGCAATCGCTTCCGAAAGTCTCGGGTCAGGGGATAGCCCAGGACAGCCTTGAGTGAACGGTTTGCTTTGCCTGTGTGGTCGTTTTTGCCCCGGCCTGTGGTCTGCCCGAGATAGAGCCAGTTGGCTGCAAAATAACAGGTTCCTTTGAAGCGCTCTTGATCAACAAAGGTTTCCAGGTAATATATCGGATGCTTGTAGATGCTCTCCCAGTCCCTTTGCAAAATCTTGGTCATTTGGGCCAGGATATGGGAGGCCAAGCAGGAGACCTGGATCCAGGGCAGGATGAGGAACCTGCTGTTGTAGGCAATAAGAAAGAGATTCTTTTCCCTGTCTTTTTGGGTCCAGCCGATGAAATTGTCCCGGACGCCGATATGCCTTGGAGCTGAAGACCAGGAAAGACAGGCTATGGGCTGCTTGTTTGCAAAGACCAGGTACTTGAGGTGCTCGCCCACAGGCTGGGTGTAGCCCAGATAATGATGCTCCTTGAGGAGGCTGGAAAACAGGCTCTCAAAAGGTGTCTTGCGCACCTGTCGAAACTCAAGAGGGGTGATGTCCTTGAGTGAAGATGTAAGTGGGGTTTGATCCACCTGAACCGAGACTGGTTCTTTGCGATTGTACCCAGTGGCAGTTACTTTTTGTGCCGGCGGAAGAATTATGTGCCCCTGTCTGTGCAGGGCCAGCATGAGCCCCCTGCAGACCATGTCCTTGAGTTGGCCGTTTTGCTGGACCCAGTTCCATGCTGTGCAGAGCTTTTTGGACAAGGCCCACCGGCTGTCTCCAGGATGCTCGAAAATGAGCTGTCTGATGAACCGGACATCTTCTTCTGTGATGTCCCTGCCCCTGTATCTCAGTATCGTTTGCATGGGAGGGAATATAGAGGAAAACGGATAGGAACGCAAGCCCCTAAGTTAAAATTCCGTGAGAATTTTTCTCCATTGTGGTGCAACCTGCGCATTTTGAGGATTGCCGTTCCAGATCAAAAGCTGCAGCTCATGGACTGCCAGAGGACAAATGCCGCTCTGGCTTTTATCAGGCCACCACTGAAACGTGCCTTGGGATAATCGCTTCTGGCACAGCCAGAAGCCCTGGCCGTCATAGGTGATTATCTTGATGGCTGTTTTCTTTTTGTTGCAAAATACAAAGACGCAGCCTGAAAAGGGATCTGATTTGATCCTCTGCCGGCAGATTTTTGTCAGCCCGTCGATCCCTTTTCTGAAATCAACAGGCTCCACAGCTACAAGGATGCGCATCTGGGGAGTGAGCTGAATCATGCCCCTTTGCTCCAGAAAGCCGAGAGGATCTCAAGGGGATTAGGTAGGTCTGGACCTTTAAGCTGCATTTTGAGCTTTGATCCATCTCGAGCTTCGGTCTCCAGATGATATTCGGTGCGAGGCAAAGATGACGTGAGTTCAAATTCAACAAAGGAAGGACCTGGCTGTAGGGACTCTTGAGCCTGCTCGGCCAGGACCCGCTTTTTGAGGTGGCTGTGATTGAGGTGCAAGACCTTTGCTATTTTGCAGATGGAATAATCCTGAGCAAGGCTGACTGCACTGGCCCATAGGTGGTTGGGAATCGGAGATCGTGTGTGTCTGGTTTCCCGCCAGTGCTCGAACTGTCTCTTGACTTCTTCAAGGCCTGGCCGGGTGGCTGGGGCTGATTGCTGTAGCATCGGTTGTCCTCCTTATGGTTTGGTCACCGATAGTACCCCAGGCCCTCAAATTTTTCACGCAGGCTTGCCGGAAAGACACGAATATGTACTTCAAGAAAATACTAAAAGGCAAGATCAAGGAAGCACAGTGATAGGCAGCACTGTGCTTTTGAGCTGGCCGAGGAGCATTAGCAAAGACAGGGTATTATCGCCGGCCAAAGGGGTATAAGTCTCTAGAAGAAATGGCTGCAGAGGATGCCCGAAAGGATGCAGAGCGGGCCAAGGAAGCGGCTAAATAGGCTGTAAAAAGCGGTTAGAAGCAGAAAAGGAATCTTGGAAGGCCGGGCTTGTAAAGGAAGAGCCTGACCAAATAGGACTCTGCCCATCTCTAGCGTCTAAGCTTTCCAACTCTCTCCAACTTCTTCGCTAGATCAACCTGGCCAGCTTCTTTCAGCTTGGCTGCGGCTTGGTCGAACAGCTCTTGGAGATCCTTTGCCCCAAAATCATCCATCGGTTGCCAGCTTGGACTTTATCAAGGAAATATCTGTTTCCTTGAACCCCCTTATACTTTCCTTGATAAATGGGGCGATAGGAAGGAAAAAGCTAGACCCGGGGGCCCAGGTCCACCAAGCATAATTTTACCAGCCAAGTTTGTCCGGAGTGAACAAAGTTACGACTTTGTCAAGTATGTTATATAAAAAAAGAGTCTTTTAGATTATGTTGTGTCGTATATATTTTCTTGAGGGTTTATCATCTCGTTTCGACCCCCTTCCAGCTTATGCTTATTTCATCACTGTTTCCGTATACATCAAAAGTGGTGATGTGCTCAATTTTGAGGGTCTTATCTTTGTTGTGTACAAAGACTAACGACTCTTGCAGGGTGGGTGATAGAAATGTGTTATCCAGGTCCTCATGGTCATTAAGGACACTATCAATATACATTTTGGGTGTTTGTCCAGTATCTCGCCTCTCAAACAATCCTAGATTACCTTTGCCGACATCTTTGAAATGGTACTGTGTTTTGTGTTCCTTGGACCTTAATGGAAAAGCCTCATTAAACCATTTTGAAGCCCAGAGACGATCCTCAAAAGACAAAATGTCCTTGATTTTGTTGATTCGACCTGCAATGGAGCCAGCATCATATTCGGCAAATAGTGAACGACTTCTCGCCGGTGTTCCAAAAATATAAGAGTAGTCTAAGGGGGTGTTTTGAAAGTCAATGCCCGCTAAATCGTCTTTTGTCTTTAAAAGTTCCGTTAGGTCGTACTGTTGATTGTGGGTGCTTACTTGGTTGTCTCTTATTTCAAAGCCTGGCTTTACAAACACCCCTCTGCCTGTTTTTTCACCTTCGACATACCTGACATTATACTGAAGCAAAATGATGTTAGGATTGCTGACAATCTGTAATCGGTGCCGGTTCACCCTTCCTGCGGTCTGTATAATGGAGTGCATGGATGAAGGCTCGATTATTGCCCAATCAAAATCGTGATCCCGTCCCACTTCTTCAACCGGGGTGGCCACAACTATCAAAATCAAATTTTTCCGGGTCTCACTGTCTTTTCCAGATTTTAGCTCATCTTTAATAAAGCTCTCAATCCTCGCATTTGGATTGTTCTTGTCTTTACGATTCAAGATGTGGTCAAGATAGGACTCTTTGTAGAACCTTCTGCTAAGAACCTCTCTGGCATGGTAGGTACACACCCTTACCTCGTATTCGCTGTTACCTGAAAAAGTATTTTTGATGTAGCTGGCTATTTCCATGCAGGCTTTGATGTTGGCCACCCTTACCAGACCGACGGATACCTTCTCATACTGGCTGTCGTTTATCGCAAAACCCTGATCGTTGTGCAGGTCCAACACTGAGTTTGCTATGGCTTCGTGCAGACTTGCCTTGTCCGGATTGAACTTTGCTATTTTAAATTTTTTGGTAGTTCCTGTTTTCGCCTGGGCGATCTGCTGGCAATAGCTCTGGTATGAATTATACACATTGCTGTCTGCACCCATATCTTCAGGCCCAACGGTATCACTGATCGTCACTATGGCCATGGATGTGTCGCTAAATGCTGACTTTCTCATTCTCAGGCCTGTATTAAAGGCATCAGCAATCGCCTGAACCGATTCAGGCATAAGCGTAGCGCTGGATATGACTATGTTTCTACCCAGCATGGCATGAACAGTTATCAGCCTGAGAACAGCCACAAATGCTTTCACATCGTATGAGTCGATTTCGTCTATGATAAGATCGCTTGAGGCTGCTCGAAGCAGGGCGACAGCGTGGTGAGCTTGCCTGTGCGGCTCCCCGGCAGCTATCAGATAGTCAATGGTTGAAACCAGCAGTGGCGCACCAATTACATCCCTGGTGGAACCTTTCTTTTGCTTGCTTAAATCATTGAGCCAGGACGGGACGTTGGCCTCAAGAGAGGTTGCCGTAACTTCAACATCTTCTTCATAGTCTGTTTCGCTATCTTCTTTGTCTGATGCGGACACTCCTTCTGCGTCTTGATGTTCAGCTTCGTGCAGTTTCCGGATGGTAAGATCCCCGATTGTGCAGACACACTCGTCATTCTGGAGCCCAAGGTCCTTCTTGTATGCGCTATGAGTCTGCAAGGTTAAGCTTCGCAGATTCAATACTGATGAGATTCTGACTGGCTCGCCTTCCCTTAAGGCCATTAGTGCTCGTACGTTCATAAAGGTTTTGCCGGCTCCGGTGGAAGCCACATTAAGCACAAGGGTCTGCGTATTCTTGTACTCTTTCAGGAAGTCCACGGCCTTATCCTGCCACGCAAATCTTGAATTAGTATCGCCGGGTAACAGCAGATTTTCGTAGCTGTAATACTCTAATGCAGGAAGCCCGTTGGCCTCGGGGTTGAAGTGCGCAACCAGTTCAGAAGCTCTTTTGGAGACGCCTTTCAGATGAAAGTCCAAAGACTGCTTCGGTTTTTTCGCCTCAATTTCTTGTTTTTGAGCCTCAATCTCTGCTTTTATCTGTCTGTGTTTAGAATCTGTGATTTTCTTTCGTCTTTTATCTTTTTTTGCTTGATCTGCTTGTTTTTCTAAACCCTTTTCCAATTTCTCCTTTTCGTCTTGACTGTATTTCTTTTTGGAATTGGCAATAAGCTCATTTTTTGCCACTTCTCCCTCGTCTTTGCTTGATATTTCATGGTCCGCCAGGATCAGGGCGGCCCTGGATATGAAGCTAAGCCCGTTCAAGTAATCAGGGCTTGATTTAATATTTTCCAGTCTGTTTTGCTTGCTCTCTATCTTTTTAAGTATGGCGGCAATCTGGGCAGTTTTGATCTTGTTCATGTCCAGCTTCATTTTTTCGGTTATTCTCTTATCTTCATTGACAAAGGTAGAATAATTAAATTGATGAGGAATTGCCTGGGGGGTATTGCCCATATCTTTTATTGTGGGGCCAAACATTTTATGGTGGGTAATAATGTTGTACTTTATGGCGTCCTGAACAGACTCGTTCCCTTGCCACAGATTGATTACACCATTTTGCAAGCTGTTAAGGCAACCCTTTAACTCTTCCCAAGCATTGATAAATGTCTTATCATCCCATGAACCCTTGTTTGAAAGATAGTCAAAGATCCAGGCGGATATAAGTTCGTGCCTTATTGGGTCTTTGATGATAGAGTTGTCTAGGATTTTTCCCTGGAAATATTCGGTCATCTTCCCAAAATCATGTGACATGCCGCTGGCTGCAGCAAGGAGAGCTGCATGCCTAAAAAACATAGGCCATCTCTGGGTTTGGGTGCTTGTCCCGATAGCATATCTGCCATACCTGTCATATCCTTTCTTGCTTCCTATTAAAGCGTAAAGCTCTTGGTAATTGTAACCTTTATTTCTGTATATTGCGACAGACGTAAATTTGGATACCTTGCTTTTCAGCCCCCGGCACAACTCTTTCAAGGCTTCCATGGTTATCTGAGTGGTCCAAACATTATCGCCTATTCTTGTGGCATACCTGTCAATTAAGGAGAAAGACCTGTTTCTTGCTTTACCCTGGCAATGGGAAACGATGGTGACAAACATCAGACCTCCTTACTATAAGTTATCAAGGGCCAGACAACATGGCCCATATTCTTCTTGTCGTCCTGATAATATCTCTTGAAGTAAAACAGCTCATTTTTGGGGACTGTGATCCTTCCATCCTTGACCCCCAGCTCATTGGAAAGCACCTGCCGTTGTTCGTTGTTTAGCTCCTCATTAAAAATGACCTCCACCTTGGTCTTTTCAGCTTTGACATCCTTAAACTCAAAGTCTTTGGGAACTGAGGTAGGGGAAGGTCTAGCATCCATTATCCTCGACATCACATAATGCTTTTGTATGTACCCTGGCGAGTTTATATCCTGTGCCAGTAGCCGCCATACTTGTCCGTTATGCTGCAGACCGTTGCAGACCACCTTCCGCCACCTGGGCAGATCGTTTTTTTTGAGCCCGACATAAAGTATCTCAATGACTATATGCTGGCCACGCATATCTTTTGGATTGATGTACGCCTGCCTGGCCTTGAAAACATACTCCAGTATTATGTCCAGGCCGGACAATGGCCGGTTCCTGGGTGGGTACTGAACGAAGAAAACCGATGCCTCTTCATGCGTCAGGCCGGTATCCTCCGGGCCAGCGTGTTTTTCAAACAGCTCAATCATTGTTTCAGCACTGGCCTCTTTTGGTGTCACCGCCTCTTCTTTCTTAAAGACACCGCTTTTTCGGTATTGATACAAGACGTGAGGCCATTCGTTGATGGCTTCTTGCAGAACCTTGCTTGCGGTTGCACTGGTAACTTCAAACCTTTCAATCAGATCAGAGTTCCTGGCTCTGCCAAGCCAGCAAGCCCTTCTTAATACATATAGCTTCTTCCTCTCATATTCTTTTGTCATGTCCAATTCCCTTGTTTTTGTTGCTTGAATAAACTTGATAATAGATATTGAATATATATTTGTCAAGATAAAACCAAGTATATATATAATTAATTTATATTTTATATTTTTTCTCCCTAAAAAATTTGAATTAAGAAAAAAATGTGGAGTTTAATATTGACAAAACAAATAAACAGCAGTAGAGTGTTCTGCAGATTGGCTAAAAAAGGAGGGAAACATGATTCCAAAAAAGATAGGGGGGCAAATATGGGGGCGATAACCTGGGAGGATTTTCTAAGTAAATTTGAAGATTTATGCTTCGTCGTTAGTGACGAACCAGACATGGATGCGCTGATCGAAGACAAGAAAACAAACGACTTGCTCAAGACGAATGCAGAGGCGGAAGAACTGGATCTGTTGACAGAGGTTCTGCAGAAACATCCAGATGTTCATTTTTATCGTAAAATGGTCGGAGCTACCAAGAAAGACTTGAGAGGGCTTCTTGATGATTGCGACATAGAAGGATCGGAGAAAGCGTTAAACAGTATTTTATCACTTTTGAAGTTGAGAGTTGATAAGACAGACCCGGAAATACTCAAGCAGGATGAAATCATAAAATTATTATGGGAGCATCCGGAAATCCAAAATTCCTGTAAGATAAAAGGGTGCGGTAAAAAGGACTTTCTGAAGCAATATGAGAATAATACCTTAACCCCCCGAACTGCGCTAGAGGATGCCAAAAAAGCCATTGCTTCCACTACGGGAGCAACAAATTTTGACCTTAAGGCGCATGTCAACAAGTTCGCCGTCCACTTTCAAAGTAAGCTCGTTCATTCTCAGGCCAAAAATGGCGGGGTTCTGCTTGGGAAAAAGGCATCTCGAAGCACCCCATATTTATGTGCGGCAAGCTTGATGCACAATGGGCACAGACCAGACCTGGATCAAACCAGTAATGACAGTTCGGGAATCTACCAAGCCTTGCTGAAGAAATATGCTGATTACAAGTCCGGGCAAACAGAAAGCGGCAATGTTGACCCTGCTGTGCAGGGCTTTGTGGATGTTGTTGAGCAAGATGACGTGGCTTTCATTGAAAAAAATATGGACTCACTAGATCCGCAACTTAAGCAGGTGATCGTCCCTCACCCCGACAATGACCAGTATATTGCCTTTGTTCCTCTTGTGTCCCCCGGTATAAATAAGATTGTCCTGGATGCCTATGAAGAGAATAGGAAGCAGGGCGAACAGAGATTTAATGCCGGCAGACTTTATAATTTGCTGGGATACGGCGGGTCAAATGCACAGAATGTCTGCCTCAAAAAAAACATTCGATATATAAACTCGCCCATGCTGGCAAACACCCCTCAGGCTGATAGACAAGACAAGAGGGCCTGGCGGTTCTTGCTTGGAGGCTCTGACTCGTTTCATTTTCGAGTGAGGTGGGGTGATGTAGAGAATTATGGAAAGTGGCTCTCTGCCAATAGAAAGGAAGGGATGCACCAGGGAGAAGGAGATGCTGGTGCAAGCAGAAAGCTCGCAAAAGAAACCGGCGTGCTCGCGCAAAAAGCAGAAGCGTCCGTATTAAGGCCGATTGTTGAGGAGTGTGTGTATGACATGAGGGTGCTGTCGGAAAATATCAACAGTTTGATAACTGAAGAAGGTCCTAGAAGGATCCTGGAGGAGAAAGAAATGACTCAAGATGGACAATGGGAAAAGAAGTTTCTGGACAGCAGAAACGACCTTGAACTCTTCGTTATTACAGGGATGAAAGGCAACGAGACTGAAGAATTGCTGGTTGATAGCATGATGAACACGATAGATAAACACGAAGACATATCTTTTAATGTAACAGATAAGAGCAGGACCAGTCAGGTAATAAGGGGACTGATTAAGGAGATGATATGAGTATATATCTGATTTTTAATAATTTAATGGTGAGACGGGCAAACATGATGCAATCTCCATATCTTTATGCACCTGTCCCTGTTTTCCCCTCTGTGTGTACCGGACACAAACTCGGGTGCATGCTGGATTGTGAAGTTGATGGTGTAGGAGTCGTACACCACAGGGCGGAACCCTTGATCGAACAGATGGCTCAGATGAATCAGGGAAGTAATAGGGTGAATATAGTAACATCCCCTATTCAGTTTCGCGGGACGCCGAGTGGGAAACAGGTAAACACGAAAGATCCTATTGGGCTGCCAATGCAACCAACTATGACCGCCCACCTGGAAATATCTTTGATTTTTAGAGTTAATGGCAGGGTCCCAACTGTTGAAGCGGCAAGAGAGGCCATGCAAGGACTGCGGATTGCCGGCGGCTCCTTAAACTATATTTCATCGAGGCGGGTGAAGCTCAAGGATGATTTGATCGGTGCGCTGGCGGAGGTGAGTAATGGTTTTTGGATTAGCGATGCAATGCACTTAGTCCAGCAAAGACTGGATGAAGGCTTTGATCCTGTGAGTGCAATTTTTCAAAAAGCCGACAAGGGATGGTATGTGCCGGCTAACCTGGGTTATTGTGCAGTAACGGATTTTAAGCAAAGGCAAGGAGGTAGGACACTGGTTTGGGAGGATGGACGAGTTGATGAGCCAGAAATCGCCTTGGCAGATAACATGATAGGACTGGTTAGATATGACCCCCTTTATGGTGTGAAGCAGGAGCTGAATAGTGGGGGCACGGTTGGTATGTGGCATTTTGATTTTACAGACGACACTTTTTTTGTCGTTAAACAATAAAATAAAAGGAGTAGAATTATGAGCATTGGAAATTTACCGAAGTTGTTGTCTTTTCAAAGAGGTGTAGCGGTTTCTGACGGACTAATGTATAACTATACATCAAAACCTCAAAACGGCTATAGCAAGGTGCGCGTGGTAAGGCATGGCATCCGGGGAACCCAGAATGTCAGCGACGCAAGTAAAGAGAAACTTTACCAGGTGCAGGTGACAGAGTCTGCCAAGACTGAAGCAAACGCTGAAGGCTTGGTTATCCGTTTTTCGTTTGGCCTCCTCCCTTTAAAAAACCTCTTGTTTTCCTCTTCAGAGAAATCGTTTAGCGATCATTGCCAGGCTTTTGCGGAGCGGTTTGGTGGTAGCGAGGAACTGATGGAAATATCTTGTAGATACGCAAGAAATGTCTTGAACGGACGTTGGTTTTATCGAAATTCCGAGCTTGAAAGCGGCAGGCAAATAACCGTGAAGTTTCTCCCTCCTGGTTCAGAAACAAAAGATCTCCCTGAAGCTGATGGCGTAACCGTCCAGTCAGCGACATCCCTGGGTTTTCGCAATGACTATACTGCAGATGAAAAGAAGTTGGGAGCAGAGATATGTAAATGTCTTAAGGGAGAAAGCAAGACCAGATTCCATGTCGAGGGAGTCATTAAATTTGGGATGAAGGGCGTATTTGAGGTGTTCCCTTCACAGAACTATGTCTCAAGCAAGCCTAAGGGGTTTGCCCGTCCGCTTTATAAGGTCGGCGTAGTCGATAGTCGTGAACTGTCTGATATTTTGAAAGATTCAGACCCTAGTTCTTTTCGCGCCGACATGATCTCGATGGGACATGCAGCCCTGAGAGATCAGAAAATAGGGAACGCCCTGAGAGTTATTGATACCTGGTATGAGAGGGGCGATGACATGACCCCGATTGCTGTTGAACCGAATGGCGCGTCGTTGAAAGACAACCACTATTATCGCAAGAAAAATGGCTCTGCCTTTGTTTTAATGAAGAAGATTGACGAGATGCAGCCTGGGAATGGTGAGCTGAACAAGGACGCTATGTTTTTGCTTGCGACCATGATCCGCGGTGGAGTTTTTTCCGGATAACTTTAACGTGTACCACCGTATAGGTGGTCAAGGAGAGTATAAATGCAACCTCTTTATTATATGGATATTGAAATCAAAAGACCGAAAGTGGAAGCGGACAGTCCTATATATACCAGGATCGAAAAGATATTTTCGAGGATTCACCTTAGAATCAAGGAAGGATATAAATTTGCTGTGGCTTTCCCTAGTATGTTGAGCCTGCCCGGGCTTGGTGATTCTATAAGGGTTTTCGGTGAAACTCGGGAGGATCTTTGGGGCTTGGAAGATTATCTGGGAGGTGCGCCGAATTTTGAGTACGAATATATAGCAACCAATAGTGATGTAGCCCCAGTGCCAGATGAGAGGGTGGTTGGGTATGAGTATTATGCTCGCTTCCGTATTCCGTCCAAGAAGAACTCCAAGCGGTTCAGCGAGAACCTTGAAGCACACCAGAAACAACAACAGTTACGACAAAAACGCTTGAAGATTGCTGCCTCTCTGCCCTTTGTAAATGTAACCAGCAAAAGCACTGCCCGCTCGTTCAAGCTGTTTGTGGAGAAGGGGGCCTGCACAAATGGACTGCACGGGAGTCCGGATGGTTATGGTTTGTCCAGACAGGGGAACATCATATCCCTGCCTGTGTTTTATGACGAATAGAGTTTGTGTTTTGGCCTGGCTTGAGAGGTCAGGTCTTGATTTTTTCTTGGAAGGAGTGTTTTGTGCAGAATAAGCAGTCAAATAGAAGACCAATGGCGGTCATGCTCTCCAAGAGAGCTAATGTGTTTTATTTTGAGCATGTCAGGATTATGCAGAAAAAAGACCGGGTGGTTTATTTGACTGAAACAGGTGGTGGGGATGTTTTGCAGTTTGTCAATATTCCTGACAAAAACACCGCCTTTGTTTTGATGGGTAAAGGAAGCTCTATAACTGATGCTGCGGCAAGAAAGCTGGCGGAATCCAATGTTTTGATAGGTTTTGCCGGTAGTGGCGGCTCACCTTTATTCGGGGCTATGGATTTTACTTTCCTGTTGCCCCAGGACGAATATAGGCCTACTGAATACGCTCAGAACTGGATGAAGATGTGGTTGGATGAAGAAAAGCGCTTATCGTTGGCCAAAAAATTTTTGGAAAAACGAGTAGAATGGGGAGAAAAGCACTGGCCGTCTTTAAGTTTGAACTGGCCCCGTGAAGCTTCTGATATTTTGCGTGAATCTATACATTCAGCAGAGCAAGCTAATGATTTGTTGCTGTCTGAAGCTAAGTTTGCCAAAAGTCTGTATGCGTGCCTGGCTTCCCGTTACAAAATTGATGAGTTTACCCGGGACCCTGGGCAGAAAAAAGGGGAAACCAAAGCACAGTTAATCAATTCGTACCTGGACCATGGGAATTACATAGCTTATGGGTATGCTGCGGTTACTCTTCATGGCTTGGGAATTCCTTTCTTTTTGCCTGTTTTGCACGGCAAGACAAGGCGCGGGGCCTTAGTTTTTGATGTGGCTGATTTATTTAAGGACTGGGTAGTGATGCCGGTTGCCTTTGATTGTGGCAGTCGGAAGGTTAAAAATTCTGAGTTTAGAGCTTTAATCATTCAGCAGGCACATGAGCGTTCTTTGCTTGATATGTTGTTTCAGTTCCTGTCAGACTTGGCCAAAAAAGATTGATAAATATCAATGACTTGCAATAATCTTGATTTGCAAATTGAAAATCAATGTATTTGAGAGTTTTTGAAGTGTATCTGCCTGTGACAATTAGGTTTTGTAACAATTTTATGGCGTGATCCACCGCATAGGTGGCTAAGAAACTAAAGGATTTTCCCGGCAGTGCTTGGTCTCTGTGATCCACCGCATAGGTGGCTAAGAAAGACTAATTAAGTCGGGTTTTGTATGACCTCCCGTGATCCACCGCATAGGTGGCTAAGAAATGTCCAGCTCATTGTACAGCTTCTGAGCCTTGGTGATCCACCGCATAGGTGGCTAAGAAAAGCAAGCCCCCAACAGCATCAATGTGCACTGCGTGATCCACCGCATAGGTGGCTAAGAAAGTTAATCGTTGATTAGTGGGACAAACGAAAATGTGATCCACCGCATAGGTGGCTAAGAAATTCAGGGAGCGCTTTCACCTTGCCCACACACAGTGATCCACCGCATAGGTGGCTAAGAAATTGGCGTAAATTCGGGTTTTGTCTAGCCAAAAGTGATCCACCGCATAGGTGGCTAAGAAATTAAAATTTTAGTCTTTCTTGAGGGTCCGAGTGTGATCCACCGCATAGGTGGCTAAGAAAACACTGCAGTACGGAAAAAATAAACTATAGTAGTGATCCACCGCATAGGTGGCTAAGAAATATTGGATTAATCTTTAACTAGGAGGTCTAAAGTGATCCACCGCATAGGTGGCTAAGAAAACATTGGAGGATAGCATGGCTAAAAGGTTCTAGTGATCCACCGCATAGGTGGCTAAGAAATTGAAGGAAGCACAAGATCTTTATGGACTAACGTGATCCACCGCATAGGTGGCTAAGAAAATCCCAATTGAAAGCGTCCCTTAAAGAAGAGTGTGATCCACCGCATAGGTGGCTAAGAAAAATGATTTTAAAGGTTTATTGAGAGTACAATTGTGATCCACCGCATAGGTGGCTAAGAAAAGAAAACAAGTCGGAACATTACACAGCTTTGCGTGATCCACCGCATAGGTGGCTAAGAAATTCCAAGTTTAACCTGGTTTTAAAATTTCTCAGTGATCCACCGCATAGGTGGCTAAGAAATGTAAGGACTTTAAAGCCCTTACGCATACTCCGTGATCCACCGCATAGGTGGCTAAGAAAAAAGTAACAGAAGGATTTTCCAGAAAATCCTTGTGATCCACCGCATAGGTGGCTAAGAAATTAAATATTCGATAATAGCATGGCAAAACTCAGTGATCCACCGCATAGGTGGCTAAGAAACAAATGATTGAGTTATATTTTTCTTGCTCAACGTGATCCACCGCATAGGTGGCTAAGAAAAGTACCATTTTTAGACCTCCAATAGTTAAAGAGTGATCCACCGCATAGGTGGCTAAGAAAATAGCCGAAAATTTGTAAAGGACAATTTTTAAGTGATCCACCGCATAGGTGGCTAAGAAATTTTTTTTTTTTTTCGGGAAACAATACTATGAGTGATCCACCGCATAGGTGGCTAAGAAAGGTACGCAAAAGCGCTTTAAAGCCTTTACAGGGTGATCCACCGCATAGGTGGCTAAGAAATACTCAAGAATTTTTGGATATCATGGCGGACTGTGATCCACCGCATAGGTGGCTAAGAAAAGCCGCGGGGAGGATTCGAACCTCCATCCCCGGTGATCCACCGCATAGGTGGCTAAGAAAACAGGAAGAATGCTGGGCAGAAATAGAGGATCGTGATCCACCGCATAGGTGGCTAAGAAATCGATCTCGCGCAAGCCTTCCTCAGTATTGTCGTGATCCACCGCATAGGTGGCTAAGAAACGCAGTCGTGGCACGCACGGGTATAGGTCCGGGTGATCCACCGCATAGGTGGCTAAGAAACCAGCCGGGAACCGGAGCGTGGGACATGAAAGGTGATCCACCGCATAGGTGGCTAAGAAAATCACCTGTGGCAGACAATCAAAACTGCAGGTGTGATCCACCGCATAGGTGGCTAAGAAAGTAAAGGACGGACCCATATTGTCGTTTGAAAGGTGATCCACCGCATAGGTGGCTAAGAAATGGCCGAGGTGTCGGCAAACATAGTCAATCAGGTGATCCACCGCATAGGTGGCTAAGAAAAGGGACTTGTAAAGTTTACATAATTCTATAATGTGATCCACCGCATAGGTGGCTAAGAAATACCTGAAGAAAGGGGTTTTACGGCGCAGATGGTGATCCACCGCATAGGTGGCTAAGAAATGGTGATCTTTGACTATCGGACCGCCGAACCTGTGATCCACCGCATAGGTGGCTAAGAAAGCCTTGACCGGGATAATACCTACTTGCTGCTGGTGATCCACCGCATAGGTGGCTAAGAAACTGCTCTGTGCGGCGCAGGGAGCCTAGGTTGGGTGATCCACCGCATAGGTGGCTAAGAAACATGGCTAAAGGTTAATCAAATAAGTCAAGCCGTGATCCACCGCATAGGTGGCTAAGAAACTTTTCTTTTCGCTTATTAACCTAGAAAAAACGTGATCCACCGCATAGGTGGCTAAGAAATTCCTGGTACTACGTCCGGGAAAGGGAACTTAGTGATCCACCGCATAGGTGGCTAAGAAATGTTTCTGCGGGCATGGGGTCTGACCCGCGTAAGGTACATATTTTATTGTATTTATTGTTCAAAACAACCTGTATTTCGACCTTAGAATTAAAAAAATCAAGGAAATTCATCCTCAGCTGGACTTAAGGGCTTATAATATATAGATATTTTCTGCAAATCAGTCTCTTCAAATATCTGCCAGGCCAAGGTGTTCGGCCGGGATTGCGCTTGACCATACAGGGCGGGAGCTTCTTTCACAGTCATCTTTGAAACAAACCTGCCTACACCCTTTTTTATTGTCTCTATGAATCCATTGTCGCCTACAGCAAGTTCAGTACTCCATATTGAATCCCTCGATAAGATGCCTTTTCTAAGGGCTTCCCGAATCCATTTTTGATAAGACTTACTGAGGTGATCTTCCTCTAACCCCAATAGACGTGAAACTTCACTGCGTTTGATTATCTGGTAGCGTTTCTTGGGCCTGACAATCTCATGATAGCCGCCATGCTCCCATTTTCTCGGGTGCTTGACCACTTTTGCTCTAACCATATTTACCCGTGTGAAATCCTGCCAGAGCAGGGGGCGCCTTGCGACATTTCACCGGGTGAAGATCAATATACATAAAACACCGGGCCAGGTGTTCATCGGTCTGAACCGCTGTGGCCTGGTATCTACTTTCCCAGAAAGCTCCTTTTCGGTTCTTGCGTTTGTTGTACACTTGACCGACCCTCCCAGCCACAAGCTGCATCAATAGGGGGATGGCTTTCATGTCCTTTGGAGATAAAACCAAAACGTGGACATGGTTTGATGTAACCGTAAAATTCAATACTGGAACTTCATAGCGATTTGTGCCTTCATATAGCCATTTCACCCAAAACTTGCGATACGTCGAGAAATCAAGAAAAAATTCTCTACCATGGCAACGATGAGTTATATGCCAGACATGGCCGGGGATAAAGAATCTGATCGGTCGTGGCATTTTGATTCTGAAGTTTGCACCCTAAGATATTGTCTTGCTTTCTTGCCTAATCGCTTTTTTCAACTTCCCCATATGAACTTTTTTTTTCTTTGGCTGTGAAGCCTATCTTCTTTTTGGGCGTTTTTTCAACTGATATCAATTGATCCAGGGCCTGGAAAATTATCTGGAATTTATTCTCTGCTTCGTTTCTCAATTCTTCGATCTCTTTGCGAAGTTCTGAACTATCCAGCACAAGCTGCCTGAGTCTTGTAAACGCTCTCATAATCTGGATGTTGACTTGTATTGCTTTGTCACTTTTTAGAACAGATGAAAGGTAAGCGTCCAAACGGGTACACCTATCCATGGGCGGGTATCGTTGGTAGTATTCCCTGGCCCACTGGATATGCAGCAGGCCAGGGGTATGATGGTTGGGATCAGCAGGCAGTGGGGGAAGGCAGGACTTCCGGATCTATGTACTGAGGCATAAGGGCCTTCAGATCCTGCTCGGTCTTGGCCAGGGGCAAGTTTTCAAACAGGTGGCGTAAGTATGCGTAAGGCTCCAGGCCGTTCTTTTTGGCTGTCTCCACCAGGGAGAAGTACATAGCGCCTGCCTTGGCTCCATTGGGATGTCCGGCAAAAAGCCAGTTCTTGCGTCCCAGGGCGAAGGGTCTGATGGCGTTTTCCACCAGATTATTGTCAGGCCGCAGCCGGCCATCCAGTGTATAGCGCACCACTCTGTCCCACTGGTTCAGGGCATAATTTATGGCCGTGCCCAGTTTGCTTTTGTCCGGGGTGGTTTTACTTCTTTCGTCCAGCAGAGTTTTTATCTGGTTTAGTATGGGTATACTTTTTTCCTGACGTTCTTCCTGTATCCGGTCGGGCTTTAGCTTTCTGGTTTCAAAGGACTGTTCCAGGATATATAGCTTGGCGATAAGGTTCAGGATTTCCTGGGCGGTTCCGCCCTTGTGCTTTTGTTTCTTGGAGAGTTTGACCACATCCATAAACTTGCGCCGGACATGGGCCAGGCATCCTACATGGAATATGCCCGGCTTGTCGCCCAGGTCGTTGTAGACTGCATAGCCGTCACTTTGAATATAACCTTGATAGTCCTGGAGGAAATCCAGGGCCAGACCGCTTCGCGTGGGATGATAATCATAAAGGACAGTGGGATTTTCAGGATGGCCGCCAAGGAAAACCCACATATATGACTTGGAAGTGTTGGACCGGCCCGGTTCATCAAGTACCTGTACCGGGGTCTCGTCTATGCCCACCTGGAATCCGAGCATGATCTCCTTTTTGAACAGATCCAGGAAAGGCTCGCAGACCCTGGCCGCATGCATGGCCCAGGAGACCATGGTGGAACGGGAGATATCAATGCCCAGCCTTAAAAGCTGCTTGCACTGGCGATAAAAGGGTAGGCCGTCCACAAACTTGGCTGTGATGATATGAGCCATAAGACCTGGAGTCACTATGCCCTGGGGGATCAGCTGTTCCGGCATGGGAGCTATTTTGACTGCACCCTGATCATCTTCGGCTCCCTCGCAGTTTTTGCAGGCGTATTTGAGACGGATGTAGCGATTAACAATCAGCCTGGCAGGGATATAATCCAGTTTTTCGCTTACTTCCTGACCTATCGGGCTTAGCTCGACTCCGCAGGGGCATATCTTTTCCTCCCCAGAGAGGTCATGGATTATATCCTTTCTGGGAAGATCCTTGGGGATGGGCTTGCGGCCACGTTTCTTACGGGAATGTTCAGGTATGGTGATGGTTTTTTCCTGGGGCGTTTCCACCTCGGTTTCCATCTCAACAAGGCCAGGCATCATGGGCCAGGTCTCTTTGGAGCCGCATTTGGGTTTTTTATCGGATTTGGACCCATAGATGGCTTTTTGCAGGAAGTTCAGTTTCTCCTGCAGGTAGATAAGTTGCTGGTGGTAGTCAGCAACGATATCTTTGAGCGCATCCTTATCATCTGGCAAGTTGTTGATGTCCATAACTGAGTATTCATATACACACAACCATTTGGAATTGCAAGCTTTTTTTGCAAAAAAATCTAAAATAATGTGGAAAATTTTAACTCTTTGTGCCCCCTGACCTGCACAGGGTCCAGACCGTCTAAAAGCCAAACAAGCTGCCTCGCATCAAGCTCCATAACTTCCTGCTTTGATGCAGGCCACTTGAAGCTTTGCTTCTCCAGGCGCTTTTGCCACAGGCAAAAACCGTTTGTGTCCCAGTACAGGATCTTGATGATGGTTCGCTGCCTGTTGCAGAAGACAAACAGATGACCGGAAAAGGGGTCATGCTCCAGCTGAGCCTGGACCATGATGGACAACCCGTCTATGGCCTTGCGCATGTCGGTATGTCCGGTGACCAGATACACCTTGGCCTGACTTACCGCGATCACGTGATCTCCTCCAGAGTACGGACAAGCTTGGCCAGTACTTCCTGCTGGAAATCACCCGGGATATCCACTTGGTAACTATTGACCATCAGGCGCAGAGGCGTATGGGTTTTCTCCTGGACAACCTTCAGGGGCACCGGCACGATGGCATTTTCCTCCTGGGTTTTCCTGGAATTGGTGTGCCCAAGCTTTTTGCACCAGTAATAGAAGGCATGCTTGGACAGTTCTGCCCTGCGGCAGTATTCGGCCTTGGTCAGGCTGCCCTGCCTCCACTTGTTGATATGCGCGGACCAGAATCCGGCCCGCTCCTCAGGCGTGTACTTCTGTGACTTGGTTTGCATAACGGCCCCTCCTTGGTATTTGGGAGACCATTAGCACATCAGGCGGAGAAAAAAAGATGGGGTTAAATGGACGCTTACGAACTATCCAGCACAAGCTGCCTGAGTCTTGTAAACGCTCTCATAATCTGGATGTTGACTTGTATTGCTTTGTCACTTTTTAGAACAGATGAAAGCATTAGAACACCATGCTCTGTAAAGGCCATGGGTACGTATCTCGTTCCACCCCAACTTGAGGTCGCAAATTGCGACCTCAAGTTTTCGTGTTCATCCTGGGACAGCTCGAACATAAAATCTTCAGGAAATCTTTCCATATTCCTTCTTACCTGTTCTTTCAATCTCTTGGTTTCAACCCCGTAAAGCTCAGCCAGATCCTTATCCAGCATAACTTTATAGCCTCTTATCTGATAGATCAGACTGGTGATGTTCTCTACGGGAATAATTTCATCCATGAAGACCTCGTTATTCTACTTTAACAGTTGCTTGGGGTCGGATCGAGCTAATCTACTGAATTATCGAATGATACGTTCCACAACAGACTGCTATTATGCCTTAGAACGCCTGTTTAAACCCCAAAATGGGCACTGTAAAAATCTGCAGGTTGTCAATGGAGTCTGCCACTCTGTCCCCTGAGTATTGTCAGAAAAGCCTTTGAAAAAGGCCTTTTTGATCCAAATTCAGGCCAAGTAACCATTTTTTGGTGAAGATTACAAGGGAAAAAGCCTGGCTTTCAATCCAGCTTAATGTAATGTCCACGATTCCGGTCAGATCTGCCGCAAACGGTCAATGATCATGTTCCCCGTCTTTTCCCCGAGCAGTTTGTCATCCTGGTCAAAGAGTTCCACAAAACACATGCCGCAGGAATTTTCTCCAATGTCAGAAAAATGGACCGGTTGTTCAAAACAACCCTGAATATCACAGGTACTGGATGTTCTGGGATAGAGCAGCAAGCTCTGTTTTGCCCCAAAATGGACGTTGTAGGCATACATTTGATGCAGGTCGGTATCTGCAGGCTTCCCGTCCCTGGGAATTTTCCATTTGGTATCAATGACCACCCGCTTCTGGTCATATCCCTGGCCTATTTCAGCAATTATGTCAGGTCTGATATGTTTTCGAATCCTTTCAGTCCTCCAGAAAGGTTGCTGAACCTGAGCTCTGAAGGAAACGTTTTGTTCTGAATTCATTGCTTCAGCCCGCTTGAGCTGGGCATATACGTAACGTTCAAAAAGATTGTTCATATCAAAGAGAATGGCCAGCACATCCTCGCCGCCGCTGCGAACATCGGGACAGTAATTCAGAATGATCAGCCTGGCCAGCTGGATTGCGCGGCGGTAGCGTTCAGTGTTCCTCGTATAATTAAGCCGAGAGAAAGTAACTTCTGCAGCGTTGATCCTGTCGATGTCTTCAAAGGACAGGGCCAAGTTTCGGGCCTGGGCTGACAGATGAGGGTTGGAACTGGTCAGGATGAGAATGTCCAGGGCTGTGCCAAGGATTTGATTGAATGGATTGTTCCGTTCATAATGGACGTGCTCGGTATAGAATCTCTCACGGCGGACCAGGTTCAGGGTTATCTGTTTCTGGAACAGCAGCCTGCCTTTTAGGGTGGTCAGGTTGTCCTGGTTTTTCCTGTACTTGCGAACCAGACCGTGATGAGCTAATTGTTCGACCTCTGAAAGAAAAGATCTGAAAAAAATGTCCAGCAGCCTGGCCGAATGGGTGCTAAGCATTGCATCGGTAAGCGAAGTCAGCCTGATCAGCCCTGATCTGCGAATCATCTCAACCAGGGCGCGTTGCCATTTGTCTCTGGTTGTTTGATCGTTATTCAGAGAGTTGTCCGCTTTGGGCAGGATCTCAATGGTCAGGCTGCCCACCTGGATCACGCCCACATAATTTCGAAAATATATGCGGTTGTGACCGACTGCAAAGAAAACGTTTCCGTGACGTTCGTTATACTTTACCAGCCGGCGAAAATGAACTTCCTTGAGTTTATCACCCACTGGAAGCTGTGAATGCTCAAAAACCTGGACAAGCTTATTCATAGATGGACTGAAAATCTTCCTGGCTCAGGCTCCTGGGATCTTTGATAACAAAGATATGGCGCTCATCAAATTCCTCCTGTCCCCAATCGCCTGATGCCCAGTTTATGGACTCGTAATTGCGCGATACGAACTTTTCTCCCAGGACCATGCCGATTCTGGCCGGGTCACCATAGAAGTATTCCTCAAGCAGGGGTAGAATTTTGGTGGCAAATACCCCTTGCAGATCTTGAAAATTTCTGACGCCCAGGAAATAGGAATGTCCGATGCAGTGGTCCTTGTCCAGCAGCTTCTGTATTCTGGCATTGATTGTGTATAGCATCTTGCGCAGGTCAACATTTAGACCTTCAACCTCGCCTGCTGCTGGGAGGGTTTCGGGTTCAGGCTGAACAGCGATAAACGTAAACCGGCGGCGAAGGGCGGTATCAAGGGCTTCAACACTGCGGTCCGCCGTGTTCATAGCCCCTATTATGTAAAGATTTTTGGGGACCACGAACTTTGTCTGTGAATATGGCAGGGTGGCGGTTAACTCATGCTCAGCCCCTTGCCTTTTATCTTCTTCGATCAAAGCAATCAGCTCGCCGAATATGCTGGCTACATTTCCCCGGTTGATTTCATCTATGAACAGGGCATAATTATGCTCGGGATCGGCCTGTGCCCACTGGACCATTTTTTTAAATATTCCTGGCCGTACCTCATAGGTAAGACTATCAGGTATTTCTTCTGTTGCATCTTCTGCAGGCATAACCGGCTTGATGCCCTCAACAAAATCCTCATAGCTGAAGGATTGATGAAACGTGGTGAAATCATAGCGTTCAACCTTAGTCGGCTTTCCCGGCTCGAATGAATTAAACTCTTCCAGTTTTTCTTTGAGATCAGGGACAGTCTCCTCAGCAAGCTCCAGGTCGATTGACCATACTGAATTATCACCCTTCCAGAACAGTAAGGGTTCATATCTTTTGGTGTATTTGACGTTTTGACATTCTTGTTTTGTATGCATCTGGATGTGCGCCCAGATAGCTGCCCTTGGATTTGCGCTGCTGGATCTCTTTATGCGGGCCTGCATTAATGGATGGCCCATAATTTCACTCACCCTGGATTCCTTGAGATCCATCATTACCATAGCGATAACCTTCCACCAGGCAAGATCAGAAACCAGTCTTGCTGCATACTCCTCTTGAGAAAGCGTGGCCGAGGTGTCGGTAAATTGGTCCATATATTCTTTGCGCAGTTTCCAGGTTTTCCCGGTTCCGGGTGGACCGTAAAGGATGGTGTTTAATGAGGGTAACGTCCCGAAATCTTTCTTTTGGACAGGATGTTTGGAATTCTCATCATCATTAGGAGTATTTCTTAAATTTGATAACAGCTCGTCCGCAATTTTTTTCCCTTCCTTTTCTCCAGCCAAAAAATGACATAACGAATCAACTCGAAAAAAATTCTCAAGCTCTGGAAACCAGTCGATAAGCTTTTGCTGAGCAGCTTTAGTATCCTGATATCGCTCAATAGTTTTTGATGAAAGTTTTATATCGAACAGCTGCAGAGCTTTAGCTGTCTTGTTGTTGAGAATAGGGAAACGCTTCTTATCAACACGGTTCAGATAGATTGTAGCCAGGCCATTTCCGAAATATTTAAAATCTTCTATCCTATTAAGCCATTGTAACTCATCGAATTTTGCTTCAAATGGACTCAATATGAAAGGAAGGAACTGTTCGTATTGGCTATTTATTGTTTCTCGGAATTGTTTGCTTGTCCTGTAACCACCACTTTGAACACGGCCGCCTTCATGAGCAAAGTTGTAAAAAAAATCAATAAAGTCAGATCGTGATAACCCAGAAAGATAGTCCAAAGTGATCGTCTCATGATAATAGTCTTCGTTTTCTGCATGTACATCCTTCTTGTACCATTCTAAGAAGCTATCGATCATTTTTTGTGGTGGCTTTATCATGGATTACCTCCAGGTAACGATCGGTAAAAGGAGATCAAAAGTTTGGTTGGGTCGGACGGATCAAATTTGCTTGGGTCGGACCGAGCTATTCTACTTAATTTTCAAGCGATACCTTCAAAAACAGATTGTTTTTCTGCCTTAGAACGTCTGTTACACCCTTAAAATGGGCACTGTAAGAACCTGCAGGTTGCCAGCGCAGTCTCTCTCAGGCGATGTTGACTGTGCCCCTGCACCGGGGGTATCTGGAGCATCCCCAGAACTGAGTGTTCTGGTCGCCGCCCTTCTTGGACCGGCGCAGGACCATTTCACTGCCGCACATGGGACAGGCAATGCTGTTTTGTTTTTCCCTGACCGCTGCCTGCATATGCCTGGCATGCTTATTGTGAGCCTTGAAAGAAGGATGGTCAATCTTATGCAATTACTTCACAGCATGCTGGAGGTAGACTTATCGACGATCCGGTGGAGATACATTCTCAGCCATCGGTTGAACAGATAAATAGAATCAGGCAACTGCCAGCTTTTTTTCATTCTGAATGATGATCCTGGGATCTGAATTATTAGGAGGAACAGGAAGACCTTCCTGCTTAAGCAGTTCGACATGTTCCTGCATACCCCACTTGGCCTTGAACAAACAATCTTCCACAGAATGCCCTATGCCTGAAAAACCCTCCAGGTCCGGGGAATAAAATCCGAAATAATCAGGCTCCTCGGTTGCTTCGATTACCAATGAATACGGCAATTCAATCATCTGTGTTGTTCTCCTTTTATGGCTTCTTTATTCCTGCTGCTTTAAGGATTTGGTGACACGTGCCCGTAGGCACTTCTTTCGAGCCATGATAATCAATTCGTATCAATTTATCCCATCCAGGTTTGCCATAATACCTTATTGATCCCTTTTCTATAATGATCTTGAACCCTTTTTGCTCAAGCAATCTGACAAGCTCAATAAATTTCACTATTGCACTCCAATGTTAGGGCCGAACGGATCTGCAAGTCGTCAGCGCTATGTCATTTCATATCGAAAATGTAAGGCATGGCCATACGCCCCACCGCCAATAGAAAACTCAAAGCCACCAGCCTGCTCTTCTTCTGCCTACACGTCGGTGGATCTTATGTGCACATTTTTTACGTGCTGACTTATGCGCTGCAAAAAGTCAATGATGGATTCAAGACCAGGCGGGGGGATCATTTCCCTGCGCCCTGTTGCACACTTCGCGTTTGACCTGAAGTGTGCAGCACTTACTGTTCCCTATCCAGCATAGATACGCATTTGAGTGCTTGCTTGTGGCCCGTACCGTTGTGACGGCTGTGTGAGTTTAGCTCATTGCGGCTTAGCGACGGATGCCACAAGTTTAAAGCATTTTCGACGCCCAACCAGCTTGGTGCTTGGTCTCGGACCGAGCTAATCTACTGAATTATCGAATAATACGTTCCAAAACAGGCCGTTATTCTGCCTGAAAACGTCTATTACACCACAAAACGGGCACTTTAAGAGCCTGCAAGTGGCCAACGCAGTCTCCTGACCTCACCCTGCTTCCTGAATATTACCAAAAAAGCTTTTTTGAGGCGTGTAATTAATTCAACAGCCTGCTCAGGTCCGGTCTCATAAGTGCCGGCTGCCCGTAAAGACTGTTCACATAGCCGGTTTTTCAGGCAATGTTCACTGTGCCCCTGCACCGGGGGTATCTGGAGCATCCCCAGAACTGGCTACCCTGGTCGCCGCCCTTTTTGGACCGGCGCAGGACCATTTCACTGCCGCACCTGGAACAGACGATGCTGTTTTGTTTTTCCCTGAGCGCTTCCTGCACATTCCTGGCATGCGCCCTGTGAGTCTGGAAAGAAGGACTGAGCCTGCCCTCGTCTATACTGTCTATTGATGCACATGAATCAAGCCAGTTCTCTCAAGAGCCTCGAGCAGATCTCTACGCTCCCTCGCCAACACCTTGAGGCGACGTTTCTTATATGGCTTGACTTTGGCGACATCAAGAACCAGAGAAGCCAAGTCAGCTATCCGCGAATTATCTGACGCCGACAGTGCTCGAAGTCTGGCAATATTCTTGTCCGATATGTGTGACTGCCTCATAAAACCGCATATCTCTTCTTCCTGTTCAATGGCATCCCGATCCGCCTTTGGCATCTTCGCGCAATCATTGCACACATGAATCCGATGTCCGTTGCCAGAAAATCTCTCATTTGGTCTTATTCTTCCGCAGAGTCTGCAGTAATGTCCCATGTTCATTCCTGCGGCTAACATGAAAAATATCCCTCAAGGGTTGGAAAACAGCTTTAAGACCCTTTTAAACCAAGTTTCCATCAGCAGGCATATTGTCCTTTTTTAATCGAGATGTTCCGATATCCATTTCGGATCCCGGCGACAGTCGAGTACGGCTCGGACGCGCGCTACACCATCCTCAATGCGGTAGTACACTGCATAAGGAAACTGTTTAGAAATATGGAATGCTAAAGTGCATGAAAATTCTCCAATAATGTTTAGGCGATTATACGATACAAATACAACCACGGTTACGCCTGTTTATACCATCGGGGTCTGACGCCGAACATTGTCACGTAAGGAAGGTGAGGAGAATACTTGAGGTTTGCCAGGTGGTCGCAAATTGCGACCACCTCGGCTTTTTCTTCAACGGTTAGCTTTGCTTTGCAGAATCTCCAGAATATTGGTCACAAAACCCGCCGTGCATACGGAGAAAATGTAAAAAGCCCTTAACGGTGTTCGCCCCACTATCTTAAAGCGGGCTTCTTGAACAAAGGATGGAGATCAACCATGTTTATTTGCCGGCATCGTGAGCATCCTCGGTTTTCTGTTCCACGTTATCCTTATGGGCTTGGGCATGGTTTGGGATATGCACCACTTCAGCATGCAGCTTCAAGCCCAGCGCTGCCATGACCTTCAGGACAGTGTCAAACCCTGGAGTTCGCTCACCAGAAAGCGCCTTGTATAGGCTTTCACGTGACACACCTGCATCGCGTGCTACTTGCGACATACCTCGCGCACGGGCAATATCGCCAAGAGCCTTTGCTATGAATGCGGCGTCACCTTCTGCCTCTTCCATACAAGCTTCCAGGTATGCAGCCATTTCTTCAGGCGTACGGAGATGTTCAGCAACATCGTAGCGGGACGTAACTGTCTTTTTCATGGGTTAATCCTACAGATTACGGGCAAGGCGTTGAGCGGTCTTGATGTCTCTTGACTGGCTGCTTTTGTCACCACCAGCCAACAGGATCACTAACTCGCGTCCCTGCTGTTTGTAGTACACCCGGTAACCCGGGCCATAGTTGATTCGCAACTCAGAGACTCCCTCACCCACGGGCGCGGCGTCTCCTGGGTTCCCTGCTGCCAAGCGCTCGACTCTCGCCAGAACTCGGGCCCGCGCACGAATATCGCGCAACCCATCAAGCCACTTGACATAGACCTCCGTCTTGCGAACTTCCATTAAACCCTATTAGTAGCCTGCCGGCTACATAATGTCAACCACCTTTATTGTGCACCGGGTAGGTCATGGGCTTTCGGCCCCATTCCCCCTATAATGGAAGGCATGGCCTAAGGCCCCACCACCAAGAAAGCACTCAAAGCCACCAGCCTGCCTGTCTTCACCAGCACTTCGGTGGAATATGTTTGCTTGTTTTTATGTGCTGACTTACGTGCTGCCAAAAGTCAATGATGGATTCTGGTTTGCTCCAACTACTCCCATAAGGACATTCTCTTGGATAGCCCGGCCTCTCAAAAATCTCCCAGGATTCTGGACGCTGCCCTACGAAAGCAATAAAGACACTTGTTTCCAGACTGCATCAGTCTGCTGCTGAATAATTTCGACTGTATTGGCAGATAAAACTCCCTTGTCAAAATCAAGCTGTAAAGAATATGCCATTTTTTCCAGGGGGCTGCCTTCGTATCCGAATTGCATCAGGCCTGCACCGTAAGCAAGCAGGAACCTGTCCAAGCCCAGCCTTTCCCACTGAACAACGTGCACCAGCTCATGAAAATATAGACTCTCGGTCTGATGGGAATGGTTGACAAAAAAAGTGTCCTTATAGGTAATGCCTGGCATGGACATGTTCTCCATTTGGGAAAACTCAGGCAGACCCATTTGGCTAAGAGGAGGAAAAGGTACCTTCCCCTGGACGACAACTACCTTTGTTTGCACAAGCAGCTCAATCGGGAAGACATTTTTAAGCCGGGGAAAAGAACTGGTGTCTACCGAAACTGCAGCAAAACAGTTTTGTTCCAGGGTATACTCAATCCATTCCCGAACTGCAGGCAGAGCGGAACGGAATTTGTGCATGAGCTCGACTGAATTCATGTTAAACTCTCCTCATCCTGGACAGGCTGCCTGTTTGGGTTCGGACATGGCTAATCTACTGAATTTCAGATGGATAAGTTCCAAAACAGACCGTCCCAAAATAGGCACAGTTAGAATAAGCCGGTGGCCAATGTAGGGTGGTCCCACTCTGTTCCCTGGGTATTATCGGAAAAGCTGGCAGCTGTGTTTTTCCAGTGTGGCCTTGGAGCAAACCAGCCCGGACAAGTTCAAAAAAAATTATCTTATTTCAATGAATATTTCAGGGTGTTGCTCAGCAATACGTAAGAGGGATTTTGCCGGTCCTTGAGGTCTTCTCCTCCCTTGCTCCCAATCTTGAATGGTGCGAGGGCTAACACCCATTAAGCTGGCAAAAGCAGACTGTGATAATTTCAGCTTCTTTCTAATGGTTTTTGCAGGAGAAGGTTCATTCAAATGCCAAGCCTTTAATTCAACGTCACCCTTTTTGAATCGCTTAACCTCTTTTATTCCTTCCAGTATTTCTTGACCGATATTTCGATCACTCATTTTCAATTTCCTCCGCAATCTTTTTTAAAACATCACCGGGAATTGTTGCTCTTTCACTCTTGGAGTAGAGCGTAAGCAGCCAGATTTCCTCAACTGATTTTTTCCAATAATACATAAACCTTATCCCACCGCTTTTCCCTTTGCCTTTCGGAGCCCATCTAATCTTGCGAACTCCACCGCTTCCACGAACGATATCGCCGGCGTCAGGATAAACAAGCAGATACCATTGGAGTGCCCGATATTCATCATCGTTTAAATATTTAGGAAGCAATTTTGTGAATATGGTTGTCTCAATGAATATCATGTTAGATATAAGTACGGCATTGCCGTATAAAAGTCAACGATTGCTTTAATGGCGTCCAACACCGTATGTTCCGGGATAAAGTAGCAAGCTCTGTTTTACGCCGAACTGGATATTGCAGGCGTACATTTGATGCCGGTCGGTATCTGCAGGCCTCCCGTCCCTGGTGATCATGCGTTGAACCAGTTGTGCCTGTGCTTGCAGGATATCAGTACGACAAATCAGATCATCTGTTGAGCAGATGACATACAAAATGCTCACAGAAATGCCTTTTGACCCGTTCAAACACATCTGCATGCAAAGATCCGAATCGGCCCACGAAAAGGCCTGCATTTAATGTATAAACCTTATCCAGCCTGACTCAGCTGGGCTTCGGGAGTATGTCTTCCAAAAAGCACTCATTGTTGAGGGGAAATGCCGCATGGTGAAGAGGACTCGAAGTAATGGCGAGGCATACCATATCTTCGAAAGTATCTGGGGGAGTAAGTGCAAGCACAGGTCTTTGCCCCCATGTGTCAGGATATATGTCGCTCAGGGGGATGCAGGACAAAAGTACCAGATGCCGATTACTGTCTCAATCAGAAAGAAGTTCCCCGCGCACATCCGACAACTTGACGGTCGCATCGCTGCCGGCCTCGGCTTTTGCTTCCCTGAGATCCTTCAGGTCTTCCAAATCCTCCAAAGCTTCCTTGATCGCCAGGAATTCTTCGTAAGGAAGGCATGGCCTTACAAGCAGCCAGACCTACATATAAACGTCAGGCGGAAATCCAGGCTAGTACTAAGTTTCAATAAAAGCTTTACATGTAATTTATTTTTGGCTACCATATCTTCAAACAATTGAAGGAGGTAGTCATGAGTAAGAAGACCAAACTCCCAAAACTCGTTTTAACGCCTGAGCAACGCATAAAGCTTGAGACTATAAGCAATGCGCGAGCAGCTTCATTGCGAGATGTTCAACGGGCCAAAGTCCTTTTGCTTTATGCAGACGGAAAACCAATCACGCATATTCAAAAGCAGGCAGGCCTGAGCAGACCGTCTATTTATAAGTGCATAGAGAAAGCCTTGGCAGCAGGCCCGGAAGCTGGTCTCAAGGATTATTATCACAGGCCATTTGATCCTGTTATAGATGATGCAGCAAAAGCCTGGGTTGTTAATCTGGCCTGTACTAAACCCAAAGATTACGGCTTTGCTGCTGAGCTTTGGACCTATCAGGAGCTTGCCAGATACACACGTGAGCATGCTCCCAAGGAAGGACACCATTGCCTGGCAAACGCTGCAAAAGCCACCATTTGGCGTATTCTCAATGAACACGATATAAAACCGCATAAAATCAAGTACTATCTTGAAAAGAGAGATCCTGATTTCGAGCAAAAAATGAATGATGTCCTGGTTGTTTACCAAGAAGTTAACATGCAAAATGATCAAGGCGATATTGCTGTGCCTTCTAAAACAATAACAGTTTCAGTGGACGAAAAACCGGGCGTGCAAGCCTTGGAAACCATTGCGCCGGATCTATCGCCTGCACCTGGACGACATCAGTGCACTGGCCGGGATTATGAATATAAGAGGCATGGCACAGTCTCTATCCTTGCTGGCCTTGATCTGCATACTGGAGAAATTATTGCTCAAGTTCATGATCGACATCGCAGCAGAGAATTTATTGAGCTTTTGAAGGAAATAGACTCCAGGTATCCGAAAGAGAACACTATCCGTCTTGTTTTGGATAATCATTCGTCCCATATTTCAAAGGAAACCATGAAATACCTTGCTTCCCTGCCCAACAGATTTGAGTATGTCCATACTCCAAAGCACGGCTCTTGGTTAAACCTGATTGAGTCTGCATTTTCAAAGATGGCCCGTACTTTTTTGCGACACATTCGGGTTTCATCCAAGGAGGAACTCAAGGAGCGAATCCTTAAGGGCATAGCAGAGATGAACTCTGCTCCGGTAATCTTCCGTTGGAAAAAATTTGATCTTGAATGTTCTTAAGCGTAAACTTTTTAATGAAACGAACTACTAGTGCCATGACAAATCCGGTTTCCTCCCGTGGGCCATACAGTCGCGCAAATAGAGATTGATCAAACTCTGATAGGGAATCCCCGTTTCTTCCGAAAGCTGCTTGAAATACTCCACAACATCGTCACTCATACGAATCGTCACCTGTCGCTTTAATTTCGAAGCGTACGGGTTACGGCGCGACTTCATTTTCGAAAAATCGTACTCTTTCTTCATAGCGGCGGACCTTCGTAATGTTTACGCTCATTGGCTGTCGCCTTCCGTGCGGAAATGATTCTAATGACACCCCCACCGGAACGCTCGCAGTGGCACACGACCAGAACCCGCAGCACATTGCTCAACCCAAGCATAATGAACCGCTCTTCACTGGATGAATGCTCCTCATCGAAGAACTGCCGTGCATACTCATCAAAGAAAACGGATTTAGCCTCTTCGAAGGAAATGCCGTGCTTCTCAAGGTTTGCGCGCGCCTTCTGCGGATCCCAATCGAACTCGATCATACATACATTGTATTTACGTGTTGCGGGTCTGTCAACCTCCGCTATGTGCTGGTGATGCCTAGCTCAACGCCACTAACGGTCAATGATGGATTCAGGCGGGTTAGCGGGGGGATCATTTCCATTCGCCCTGTTGCACATTTCGCGCTTGACCTGAAGTGTGCAATAGACTGTTCATGACCAGCAGGCTGTCCTCGACGATTGCTGAACGCTCCGCTAAGATGCGCCGCCTGCGGCGTCACCATTCACCGGCTTGTCAGCTGCTTCAGCCTTCAGACGTTCAACCAGCCAGACCTTGATGATCGACTGCCGAGTGACGCCTATCCGCGCCGCTTCGCGATCCAGAGACTCTACGACCCAGGCCGGAAAATCGACATTGATTCGCCTTTGTTCCTGGTTAACCCGGCGTGCCGTAGAAAGATCGAGGTCTTCAACGATGTCCTCATTGCCTTTGTCAAACTTCTTGTCAAATTCATCGGCTTTCATAAAGCTCAACCTCTTTCTTGCGGGACTGCCTGACGGAAATCAGGCGAATCCTATCATTCCTGTAGGTAACGACAGCAGACCAATGTTTTGCACCTATCCGGCCTATGAGAAGGAATCTTGGCTCGCCTTCTGATTTGGCCTGTATTTCCAGGAGATCAGGATCTTTCCAGAATTCCTGAGCGGACTGGAAATCAATTCCATGCTTTTCCAGATTGGCCTTGCTCTTGCCTTCATCAAACTCGAATCCACCCATGAGTATAAATTATACCCTTTTTGATTATTTTGCAAGTAAGTGGTGAGTGATCAAGTTTTATGGAGCCATGAAGTCTGACCATTATTGCTCCGCTGCACATTTCGCGCTTGACCTGAAGTGTGCAAAAGGCTGCTCCTGACCAGCAGGCAGTCCTCCGGGGATCATGCGGCGGGGTCAGAATATCTATTTCACATCAACAACAAAGGCCTGGCTTATAACACTATTTTTCATGCGCCTGAAAACGTCGGTTTTGCTGCGTAATACGTGTGACATTGACATTTTCACAACCACAAAGAATGCTTTCAGCCAGCATGAAAAGACGCTTTAAGCCTGTAAAAAAACTTGCCCGACTTATGCTCCCACATGTTCCCCCGGGCTTTCCTCAGCTGTTTTATATCCCATGGCCCGGTATCCGGCCAGGCGCTTCTGAAACATCCTGGCCAGTTGCGGCACATGTTCATCCACGTAGTCATAGATCAGGGCCCGGCGTTTGTTGCTGTGCATTCGGTGCAGACGCCCGGCATACTGCTGCAGAGTCCCCCGCCAGGAAACAGGAGACAACAGGAACAGGGTATCCAGACGGGCATCATCAAACCCTTCCCCGATATAGCTGCCGGTTGCTATCAGCACCCGCTCCTCTGTATCCGGAACTGCTGCCAGCCTTTCAAATACTGCCTGCCTCTGTTTCTTGCCCATGCCGCCCCGAAGGACTATGACATTGCGGACAAAATTCTGCAGCCGCTTTTCCAGTTCTTCTACATGGCTTACCAGTCTGGCCAGCAGGATTGGAGAACACCCATCCTCCAGGGCGTTGAACAGATCGTTTAAGATCATTTCATTTCTGGCCTCATCACCAGCCAGGGCGGAGTAGACCTCCTGAATGCCCGGGTTATCCATATTGGCAGGCAGGGCAAAATCCGTACGCCTGGGCACAACGACATGCTCAAACTGCATAAATATTATGGGGTGATGCCCGTCCTTACGGATGGGCGTGGCGGTCAGGCCGCACACATACCTTGCCTTGGCCTTCCTCAGGACCTGTTCAAAGCTGAAGGCGGACACATGATGACATTCATCCACAATGATATGCCCGTAATCGGCTGCCAGATCCAGGACTTCTCCTTTCCGGTTCAAACTCTGCAGGGTTGCAATGTCCACCACGCCGCTGACCCGGTTCTTTCCCCCTCCAAAACGGCCAATGGAATTGGCTGGCAAATCCAGAAAAGTCCCAAGCCTTTCCTGCCACTGATCCATCAATTGTTTGCGATGGACCAGGATCAAGGTGTTCACCTTCCTTTCGGCAATCAGCCAGGCTGCAACTACTGTTTTGCCGAAAGCGGTGGCTGCCGACAATACACCATTGTCATGTTCTGCCATGGCTTGGGCGGCCCGATGCTGCTCAGGGGTCAAGGCACCGTTAAAACCTATATCAATTGCTTGACCTGTATTTCGATGATCCGAGATGTTAACCTGGACCCCCAGGCTCTTCAAAAATACCAGGGCTTCTTCCAGACACCCCCGGGGCAGAGCCAGGTGATCAGGAAACTCTTCTGTGCAGTTAATTATCCTGGGCTTGCCAAAAGTTGATAAACGCATGGCCTGAGCCCTGTAGAACTCGGGGTTCTGAAAGGTGGCCATCCTGGTCAAACGGTTCAGCACTTCTGCTGGCAATCCGCCTTTTACCACGTAAATCTGGTTGCCCTGAATCAGTGATGCTTCCCGGGGCAATGGTCCGGACACACCTTCTGGAGGCTTTTTACCTGAAGGAGGCAGGGTCCAGGGTCTCCTTGTGTCTTCTTCAACACTGTCCGGCACTCCAGCTACTGCACCTCTTTGACCGGCCTCATGGACTAAAGCCTCCACATCTGCCGGACTCATTGTGTTGACCCCGGACAGAAAAGCCCATTGATCCGGGTATGGCTGCAAAGAGGAGTCAATAAAAACACTGTGCCCCCTGGCTCGAGGATAATATTGCAGAGGCAGGGCAATAAGATTGCCAAAGCCGCCTTTGGGCAATGTGTCCTGATTGGGGAAAAAGCGGTCATAGGAATCAAAACCCAGTTCCCGCCTGCGTTCCATGGCCCTGGTGAGCACCGCGCATCCAAGCTTGCGGGCATTATGAGCCGAAACCGGACTATTGAAAAAAATCCAGACGTGACCTCCGTTGCCGGACCTGGAACGCTCAAGTGATGCTGGAATCTCCATCTCCCTGCAAATTTCCAGAAATACAGCGGCGTCTTCCTGCCAGGACTTTTTATCAAAATCAGCCGCCAGAAACCAGCAGGTGTCATCCGGCAAAAGTGGATACACTCCTATGGTCTGGTTGCCGGCCAGGTGATCAAAAACAACCTGGTCAGTCACTGGTTTCAGAAGGCGGCTTTCGCATTGGCCGCATTTTACCTTTGGCTTGCCGCATAAGGGTCGCTTCCATTCATTGGCGCAGGCCGGGGTATAGCCGCTTCGGCCCTGTTTGTTTTCCCAGCGGACAGGGTAGACATCCTCCCTGCCCCGAAACAGTTGGCGAAACAGGGCTATTTTCTCTTCCGGAGAGGATTTGCAGAATACAGATGCTGACGAAAGTAGGTGCGGCTCCTGCAAGGAAGTTGAGAGTGAGGGGGTTTTTGATTTGTCTTCTTCCAGTGTCTCAGTGGCAAGCCCAAGCCTGGCTCTTAAGCGTTCATTCTCCGCGCGCAACCTTAAGCACTCGGCTTCAGCGCTTTTTAGAGCCTGAAGCAGGCTTGCTTTATCTATATCGTCCATGCTGGACATAATTGCTCATGAGCAGTTTGCCTTTTTGTTGGGTTGACAGGCATCTTGCTTGGTGATGTTGGTACTTATCGCTTATTGGTGCGCAGGTCGTAGGCCTTTTCCTGTTCAAACCGAACACTCATCTCGATCCTGGATGGTGTGCTCTTAGCGAACCTCGGCCACACCTTCTCGACAGCCTTATATGCAGCCTCGTTTTTCATTCTGAAAGCAGCTGTCAGCTTGTTCCTGGATTCATTGTCCGTAACCATTCAGAGGGGGTGCTGGCATCGGCCTGGGGACAGTCCCCGCGACACCTTGCCTTCACAATTACCAAAATTACAAGCGCAAAATTCCGTGATCCTGCACAGACCTACACAGCGAGGGACAGTCCCCAGGCCTTGTGCCAGTAATCAACATCGAGGACCCCCTGAATGGTCACCATTGTCCTGTACCACCTCAACCTTATCTGGATCTTTGGCAAAACTCTTTGCGGCCTGAATCATTGCCTGCTGTTCATCCTGTGTAGGGTTCCCAGAAAAATGAACTGTTACCAAGACCACCATAGCAAGACTGCTCCCATGAATCAAAAAAGATCAGCCACTTGACTTACGAGCTCTTCTGATACGTCAAATTCTCAGAGGAACCCTGTTGCGGATTCATCCACTCTGGAAGAGGAGTATTGGTAGCTTCAGCATAAAGATTTTCCGGGGCAATATCCACTTCTTCATCCCCCCAGGTCAGCACCCCGAGTTCTTTATTTATTCTGAAATTTTTGAAAAATTCTATATCTCTAAATTTTTCAAAAACGCCCCCCTGGTTTAA